>NZ_JBEXQA010000004.1:0-437044 GCF_040612395.1 Streptomyces sp. NPDC006430
CGCGTGCTCGGCGCCTTCGCCGCCCAGGCAGCCGTCGTACTCGACCGCCAGCGCCTCGTCGACGAAGCCGAGAAGTCCCGCGAACTCGCCGAGGCCAACCGCATCCGCACCGCCCTGCTCGCCGCCGTCAGCCACGACCTGCGCACCCCGCTCGCCGGCATCAAGGCCTCCGTGACCTCGCTCCGCTCCGACGACGTCGAATGGTCCGAGGACGACAAGGCCGAACTCCTCGAAGGCATCGAGGACGGCGCCGACCGCCTCGCCGCCCTGATCGGCAACCTCCTCGACATGTCCCGCCTCAACACCGGCACCGTCGTCCCGCTGATCCGCGAGACCGACCTCGACGAGGTCGTCCCGATGGCCCTGGGCGGCATACCAGAGGACAGCGTCGAACTCGACATCCCCGAAACCCTCCCCATGATCGCCGTCGACCGCGGCCTGCTCGAACGAGCCGTCGCCAACATCGTCGAAAACGCCGTCAAATACACCCCCGCCGGCCAGCCCGTCAACGTCACGGCCAGCGCCCTGCACCAGCGCGTGGAACTGCGCGTCGTCGACCGCGGGCCCGGCGTCCCGGACGAGGCCAAGGACCGGATCTTCGAGCCGTTCCAGCGCCACGGCGACGCCCCACGCGGCGCAGGCGTGGGACTCGGCCTCGCGGTCGCCCGCGGCTTCACCGAGGCCATCGGCGGCACGCTGACGGCCGAGGACACTCCCGGCGGCGGCCTCACCATGGTCATCACCCTCCCCATAGCGGGTGGCGCACCGCCGGTCACGGCGGATCTCCCGACGTCGGCGGTCACCTGAACCAGCCCGCGGACCAGGCCAAATGATCGCCGGTCACATCCTGTGGCCGGCGATCATCCCCCGCATCAACTCAGTGAGCCCGCGATGGCCGTGAGGGCGGCGAGGTGACGCCGATAAGCGGTCATCCCCTCCTCGGTCAGAGACAGCCAGTTGCGCATTAGCTCTTCCGGCGGGCAGAGGTCGACGCGTGTGTTTGTCGTCGCAGGAGCCAGCGTCGTAGTTCGTCGGCGCCCCACACCACGAAGGGGAAGGGGATGACGAGCGCGACCATGGCGGGGGTGAGGGCGGCGGTGCCCAGCAGGTCCTGGAAGGGCGGGGCGTAGATGAAAAGTGCGGCCAGGGCGAGTTCGAAGCCGATGCCCCACAGCAGCAGGGGGTTGGTGAAGACGCCGATGGAGCGCAAGGAGGCGTGGTCGGTGCGGGCGGCGAAGGCGGTGCCGATCTGGCCGGCGACCATGCCCAGTAAGGTCATGGTGGTGGCCTGCTGGTAGGAGTGGTGCAGTGGGGTGCCGGGGCCTGTGGGGTCGCCGGGGTGCCAGTCGGCGTGGATGAGGACGGCGAAGAACCCTGCCATCTGCAGGGCGGCGCAGATGACGCCGAGGAAGAGCCAGGCACGCAGGAGCATGGAGCCGCGGATGACTCCTTCGGAGCGCGGTCGAGGCGGGCGGTCCATCAGGCCGGGTTCGGCCCGTTCGCGGCCCAGGGCGAGGGCGGGCAGGGTTTCGGTGCCGACGTCGAAGGCCAGCAGCTGCAGCACGGTCAGGGGGAGCGGGATCGCTCCACCGCCCAGGGCGAACACCAGGAACGGGGTGATCTCGGGGGTGGTGTGGGCGAAGATGTAGCAGATGAACTTGCGGATGTTGTCGTAGATCCGGCGCCCGGCACCTATCGCCGTGACGATGGTGGCGAAGTTGTCGTCGGTGAGGACCATGGTGGCCGCTTCGCGGGCCACATCGGTGCCGGAGCGTCCCATGGCCACGCCGATGTCGGCGCGCCGCAGGGCGGGTGCGTCGTTGACGCCGTCGCCCGTCATGGCCACCACATGGCCCTCGGCGCGCAGCGCGTCGGCGATCCGCAGCTTGGCCTCCGGTGAGCTGCGGGCGAAGATCAGTTCGCGGTGGTGGCGCAGGAGGTGGTCGAGGTCGTCCTCGGGCATGCGGTCGAGTTCCTCGCCGGTGACCACCCGGGGGTGCGGGCCGCCTATGCCGACCTGGTGTGCGATGGCCGCGGCGGTCAGGGCGTGGTCGCCGGTCACGATGATGACTCTGATGCCTGCGCCGTGGCAGTGGGCGACGGCCTCGGCCACTTCGGGGCGGGGCGGGTCGGCCATGGCCGCCAGGCCGATCAGGGTCAGGTCCTGCTCGGCTTCGGCACGGTTTTCGGGCAGCGCGGCGGCGTTCAGGCGGCGCTCGGCCAGGGCCAGGACCCGTAGTCCATGCCGGGCAAGGGCGTCGACCTGTTCCTCGACCCGGCGGCGGACGTCGTCGGTGAGGGGCTGGGTGCTTGCGTCGGTCTGCAGGATCCGGCTGCAGTGGGGTACCACCGCTTCGGGTGCGCCCTTGGTGTCCGTCCATACCCCGTTGTCGCGTTCGTCCACGGTGGACATCAGCTTGAGAACCGGGTCGAAGTGAAACTGCCGCCGGCGGTCCCGTTCCCGGTCGGCGGGGGTGATGCCGTGGCCCAGACGGCTGGCGGCTTCCAGCAGGGCGAGCTCGGTGGGGTCTCCGATCGCGGTGCCGTCGGCTTCGGCGGTGGCGGGCTGGGCGTTGTTGCAGCGGGTCATCACCGCAGCGAGGGCGACGAGGGCCGCGTCGCTGTCCGTTCCCTGCACGGTGTCGGCGCCGGTGAGGTGCTGTGGTCCGGCGGTGGTCCACACGGTGGCGACGTGCATGCGGTTCTCGGTCAGGGTGCCGGTCTTGTCGGTGCAGATCACGTCCGCCGAGCCCAGGGTCTCCACCGCGCTGAGCCGCTTGACGACCGCCCCGCGCCGTACCAGCTCCCGCACCCCCAGGGCCAGTGCCAGGGTGATCACCGGCAGCAGCCCTTCGGGGACGTTGCCGACCAGCAGGCCGACTGCGAAGACGACCGCGTCGTGGAACGGCAGCTTCGCGCCGTACACCGCCACCGGCAAGAACGCCAGGCCCATGACCACCGCGATCAGCGCGATCAGCCAGGCCACTCGTCTGACCTGGCTCTCCAGCGGGCTGACCTCGCGCTCCACCCGCTCCGAGAGCGCGGCGATCCGCCCCAGCTCGGTGTGCATGCCGGTGGCGAAAACCAGGGCCCGCCCTTCGCCCTCCGTGCACACGGTCCCGCTGAACACCAGGTCCCGGGCCTGCAAAAGCGGCACATGCACATCGGCGAGTTCCGCGGACCTGTAGGCGGGCATCGACTCGCCCGTCAACGCCGACAGGTCGACCTCCACCCCTCCAGTGATCAGCCGCGCGTCGGCCGAGATCCGGTCCCCCTCCTCCACCACCAGGACGTCCCCGGGAACCAGATCGGCCGCATCGACCATCTGCTCCTGCCCGTCGCGCAGCACCTTCGCCCGCTCCGGCAGATAGGCCGCCAGAGCTTCCACCGCCCGCTCGGCCTGCATCTCCTGCACGAACGCGAAGGCCGCATTGACCACGATCACCACGACGATGGCCAGCGCCACCGCGACGATCCCCGCCCACCACGCCAGCAGCGCCGCCGCCCACAGCAGCAGCGCCAGAGGATGGGTGAACTGCCGCGCCAGCTCCCCGGGCCAGCGCCGGCCACCGCGCCGGCGCAGCATGTTCGGCCCGTAGTGCACCAGCCGCCGGGCCGCCTCCCGCGCGGTGAGCCCCTCCCGCGTACTGCGCAGGTCCCGCAGCAGCAGATCCACCCGCTCCTCAGGGTCCAACGGTGCCGCAGCCGGCTCCGACACCCCGAGCTCGCCGGACACGTCACCTCACCCCGAATCGAGGGCGCGGCCCAGATGGGGGCCCCACCGGGCCGCTATCCCGCACTGCATAGCCACCACCTCCCTGCGGCTCCGGACCATTCGGCTTCCACTCTCAGGGTGCGCGCGGCCCTCCACCGCGGCCAGTTACGCCGATACCCCTGCAGTCGGTTACACCCTGTGCCCGCACCAAAGGCGCAGAGCAGCCGCACCGACGGGAGCGCAACGCGACCTGAGCGGTCATACCGTGCGGCCGGTCCAGCGAGGTTCCACCCGCTCCCATTCGCGGCCCCACTCAAGGAGCCGCTGCCGTTCGAGGGAGAGAGCGACGATCTTGCGGACCGCGAAGACCGCCGCAGCGGTACCAGCCGCAGCGCCGGTGCCCACGACAGCACCGGCAGCCACGGGCGCCGACGGGCGAATGGGAGGCGAGGTGACGCGGCCTTGACCGTCGAGCCAGACCTGCAGGTGTCCGCCTTCTCGCAGCCCCACAGCCGCTTCTACGAACGTACGGCGATACCCGCCGGCGTCACGCCATTCCACAGGCACCCGCGCACCATCCGAACGCGAGCCGCCCTGGTTGTCGTTATCCGCGACTACCTTGGCATCAACGACATGACGCGAGTCCACCTGGGCACGGCGCACCTCGGCGTAGTGCCCATGGGCAGCGCCAGCCGCGAACCAGGCAGCCAGTGGTACGGCGACCACAGCGAAGATCCAAAGCAGCCGCACCAGCCACAGCTCCAGCCGGTCAGACGGCCGCTGCAGCCGATCCGCACAGCACATCCGCCGCAGCCTCCCTCGCGCCCGCGCAGGGCAGATTCTCCAAGGCCCGAAAGCCCACATGATGAGCCCACCTCCTCCCGCCCCCGGTGCCTACACCCATCTCTGCACCGCCCCGCCCGCCCCTCAAGGGCCACACAGTCCCCAGCCGTACCCCTACCGGACCCGCGGGCCGCGACATGAAGAGGCCCCGCAACCCAAGTCGACATCACTGCACTACGTATCCAGACAGCCGCATTCCGCGACGGTCGATGGTCGCGGGGAGCTCCCCCGCGCGGGGAGGGACGGTCCGTGTTGTCCTGCGGCCGCACTGGTGGGCAGGACACGGATGTTGCGGTGCTGCTCTGCGGCTTGCTGGCGCAGGAGCCGGTTCTCCGCCACGGCCTGGTGCAGCGCGCCGACGAGGGCTTCGTTGTCCTCACGCAGTTGGCGAAGCTCCTCGGCATCCGCGGCACGGAGTTCCTTGAGCCTGCAGATCTGCTGGCGCAGCCGTCTCTCGCTGTCGGGGATTCCTCCGCGTGCCCGGACTTTCTCGTAGAACTCGTTCTTCAGGTCGGTGTGGCGCTGGGTGAGGGCGTTGCGGGGCACTTCGGCTTCCTCGGCCAGGGCGACGATGGTCAGCGCTCCGTTCGACCGCTGGGGTTGTCCGGCCAGGATGCGGCCCATGGCGGCGAGGATGCGGTCGCGTTCGTCAGGGGCCGGGCTCATGCGGGGGTTTCCTCCTGTCCGCCGATGCGATGGCGGGAGTGCTGGTCTGCGAGGTGGCGCAGGTGGTCCGCGCGCTAGAGAAGCCGGTCGGCCAGCGGGTGCGGGACCATCTGTGAGGCTGCTTGCTCCTCCAGGTTCTCCGCCTGTGCGGTGAGCTGGGCGGTGTGCCGGTCGGTACGTGCGATGTTCGCGCAGGAAGGCACGCAGCGGTCCAGCGTGGGGGCATCCCCGGTGCCCAAGCGGTGGCAGAGAGCCTTGTCGCGGTTGTAGACGCACATCAGATAGGCGTGCGGGTTGTCGTGGACGGCCAGGCTGGAGTTGCGAAGGATGGCCCTGGCCTGACGGGCACTGCGGATCGAGCCGGTGAACTGCGCCTGGGCGGCGGCGTGGATCGCCCGCCGGGCAGCCGGCCCGGAGATGCCGGCGCCTTCGGAGAGATCCTCGTGGAGGGCGGCGATGGTGTCGGCGGTGGCACGGGCGGTCTCGATGTCGAGGAGGTCGTGGATGCCGTCGCGGCTTCGCGCCGCGTAGCCGGCGCTGACGGCGGTACGCATGTGGCCGTACTGGATGGCCAGGGCGACGAGCCCGCCGGGACGGCGTGCGATGTGCCAGGCCAGGGTACGGCGGAACCGCTCGGTCCCAATCGCGCCTACTTGCCGCATTAGCAACTACTTGCCGGAAAGGATCGTCTGCTGGTGTACGCGCTGACGCCCGAAACACGCGAGCCGCCCAGCTCCGGTATCCCCACACCGGGAGCTGGACGGCTCATGTGTTGTGCGACGGTTGACCAGCACGCGGTCGCATCGGCCCGTACCCCCACGGCCGGACCATGCGCATCTTCGGCGGTGTTCAGGTCACCGACCTCCAGCCGCGTGCCACCGGACCGTCACCGGCTCCGTCGCTCCGCCAGTCTGCTCCCGGCCGACGTCCGTGACAACGCTCCTTTACGCGTTCCTTCCGCACGGTCGTCGATCTTTGACGCGGCCCTGATGACCTGCGCGAAGACCGGATTCGCACGGTTACCCGACGGCCGTCAGAAGGCCGTCAAAGTCCCGTTCAGGATCTTGCCTCGGCATCCGTGATGCGCTGGGATGGAGTCATGAACAGCGGTCCGCGCTACGACGATCGGCCACCGAATCCGGTGCAGCCGACGGCGCCCGCTGTCCGCCCGGCCCTCTGACATCGGCCGCGCGTCCTCCGCGTACTTGCCACCGGCGTCCTGAAGGACTCCGGCCAGGGCTTCGTACGCGTACTCCCCTTTCCCCGCATGACCTGAGCCCTCGCCCCCTGCCTACGCCGGGGGCGCCGGGCGCGTCAGCCATGCCTGCTTCCAGGAATCCGACATGTCTTCATCCCTGTCCGGACGTACCGTCCTCGTCACCGGCGCCACCGCCGGCATCGGCTACGAGACCGCTCGCCAGCTCGCCCAGCGCGGCGCGGCCGTCCTTCTCCATGGCCGCACCGCCGAGGAGGCCCAGGCCGCGGCCGACCGTCTGGTGACCACCGAGGGCATCGACAGCGCCCTGCTGCGCCCGCTCGCCGCCGACTTCGTCCGCCTGGAGGAAGTCGAGAACCTGGCCCACGCGGTCGTACGGGAACACCCGCGCCTCGACGTTCTCGTCAACAACGCGGCCATCGCCGCCCCCGAGCGTCACACCCTCACCGTCAATGGCAACGAGATCGCCTTCCAGGTCAACTTCCTCGCGCACTACCTTCTCACCAACCTCCTGGAACCCTCCCTCACCAGCGACCCGGGCGGGCGCGTCGTCAACGTCTCCTCCTCGCTCCACCGCACGGCCGCCATCCAGTGGAGCGACCCGAACCGGGAGCGCCGATACTCGCGGCTCGCCGCCTACGCGCAGTCGCAGCTGGCGCTGACCGTCTTCGCCTCCGACCCGCGTGTCACCGCCGTGTCCGTCCACCCCGGTGTCTGCGAGACCGGCCTGCTCCCCCTCTACGGCAACGAGGGCGAATCCGCCGCCGAGGGCGCCCAGCACGTCGTACGCCTCTGCGACCCGGCCACCGAGATCGTCAACGGCGCCTACTACGACCGCGACGAACGCGTCGCCCCGGCCGCCGCCGCCACCGAGGACCGCACGATCAAGCGCCTCAACAAGCTCGCCGACCTCCTCGTCGGCCACACCGCCTGAAGGGACACCCGTCCATGTCCAAGCGCGCACGCAAGAAGAGGGCCCGCCGCAAGAAGGGCTCCAACCACGGCAGCAAGCCCACCTGCTAGCCAACAGCCCATTCCGCGGGGCGGCCCTCCGAACAGGGCCGCCCCGCCTCCATGTCCCGACAAGGAAGCCTCATGACCAACTTGCCGCCCCACCGACTCCCGGCCCTCGTTCGCTGGTTCCCCACCGGGGCCCCGGGGTCGGCCGCCCTGACCGAGCACGTCCTGACCACCGAGGCCGGCCGCTGATGGGTGGACCGCGTCATCCAGCCGCGCGTGATCGCCGCCGAATCCGGGGACCACGTACTCCTGCGCGGAGACCCGCAGGCCCTGACGCCGACGGATCTCGGGGTCTTCGCGGACCGCTCCATCGAGGCTACGGGCCGCTTCCTTCCGCTGATCGGGGCCGCGTTCGACCGGGTCGTGCCATGGCAGCGCATGGTGTACGTCAAGCGCTCCCCCGTGCCCGCCACCCGGCCGCCCAGGGGTGTGACCGTGCGTAGGCTGGACGCCCGCGACACGCGCGCGCTCACCACCCTTCCGCCCGCGATGAGCTGGATACACCGCACCTGGGGCGGACCGGACGCCCTCGTCCGCTCGGGCTACGCCTGGGCCGCCTTCCAGGGCGACCGCATCGTGGCCGTGGCCTGCACCTACTTCCTCGGCACCGCCTACGAGGACGTCGCCTGCGTCACCGTGCCCGACCCGCGCCTCCAGTACCTGGCTCTGGACTGCATCAACGCCCTGTGTTCGGACATAGCGGCCCGAGGGCACACCCCCAGCTGGGCCTGCTCTGCGAGCAACCGCCCCGGCCGCCTGCTCGCCTGGACCGCCGGCTTCCGTCCGGAGCGGGAGTACGCCCACTACGCCGTCGGCACACCGACGGCAACCGGAAGAGTGGCGGCGGGATGAGAGGCGATACTCGCCGGGTGGACTCCATTTACCGCAGCACGCCGGGCCGGGAGCACATCCGCCGCTGGTGCACCGACCGGCTCGACGCATGGCCGGTGCCGCACGAGCGGACGGTGGTGACCGCCAACGGAGCAGAGACCCACCTGGTGAGCGCCGGCTCCGGCCCGACCACGGTGGTCTTCGTGCCGGGTACGAACTTCAACGCCGCCGCATCCCTACCCCTTGCCACCTCCCTTGTCGCGGCCGGCCATCGGTTCGTCCTGCCGGACGTCCCCGGACAGCCCGGTCTCAGTTCCGGGGAGCGCGGGATCTCCGGCGGCCGCCTGTCGTGGTACGGCACATGGCTGAGCGAGGTCCTCGACGCCTGCGCCGCAACCGGGCCCCTGGTGGTGATCGGGCACTCCTTCGGCGCCGCCATCGCCCTGTCCAGCTCTTCACCGCGCATCGACCGGCTCGTGCTCGTCTCACCCGGCGGACTGGGCAGGCTGCGCCTCACCCCCGGCCTGCTCGCCGTCTCCGCCGCCTGGTTCGTCCGACCGACTCCGGCGCGCAGCACCCGGCTCCTGCGGGCCATGCTCGCGCCCGGCCACCAGCCGCGCGAGGAACTGGTGGAGTGGATGACGCTGGTCGCACGCCACTCCCGCTCGAGTGGAGCTCCGGGCGTTGCAGACCTCCCTGCGCGGGCCGTTCCCCGGCTGGTCATCACGGGAGCGCACGACATCTTCCTGCCGCCGCGACGGCTCGCCCCCGCGGTCCGCACCGTGCTCGACACCGATCTGCACGTCATCCCGGACGCCGGCCACCTCGTAGTCGAGGAACACCCCCGACGGCTGGCGGCCCTTGTATGAGCGGACATCAGGCACGCCGATCTCCCCGCCCCTGCCCGCGTCCGTACGGCTCACCGGCCCCTCTCACCGGAACTCGGCCAGCCGGCGCCGCAGCCCCAGCACCGTCAACCCGGCCGTGAGCAGTAGCGACGCTCCGGCCACCGGGCCTCGCATGGTCAGTGCCGCACGGCCCTCTTTGACAGCGAGATCGAAGTGCCTCTGATTGATGGCCGTGACCTGGTCCAGAGCCTTCATCCACTCCCCGAAGTGGGCGTTCGAGGTGTCCGGTGCCCAGCCGATGCAGAAGACCGTGGCCTCCTGCTGCTTCCCCTCGGCCACCAGCCACCTGAAGGTCCGGTCGTCGCGCTGGTAGACGGCGTACGCCTCGACGGTCTTCTGGGCGGCCTCCCGCTCGCCCGCGAAGGTGATGTTGTCCAGTTCGCGCCGGTACTCGCCGGTGAACCGTTTGTCCTCGTGGTTGTTCAGGTAGGTGGCCCACGTGTCGGCGAGTTTCCGGTCGTACGTGTCGAGTCCGGCGCCCTGAATCCCGTACAGCTGATGCGACTTGTCGAGGAATGAGAGCTCGTACGCGGGGCGGCGGTCGGGGTCCAGGAGGTAGCGGCTCTCGTCGGCGTTGGCGTCGTAGCCGATCGCTTTGGACCGTGACAGCGCGATGACGGAGTCGAAGGAGTCGCGGCGGGCGACCTTCATCCGGTCGTAAGTGATCGTGAGCAGCTGGGCTCCGCACACGACCGCGACCACGGCGCAGAGGGTGGCGGCGATCAGTCCCGGGTTAAAGACCCGGTGGAACCGGCGCGCGAGGCGGATCTGGAGCAGTACCAGCGCGGCGATCAGCAGTACGCCGAGGACGGCTTCGGCGGTCCGCTGCACGTCGAGGTCGCCTCGCGCTGCGGCGTACTGCCGTTCGTACACCGCATTGTTGGCGTCAACGAGCTTGCGCGCCTCCGGGAGCAGCCGCCCCGTGAGGAGGTCGGTCGCGGTCCGGTAGTCCTCGCGGGCGGCGTCCTTGCCGCCGGGCCGGCTGTCGTTCTCCAGTGCACGCCCGATCAGCTCCTGGTAGTGCGCGAAGTCATCGGTGAGCCGCACGACGGTCGCCTCGGTGGCCGGGTCTCCTTCCGAGGCGGCGGCGAGCGTGCGCAGGGAGCGGCTGATGGTCTCCTGGGCCTCGCCGTAGTAGCCGCTCGCCTTGGCGTACGACTCTTCCAGGCGCCCCTTGCCGGTACCGGAATCACCACTGGAGAGCAGGATGTTGGCCGTCTGCGCGTCCATGTCGTTGAGTGCGAGGTTGAGCCGGGTCGCGGAGACGGTACGGGGCGCGTCGCGCTGGGCCGTTTCTTCCCAAGCGGTGGTCGCGCCCGTCGCCGCGACCACGAGCAGGATCAGCAGCCCGGCGACGAGCAGCAGGCTCGCCGCACGAGCGAGGAGCAGCCGGCCGGGCAAGGTGGCCCAGTAGCGATCGGCGAGCAGGCGGGCCGCCCGGGCGATCACGGTGGGAGGCCGTGGTCCCGACGGCCCTCCTCCCAGTTCTCCTCCGGACGGCGAACGTGGGACGCTCACGCGACGGGTGTCCGGTGCGGGGCTCTGCGTGACAGTCTCCGGAGCCCCCGCTCCCTGGGTCGGTTCGGTACCGGCAGTGATCGTCACTCGCACTCCAGCTCACACCCGGGCCGTTCGTACGGCCCTGCGTGCACGCCAGCATCTGGCTCAACAGTTCGACCCACCAGGCACGTTGATGGTCTTCATACGCGGGGATACACAGAATTGACGGGGCCTTGACGGCGCCCCCCGGTCCGTCGGCTCCGCCGCACTCACGCCTCGAAGCGGTACCCCAAGCCGGGGGCGGTGATCAGATGCCGCGGGTGCGCCGGGTCCGCTTCCAGCTTCCGCCTGAGGTGAGCCATGTACACCCGCAAGAAGTTGGTCTGCGTTCCGTAGGACGAACCCCACACCTGCTGGAGCAGACGCCGCTGGCTGACGAGCCGGCCCCGGTTGCGGATCAGGACCTCCAGCAGATGCCACTCCGTCGGCGTGAGCCTGTGCTCTTCCCTCTGCGCCTCGCCTTCTTCGCGAGCAGGTCGACGGTGAACTCCTCGGTCTCGACAACCGCTTCGTCCGCGGCGGCCGACTCCTGTGTCGGTGTCCGGCGGATGACGGCTCCCAGCCGGGCCAGCAGTTCGTCCATGCTGAAGGGCTTGGTGACGTAGTCGTCGGCGCCCGCGTCCAGGGCCTGGATCTTCTCCTCGGAGCCGTGGCGGGCAGAAACCACCAGGACGGGCACCTGCGACCATCCACGCAGCCGCTTGATCACATCGATCCCATCCATGTCGGGCAGCCCGAGGTCCAGCAGGACCGCATCTGGACGGCAGGCCGCCACGGCCTCCAGGGCCGTGCCCCCGTCCGACGCGCAGTCCACGTCGTACTTCCGCGCCTTCAGATTGATCACCAGCAATCGCGCAAGCTGCGGTTCGTCATCCACCACCAGCACCCGGGGCATTGGCGGGCCGCCTTCCTGTTGTCGTCCTGTGAGTACGGATAACCGGAGGGAACAGCGGTGTTCGGCCACCTCGGCAGGCGTTGACGACGTCCATACGGCCGTGGGTGCGACTTTGACGGCTTCCTCACGGCAAGGCTCGCGCGACGGTGCACGGGACGGCCCGTCCGTGATGCGTCCCGGCTCCAGCCCGACCCCCCGCGGTCCGGACTGGGTGTGGTCTCGGCGGCGATCGTCACGCGCCCTCCAACCTCGCATCACGGACGGTCGTCCGCTTCCCCCTGCCACTCAGTCTGCGATCACCGCCGTGCGCCAACGCACCAGGTTGACGCCCCTCTTACGGCAAACCCGCACTTCCTGACGCGCTGCTGATGGCGGGCATCGGGGTGCCGTAAATGAGTCGTAAACACCACCGACATCGGGCGTAGCATCGGTGCGTTTGCTGTGATCTACATGGTTCACGAGGGGGAATGTCATGGGCATCGGCGGCAGGCAACGGGGGAGGCTCCTCGCCCTTGTTACAGGTGGGGCGGTTCTTGCCTCGGGTGCGGGGTTGTACGGATTGAGCGCGACAGGCAGCTGGCCGTTCCACGCGAGCTACTGCTGGGGGGCGTGGCAGGAGGACAGTGGTCCGTCCTTCCTCGGCGAGGAGGCGCTCGGCAAGTCCGGCTCCGCGCGCCGGGCCACCGAGTCGGCGCCGCCCTCGTCCACCAGGCCGACCGCCACGTGCACGGTCACCGTCGCCTCGTCGGTCGCCGATGATGACTCCACCGACCCGCTCACCTTCGATGAGCGCGTCACCCTCGCGTACGGCCCCGTCCCGGCCTCGGCCGAGGAACGCCGTGCGTGGATAGCCCACTTCTTCGACGGTTCGGCTTCTCCGTTGCCCGACGGACTGAACGGGCTGGTCGGCCGCGATCGAGCCATGCTGGTGCTGCCCGAGGCCTGTGATGTGGACGGCAGACCGTCCGTGGTCACGATCCGGAGCGAGAGCTGGGGTGACGGCCACCTGGGGAGGAAGGCCATGCCTTTCACCATCGGAAACCGGATGGACGTCGCCCGGATGCTGCTGGACGCGGCCGGCACCGCTGCGTCGAAGGCGGGCTGCAAGCCCGCAAAGCCGCTGCGCCTGTCCTCGCCGATGTTGGTCACCGCGGAGAAGGACGAGAGGGCCTCCAGTCCTCTGTGCAGGATTCCGGGGGTGACTTTCGAGTTCGGAAAGGACTCCGCCTATCAGCAGCAGGTGGGCGTCGTCGGTGAGCGGCTCCAGACCTGTTCGGTGGTGTGGCGCTCCCGGGGGGTGCCCGATGAGCCGGCGGCGCAGTTCGTGATGGCGTCCGAGCCCCGGATGGTCGCACTGTTCGACGGGCTTCCCGAAGGAAACGGCCGGGGACTTGTGCGGGCCACCTGTGGCGGTCGGCGGACCGTGTTCTACGGGAACGTCGAGCCCGGCCTCAAGGGCCGAAGCCGCCCGGACGACCAGCAGGTGTTCGCGAACTTCACCGCGTCCGTGAGCAAGCGCATCGGGTGCCAGGCCGGGGAGAACCGGTGACCTCAGACAACAACGGCAGCGTGGCGGACAACGGAGAGAGCGTGACACCCGCAGTGGACAGCGAAACGACCCCTGCCCGGGAGCCGGACAAGGACCAGGACCTGATTCCCTCGGTTCCCTCACCCGCGCGGCCCTCGTTGGTGCGCCGGCTGCTACGGAACCGCACCGTCCGGGCCACCGCGGCGGGCGTCCTGGCCGGCGGCCTACTCGGGGCCGGCGCCGTCGCCTGGCGTACGGACACCCTGCCGCTGCTCGGCCCCGCCCCCTGCTGGGACTCCCTCGGCGACTCGACCGTGTCCTCCCTCTTCGGCGACCGCAGGACCGAGGTCGAGGAGCAGGTGCTGCAGACCGACCCGCACGGCCAAGGACTGTCCTACGGCCAGTGCCGCATCACCAGTTACAAGGACGACATGGCCAGAAGGCAGCTGACCGTACGGGTGCACAAGCTGGACGGTCTCTACGGAAGCGACGGGCGGCAGTGGCCCGAGGAGTTCCTCGCGGCCGGCATGGTGGCACTCGGGGAAGGCCTGCCGGGCATGGCCTCCTCCTCCCGCGCCTGGGTGGCGCTTCCCCAGTCCTGCACCGGCAGACCCGACCAGTTCGAGGGCCCGGTCGTGGTCGACGTCGGCATGGGGCCTGCGGGCATCGACGTCTCGTCGGAGTACGAGCGGGAGGACCGCGCCGCTCTGGCGCACGCTGCGGTGGATGCGGCCAACGGCGTCATACGCGAGCTGGGTTGCTCCGGGGTCTACCGGTCTCCGGACCTGCCGAAGGACGTCGTCGTGTGGCGGGACACCCAGCCGGACTCCTTCTGCGGCATCAAGGGCCTCGCCCTCCCGGCTGCCTACCGCGAGAGCCTGTCACGTACCCGGGTCAGCGGCGACGGCGGCTCTGCCCGGATATGCGAGGCGTCCGGCCGTTACCCCAAGGCCACGGTTCGGATGACGACCGTCGTGGACCCGGCACTGACCGCCGTCTTCTCCCAGGATCTACTCAAGGGCGGCTCGTCCTTCAAGGGCACCAACGGGTACGGGGCGTTCAACGTGAGCCGGGCCGTGTACCGGGCGCAGTGCCAGACCGGGGACGTGATCTTCATGCTGGAACAGAAGGACCGGTTCGGGGAGCAGGACTTCACGTTCGTCCACGACCTGCTGCCCGCCTACGTCGAGGCGGAGTCCAGCCGTATCGGCTGCGGCCAGGAGAAGGTGACACTGCCCAGCGGGTGAGCCGCGGACGGCGGGGCGGGTTGTGTGGCCCGTGATCGGTACCACCCGTCGTGGCCGGGGTCAGTCATGCCGGCATCAAAGCTGTGTCAAGGACCGGCCGACCTCCTTGATCCCCGTCTCACGAAGCAGTTGGATGAATGACGTGAACAGCGGTCTGCTCCATGACGACCGGCCACCGCATACGGTGTGCCCGGCCTCGCGCGCTGCTCACCTGCCGGTGCGCTGACGCACGGGTTCTCAACCCGCGGCCACCCACAGTCACCCGTATGACGGGCGGCCGCTTCCGTCCCGTGTCTGCCCCCGCCCCGGGCAGGCACGCGGCCTCGCACGCCCCTCCTCACCCAACCTGCAGGTGCCTGCGCCCGTCGGCCACAACGCCAGAAGGCGAGCCACGGCCCGGAGCGGAGCGGCCTCCTGCCCTGTACCGCCCGCTCCCCCTGCCCGAGAACCCGTTGCAGCACCACCTGGAGGCATTCGTGATCGGGATCTCCTCGCAGCAGCTCCCCGCCCTGAGCCGTTGGTTCCCCACCGGCTCCCCCGGTCCCGGGACTCTCGCCGAGCACGTACTGACCACGGGCGCCGGACACTGGTGGGCCGACCGCCCCGACCGGCCTCGCGTCCTCGCCGTCAGCTGCGCGGACCACGTGCTGCTGCGCGGCGATCCGAGCGTGCTCACCCAGGACGCCCTGGCCCGGTTCGCCGGCCGGTACGTAGAGACGCCCGCCCGGTTCTGGCCGTCGCTCGGCTCCGCATTCGAACGCGTCGTCCCCTGGGAACGGATGCTGTACGTCCACCAGCCTCAGGCACCGGTGCCCCTCCCCCGCACCCCGCGTGGCGCAACAGTGCGGCGGCTGACTCCCCAAGACGTTCCGGCACTGGCCGCGATGGACTCCAAGAACGCCTGGATTCATGCCAGTTGGGGCGGACCCAGCGGCCTCGCCGCTTCCGGCCACGGCTGGGCCGCCTTCGCCAAGAGTCGGATCCTCTCCCTCGCCTGCACCTACTTCCTCGGCAGCGCCTACGAGGACATCGCGGTCGTCACCGTTCCCGATCGCCGCCGTGAGCTCCCCCAGCTACCGCTGGGAGGGGCCCCCACCGCACTGGCCTGCGTCGCCGGCCTGACGGCCGACATCCAGGCACGGGGACACACCGCGAGCTGGTGCTGCTCACACGACAACCGGCCCAGCCGACTACTGGCCTGGACGGCCGGCTTCCGGCTGACCCGCGAATACGTCCACCACGTCACCGGCAGGGCATTGGCACACGAGGTCGGGCACAGGGCAGCGCAGCCGTCCCATCACCACGCCCGCCCTCGCATAGTGATGACGGGGTGACGCGGCCCGAGCGCCGACTCAGTGGGTGCGTTGCCCGCCAAGGGCGTTGAGCAGGGCAGCGCCCCGTTCGGCATCGTCCACGCTCACCGCGAACTCACTCCCCCGCCGGGGGTGGATCACCAGACACTCGCCGCCGCGGAGCATCACTGTCGTG
Source organism: Streptomyces sp. NPDC006430 (assembly GCF_040612395.1). Taxonomy (NCBI): domain Bacteria; kingdom Bacillati; phylum Actinomycetota; class Actinomycetes; order Kitasatosporales; family Streptomycetaceae; genus Streptomyces; species Streptomyces sp. NPDC006430. The sequence goes on from NZ_JBEXQA010000004.1 coordinate 15,918, forward strand.
CCCATGCCGCTCAGCCGATAGCCCCAGCCCCCCACCTGGGCGGGGGTGCGGTCTTCGGCACGCGCCGATTCGATGTCCTCAACCAGCCAGCGCCGCACCGGCCAGCCGAGCGGACCGAAAACCACGTCCAAGCCCTTCTCGGTGACACGCGCCTGTACGGAGGCACACGAGAGAGCCGCGATGGAGACCGTGGCGAACGGTGCGAGGACCACCCACTGCGCCTCGATCAGGCCGCTCACCGCGACGAGTCCTGCAGCGAGCGCGACCAGCCCGAACAGGGCCCCGATCCAGCGGAGCCACGGGTTCGTCGTACGGGAAAGCCACACGAACTTCTCGCCCACCGGAATGTCCATGCTCGGACTGCCCACAACCGCGGGCGGCGCCGCAGCCGGACCGCGGCGGGTAACCGCCCACCCGGCCAGCCCCGCCACGGTCGCCACCCCGAACGTCAGCGCAGTCCACAGACTCACGGAATCGGCCTGCCGCCAGTCCGTGTGATCCAGGTTCGCCCGGACGATGGATGCCTGCGCACCAGCGAGGAGGACACCGCTGGACAGCAGTGCGGCTACGGCCCAGCCCCGCATCGCCGGACTTGAGGTCGCCCCCTCGCGCCGCCGCGCGAGCACGACGGTCAACAGCACCAGGACCAGCCAGATCAACCCGGGAAACAGCGCGGCTGCCCACAGCGGCATCGAGCCGTCCGGTCCGCCGGAGCCGGCGCCCCAGTGAGTCGCCAACCGCTCCGGCAGCCGGTCACCGGCGGCCCAGGGAAGTGCGACGAGCGCGACCAGGACCGCCACGGCCCAAATCGCGACACCCCACTGTTCTCCGCCCCTTCGCCCCGTCCCGTCGTTCATGCCAGCCTCCTGATCATTTCCATGAGATCGGCCTTGCTGTAGCCCAGATGCGCCGCGTCACCGACCAGTTCGCGCACGCGGTCGAGCAGCACCGAGCGCTGCTCCGCCCCCTCGGCCACGGTCACACCGCGACCGCGGCGGAACTCCAGTAGTCCCTCATCGCGAAGCCCTCGAAGACCGCGGAGGACCGTGTTGACGTTGACGCCCAACGCCTGGGAGAGATCGCGTGCCGATGGCAGGCGCTCACCTGGAGCGCACTCACCCTCGGCGATGGCACGTCTGATCGCACCCGCGACCTGTTCGTGCAGAGGGCGGTTGTCCGCAATGTTCAGCTTCAACAGCATGGTGCTAATGAAACTAGCACCATCATCACCAAGGAGGGATATCCAGGGGATCCACCGGACAGAACCCGTGTGGGCGGCAGCTCGACATCATCTCGCCAGGTCCAGCCGCGCCTCCTCCAGGTCCAGGGACCGCTGAAGGCATCGGCGGGTGGTGTCGCTGATGTGGTGTTCGTCGTAGAGACGCTGGAGTTCCACGGCCTCCACCCGGATCAGGTCACGGCGCAGCAGCCGATAGACCTGGTCTGCGGATTCAGCCAGGTCGGCTTCCTCCAGGCGGTCGCGGGCGTGTTCGAGCCGGGCCTGGAGGCTGCGCCGGAGCCGGTCTGCGACGACGTCCGGTACCGCTTCGAGGTCGGACACCTCGTCCAGCCGACGGATGCCGGCTGCGGCAAGGGCGCACCGGGCGGAGGCCTCCTCGCGTTCGGTGTGATCCGGTTCGAGGGCGATTCCGGAGCGACGGACCACGTCGGCCAGGGTGAAGCCCTGGCCGACGAGGGTGACCACCACCACCGACGTGGTCAGGACGAGCACGAGCGGGCGCTGGCCCAGGAGGCTGCCGTCGCCCTCCGCGACCGGGATGGAGAGGGCCGCGGCCAGTGGGACGACGCCGCGCGTGCCCGCCCAGGTCAGCACGGCCGGGACTCGCCAGGAGGGACGTACGCCCGCGTTCCGCTGGACGACGGCCGAGAGGGGCAGGACCCACAGCAGGCGAACGGTGACCAAGGTCGCGGCGACCGCCAGCGCGTACAGCGGCCAGAGCCCGTCGGCAGCGGTCAGTGCGGCGACCTGTCCGGGCAGGGTGAGGCCGATCAGGCTGAAGACGACGCTCTCCAGCAGGAAGACCACGGTGCCGTTGACGGCGTGCAGCTGGATCCGTGTGCGGGCATTGGTGAACCGGTCGGCCCGGCCTCCGAGCACCACGCCCGCCACGACAACGGAGGTCACGCCGGACGCGTGCACCGCTTCGGCCAGCACGTAGGCGGCGTACGGGGTCACCAGGGCGATGACGGTCTCCAGTACGGGGTCCTCGGTCCTGCGGCGCATCAGAGCCACCACTCCGGCGACCGCACCTCCGATGAGGATGCCGCCGCCAGCGAGCAGCGCGAACTCGGTGCCCGCCGCCTGCCAGGACACCCCGGCGGAGGCTGCTGCCACGACGATCGCGACACGGAAGAGGACGAGCGAAGTGGCGTCGTTGAAGAGGCTCTCGGCCTGTACGAGGACCTGGACGCGGGGAGGCAGGGCGAGGCGCCGGCCGAGCGCGGTGACCGCCACCGGGTCCGTACTCGCGAGGACGGCCCCCAGGACCAGCGCCATCTGCCAGGTCAGCGGGGTGAGCAGCGACGCGACCAGACCCACCGCGGCCGCCGAGGCCAGGACCAGACCGACCGCGAGCACGCTGACCGGCTTCCATACCAGCCGCAGCTCGCGCCAGGACAGTTCCTCGGCGCTGGCGTACAGCAGCGGCGGCAGGACGATGAGGCCGATGGCCTCCGGACTGACCCGGATCTCCGGAGTGCCCGGTATCAGCGCGACGACGAGGCCGACGACAACGAGCAGTGAGGGCGCGGGGATTCGCCAGCGGCGGGCACTCGTGGCCACGACCGTGGCCAGCACCACGAGGAACAAGACCGTACCGACGCTGCGCATTCCGCCCCCACCCAAGTCGACGCGGACCATGCGGTCACGCGACGCCGACCAGGCTTCCCGGCACACCGCCTTCACCCTATCGATGCAACGGCCGTCAATACACCGTCAAAGTCCCGGTCGACTCGCGTCAGGAGTGCGTCAGGGCCGTTTCCATCACCTCTTGGCTGATGTTCGCTGGTGAAGTTGAGGACTTACGGAGGAGTCGGGTACGGGTGAGTACGGAAACTGTCGTGGGCATCATCGTTGCGGTCAGCCTGGTCGGGTACCTGGTCCTGGCGTTGTTCTTCCCCGAGAAGTTCTGAGCATGACGACCACGCACGAGGCGGGCCCGGTGCCCGGCGCGGGACAGCCGGCCGTACGGCTGGGGAGGCTCAAGGTCTTTCTGGGCGCGGCACCCGGCGTGGGCAAGACGTACCGGATGCTCGACGAGGCACACCGCCGGGCGGCCCGCGGCGCGGATGTGGTGGCCGGCTTCGTGGAGTGCCACCGGCGCCGGCACACCGAAGAGAAACTCGACGGCCTGGAGATCCTCCCGCCGGCCGGGCAGGAATACCGTGGCGGCCGGTACACGGAGTTGGACCGTGAAGCGCTGCTGGCGAGGCGGCCGCAGGTGGTGCTGATCGACGAACTCGCCCATACCAATGTCCCCGGGGACGGCCGGCACCCGAAGCGCTGGCAGGACGTCGAGGACATCCTCGCCGCCGGGATCGATGTCGTCACCACGCTCAACATCCAGCACCTGGAGTCGCTGAGCGACGTCGTCGAGAAGATCACCGGAGTCCCACAGCGCGAGACGGTGCCCGACGAGTTCGTGCGCCGCGCCCATGAGGTCGAGCTGGTCGACATACCCCCCGAGGGACTTCGACGCCGGATGGCCCACGGCAACATCTATCCCCCGGAACGGATAGACGCCTCGCTCGCCAACTACTTCCGCCCCGGCAATCTCATCGCGCTGCGGGAGCTGGCCCTGCTGTGGCTGGCCGGGCGGGTGGACGAGGCCCTCCACAAGTACCGTACCGAGCACGGCATCGGGGATGTCTGGGAGACCCGGGAACGCGTGGTGGTCGCCCTCACCGGCGGTCCCGAGGGCGAGACCCTCATCCGTCGCGCGGCACGCATCGCCGGCCGGTCCGCCGGCGGTGAACTGCTCGCCGTGCACATCGCGCGCAGCGACGGGCTCGCCTCCGGAGTCTCACACGCGGCTCTGGCCGGCCAGCGGGCCCTCGTCGAGCACCTGGGCGGCAGCTACCACTCCGTCGTCGGCGACGAAGTGCCCACCGCACTGGTGGACTTCGCGATGGCGGAGAACGCCACCCAGCTCGTCCTCGGTACGAGCCGCCGCCGTCGGCTGGAACGTTTCCTCACCGGACGCGGGATCGGCGAGACCGTCGTGGCGCTGTCCGAGGACATCGACGTCCACATGGTCACGCACGAGCGGGCGGGCCACGGCCGACTACTCCCGTCCGGGCGCCGTACTCTCCCCACCTCCCGGCTCATCGCCGGACCCGTGGCCGGCGTGGTGCTCCCGGTGCTGCTCACCCTCGGCCTCGACCGCATGCGCGGCACACTGAACCTCACCAGCGAGGCGCTGCTCTTCCTGGTGGCCGTCGTGGGCGTGGCTTGCATCGGCGGAGTGGCATCCGCCCTGATCGCGGCGCTGACCGCCGCACTGCTCCTCAACTACTGGTTCATGCCGCCCATAGGCGAGTTCACCATGAGCGACCCGGACAGCGTGCTGGCGTTGGTGGTCTTCGCCGTCGTCGCCGCCACCGTGGCCGCCGCGGCGGACAGGTCCTTGCGGCTCTCCCGCCGTGCGGCTCGTGCCACGGCCGAGGCTGAGACGATGTCCTCCCTCGCCGGCAGCATCGTCCGCGGCGACCAGACGATCCCGGCGCTGCTGGAACGTACGCGTGAAACATTCGGCATGGACACCGTCGAGCTGGCTCCCGAAGCCCCTGGCACAGGCGGCGCGACGGACACCGCCCTCGTGGTGGCGGCGGGCCCCGAGGCCTTCCTCGTCCTGCGCGGCCGTACGCTGCCATCCTCCGAACGCCGCGTGCTGGCCGCCTTCGCCGCGCACGTCGGCGCGGCCGTGGAGCGGGCCCGGCTGGCCGAGGCCGCCGCCGAGGTCGAACCCATCAAGGCCGCCGACCGCCTGCGCACCGCCCTGCTCCGGGCCGTCAGCCACGACCTGCGGACCCCCTTGGCAGGGGCGCTGGCCGCGGTCAGCTCACTGCGCAACCAGGAGATCGAGTTCTCGGCCGAGGATCGTGCGGAACTGCTGGACTCCGCCGAGGTGTCCCTGAACCGGCTCAACCGCCTGGTGGAGAACCTGCTCGATCTCAGCCGCCTCCAAGCGGGCGCCCTCACGCTCGACATGCGGGCCACCACACTGGAGGAAGTCCTGCCGGCCGCGCTGGACTCACTGGACCTGATGCCCGATGGCGGGCCGGCCGTCGATGTGCAGAGCCTTGAATCGGTACCGGCGCTTCAGGCCGACCCGCCGCTGCTGGAACGGGTGCTGGCCAACCTCGTCGGCAATGCGGTCCGCCACGCACCCGCGGAGTGCCCGGTGCTGGTGACGGCCAGCACGCTGGCCGGGCGGGTCGACATCAGGATCGCCGACCGGGGCCCCGGGATCGCTGCCGACGACCGCGAGCGTGCCTTCGAACCGTTCCAGCGCCTCGGCGACCGCGACAACACCGCCGGACTCGGCCTCGGCCTCGCCCTCGCCAGGGGACTCGCCGAGGCCATGGACGGCACGCTTACACCCGAGGACACCCCCGGCGGAGGACTGACCATGGTCCTGTCCCTGCCGGTCGCCACCGATGTGACAGCAGGGCGGTTCTGACCGCATGTCCGCAACCCTCCAGCTCCGAGCGCGAGTCGGGCAGCGCTCCCAACACATGATCATTTGTGGTGACGACGGCCTCGCACACCGCCTGGCACAGGAACTCGACGCCGTGTGCGGCGAGGCCGTCACGGTCGTCCTGCCGTCGCGCCGCGAGGGGCACGGCGCCGAGGTCGTCGCCCTGCACCGGGATCCGCACTCCCCCGTGGAGCTGCTCATCTCCGCGCGGCCCGACGAGCAGACCCTCCGGGAGGCCGGCGTCGAGCGTGCCGCGGCGCTTGCCCTCACCTACGGCGACGACCAGATCAACATGACCGCTGCCCTGCTCGCCCGCAGTATCAATCCGTCCGTACGCCTGGTCATCCGCATGTTCAACCGGGACCGCGGTCGCCATCTCGAACTGCTCCTCGACCGGGCGGCAGCCGCGCACGCCGGGCACGACGACGCGTTCATCGACGCGTCCACGACGGTGCTCTCCGACGCCGACACGGCCGTCCCCGAATTGGTGGCCGCCGCGGCAGTCGGGCACGGGCCCACCCTCCAGGTCGAGGGCAAGGTGTTCCGCGGAGTGGTCCGCCCCGCCGGGACCCCGCCCCACGCGACGGACCTGGCCACGCTCGCCGTTCTCTCCGGTACGCACATGGACGACCTGATGGGCGAGGACAGCGCTGAAACGCCGGGCGCCAACGGCACCCAGCTGCTGCCCGACACCGCTACCGCCTATCACCGGCAGTTCACGCACGGCCGGCTCATGCTCGAAGAGGTGACCCACCACCACGCGCTGGCGTCCCCCGCCAGGCGGCGGCGGGCCTACCGGGGTTGGCTGAGCGACCGGCTCGGGCACCTGCCCTGGAAGATCTTCGTATCCCGTGAAGTGACCGCCGTCTTCGGGGTGCTCGCCGCGGCCGTGGTGCTACTGGCCACCGCGACGGCTGTCGTGGAGGACGGACCGTTGTGGAAGTCGGTGTACCTGCCGCTGCTGGACATCTTCACCATGGGCGACCCGGCAACCGAAGAGTCCACGGCCCGCCAGGTCCTCCAGCTCATCGCGGGTTTCGTCGGCCTGGCCGTACTCCCTCTCGTCGTGGCCGCCGCGATGAACGCCACGCTGGCCTTCCGCACCGCGTCGGCCAACCACGTACCGGATGCCGGACTGCACGACCACATCATCCTGGTCGGCCTCGGCAAGATCGGCACGCGCGTCCTGGCACAGCTGTGCACCACCGACCACAAGGTCGTGGTCATCGAGCGGGACCCGCAGGCCCGCGGGGTCGCCCTGGCGCGTGAACTCGGTGTGCACCTGCTCCTTGAGGACGCCGCCGCCCCCGGGGTCCTCGATCTCGCCCGCATCGGCACCAGCAAGTCGCTGCTCGTCCTCACCCACGACGACGGCGAGAACCTCGACATCGTGATGGCCGCCCGCGAGAGCAACCCCCGCGTGCGCGCCGTGATGCGCCTGTACGGCGACGACTTCGCCGCCACCGTCTCCCGCACCATGCGCGCCGGCTACCCGGAGGCTCTCACCCGCAGCCGCAGTGTCTCGGCACTGGCGGCACCCTCCTTCGCCGCCGCGATGATGGGCCGCCACGTGCTGGGTGTGATGCCGGTGGAGCGCGGATCCCTGCTCTTCACCGTCGTGGACGTCGCCGGCCATCCGGAACTGGAAGGGCACTCCATACACGCGGCCTTCAAGGAGCACGAGTGGCGCGTACTCGCCGTCGGCCCCACGACCAGCAGGCATTCGGCCTCATCGAACGACACTCTCGGCGGATTCCGCACGGACCGGGCCGCTTTCGACTGGCGCCCACCACACGGTCGGGTCCTACGCCATGACGACCGTGTCGTGCTGGTCACCACACGGCGAGGACTGGACGTTCTGATGACCGGCGTCCAGCCCCGCCCCGAGGGCCGCCGGCCTCGTCCGGCCCATTGAACTCACCTGAACCGGAATCGCCGTGCCGGTCACCTTGAGACCCGGCTCGGTCCGGGTATGCCATTTTCACCATGGGGGTCTTATGTCATTCGATGAGGAATGGGCGGAGCTGAAGTCAGCAGCAGCCCAGGACCAAACTGCGATGCGGCTCAATCATCTGGATCCCGGAGGAGGCGGCGGACCGGGGCCGCAGGGGGATCTGGTGGTCACCCAGAAGGACCTGGCGGCAGTCGGCGACGCGGCATTCACACTGCGGCAGAGGCTCGGCACCGACGGGGACCACGCCAAGGCGAGCACGCACGAGGCGGCAGCCACCTTGAAGAAGGACTTCGCCCTGGGCGCCGCCCTCTCGACGGTCGCGGAGAAGTGGCACGCCCAGGTGGGCACCTTGCTGGACGCCTGCGCCCACATCTCCAACCACCTGGACTACACGCAGAAGGCTCATGCCGGCGACGAGTACTGGATCGCCACGCAGTTCAAGTTCGCCCAGTTGGACAAGGGCTTCGAGGAGAGGGCACAGAACTGATGGATCTGGACGCACTGCGTTTCGCGGACTTCTCGAAGCTGTCCACGGCCGTGGCCGACTGGACGGCCATGGCAACCAAGCTGTGGGAGCTCGAATCGGACGCCCGCGGCGATCTCGGCGGGAAGGCTGCGAAGGCCGACTGGGCGGGTGTGAACGCGACCGTGACCCGGGAGTTCATCGGCAAGACCGCCAAGGAGTTCGCCGACGCGGCCACCGAGGCCACGAGCATCGGGAACATCCTGCGCGACACCCACGGAGAACTCGTCGACTACAAAGCCCGGCTGAACGACGCGATCTCGCGGGCCTTGGAGAAGAACCTCACCGTCGTGGGAACGGGCGACGGCGGTTTCACCGTCACGATGAACATCCACCCCGACCGCGCCGCCAAGGGCCACACGGTCCCCGAGCACACGGAGGAAGACGCCACCGCCTTCCGGGACGAGGTCCAGCGCATCCTTCAAGGTGCCACCGAGAGCGACACCACGGCAGCCCAGGCCCTCACGATGCTGGTCAGCCAGACCCCGTACGGATTCACCGACGCCGCCTACTACGACCGCGACCGCGCGGCGGACGCGATGAAGGATGCCGACCGGATCGCGAATCTCCTCAAGACCAAGGGCGACGACATGTCCCCCGAGGAATTCGACAAGCTCAACAAGGACTTGGCCAAGTACAAGGACGACCGGCTCTTCCAGGAGAAGCTCGCCACCACCATCGGCCCGCGCGGCCTGCTCGACTTCTGGGCCGACCTCGCCGACCCCTCCGACGGCGGCACCCTGCAGCGCTCCCGCCACGACCAGCTCGGCGACTTCCAGCGCAACCTCTCCCTCACCCTGGCCGGCGCCACCCAGTCCGACAGCCCCGCCATGCGCACCTGGGAGAACGACATGGTCAAGCTGGGCGAGGAACGGATCCAGACCCGCGGCAGCCAGGTCTACGGCTACCAGGTGATGAGTAACCTCATGCGCAGCGGCGACTGGGACAACCGCTTCCTGAACGACTACGGCAACGCGCTGGTCGCCACCGAGAAGAAGATGAAACTCCCGGCGAACTACTGGAACGGCGGCCTCCCGCCAGTGCCGAAGATGAACTTCATCGGCGAGGACTTCGGCCGCGACCCCATGACCGGCTTCATGACCGCCCTGGCCGCCAGCCCGAACGCCGCCACCGAGTTCTTCAACGCCACCCAGCCCACCGACAACGCCCAGTACATCCTCGGCGACCGGCAGACCTTCGACGACACCCCACTCAACAGCAAGGACGGCAACTCGGCGCGCGAGGCCACCGGCGCCGCCCTGGTGGCCGCGGCCACCAGCGTCGACCCGAATGACATGACCGCACGCCCCGACGACCTCACCCCGGAGCACCGCAAGGTATTGGACCGCTCCCTGAAGTACCTCTCCGAACGGGGCGACGACTTCCCACCGGAGATGCGCGATGACATGGCCAAGGTCCTCTCCGCCCACAGCGACGTCGTCCACCACTCGGCCAGCACCCTGTCGGCCACAGATGACCCCCGGCTGCTCGACCGGCAGCAGCTCCTGGAGGTCAGCAAGCAGCTCTCGCGCGACCAGAACGCATACGGCATGCTCAACGAAGCCATGAACCGAGAAATGATCAACGATATCTACGGCGACCGGCCCAAGGACCCCAAGGAGACCCTGCAACGGGCAGGCAATACGGTCGGGTTCCTCGAAGAGGCCCGCTACCAGGCATTGAAGACCGACAAGGACGACCCCACCTGGGAGGCCAAGTGGCTCTACCACGGCTTCGGCGGCGCCGCGAACTTCATCCCCGTCGTGGGCGACATCGCGCAGCGAGGTGTCGACGCGCTCGCCTATCAGTGGCAAATCGACGAGCAGGCACGTATCGACCAGGGGTTCCAAGAGAAGAACCAGGACGTCTTCCGCCTCCGAGAGAACCAGCTGAGAACCCTCTCCGAGGAGTGGGCCAAGGCCAACCCCGGGCACAGCAACGACCCCTACACTCTGGAGAACGAGATCGACTTGGCGGCCGTGAACGGCAACAAGCGCGCCAAGGGACTGGCGGGTACCCCGTGAGGCGCCGCATGGCGGCGGTCGCCACCGCGGCTGCCCTCCTCTCCGTGGCAGGCTGCTCGAATCCCTCGCAGTACGCGATGCCCAATGACGTCTGCGGGGTCCCGGTCGAGGCCGCTGTCCTCGAACCCTTGCTCCTCCCGGGCGAGAAGCTGGAGCAGTCGACGGCCCTTTCCAGGCCGGACGCCCCTCACTGTTTCGTGCAGGTGGACCAGGAGAGCATTTTGAGTGTCCAGGGGGAGGTCATCCCGGCAGATCAGGATCCGAGCGTGCGGAGAGAATGGCAGATTCCCCATGCGACGAAGATCGACGTCGGAGACGACGCCCGCGTGAGCGACATCAACGTGGTCGCGGTCGCCTCGTGCACCCACCAAAGCGGGCACCGCAAGTTCGTGGTCCAGGCCGAGCGGTTCTACCCCAAGCGTGACGACGCCACGAAGCGCCGAGAAGCCCTCACCCATTTCATGGAGGCGTACTTCCCCGCCGCCAAGAAGGCGGTGGGATGCACCTCCTGACCATAGGGACCAGCCCTCTGAGGCAGAGCGGACCCCCACGAACCTCCAACCCAGGACACAGCCCGTGCATCACGACGACGAACCGGTCTTCAAGCGGAGCAAGTGGGGTACGAACCGCTACTACTACAACCCGCGCAACCCCATCGGGCTCGCCCTCATCGTCATCACCCTGCTCTTCGGCGCGATCATGATGATCCTCATGGGCAACCGCTCCGGACCGTTCAAGCCGGCCCCCGACCCCACGCCATGGACCCCCCGGTACGACTACTCCTGGCCGCCGCCTTCGAGTAGCCCGCAGGGCCGCTGAAGCCGACGGGGTTCCCGCCGGGCGGGAACCCTGTCAAGATCCCGTAGCCGACACATCAGCAGTGCGTCAGGGTCCGGTTCCGAGGCCTCTTCCCGCTCTAACGTCATCCTCATGGAACGACGTTTCACACAGGACACCCACTGGGCCGGTGAGCGACGCTCGGCGATCGGTGTCGCGTTCCTCCTGTTCACGGCCCTGTTCAGCATGGACGCGGGCCTCGGCGAGCTCGACGTGACCCGCGGCCTCCTGTGGACCGGCCTGGCCGGCCTGCTCTACGTGATCCTGCTGCCGCCCCGGGTCTCGGTACGGCCCGGCCGCCTCAGCACCCGCGGGCTGCTCGTGAAGGAATCCGTCCGCACCGACGCCCTCGTCTCGGTCCGGTGGTACGACGGGGTGGCCCAGCGAATGGTTCTCCGGGACACCGAGGGCAGCCGGGTCGAGATCGACCCGACCGTCCTGGTCCGGAACCCCGCGATGTGGCACCGGCTCGACGTGGACACCCGCACCTCGATCCGGCGCGGCACCCTGCTGAGCGGCACGACCGCCCTGCGCGAGCTGTCGGAGCGCATCGACCGCGAGACGGCCCAGACAGTCTTCAAAGTCTCCGGCCTGCAGTGACCGACTCCGAGCTGCCGTCCCTCGGGCCGCCCGGCATCCCGTCGGCGTGCCCGACAAGGTGACCCTGTTCGGTCTGCTGGAACACCTCGGAGTTTATGTCCGCAGGGCAGCGCCCTCCGCCGGTCACTGACCACCCGTTCGGGGAGCCGCTGTCGGAAGGGTGAGCTTCACTGCGAACCCTGAGCCGGCGGCCACGGTTTCGAGTGTGCCTCCCATGGTTTCCGTGAGATCGCGGGACATCCGCAGGGTCAGGCTGTCCGCTGCGACGCGGCCCGGACCCGTCTCGCGCTCCACACCTCGGGCTCCGCCGTCGGTCCCGTCCGTCACCCGGATCTCCACCCGGCCGAACCGGGCCTCGACTGTGAGCAGCGCGCTGCCGTCCGTCGGGCTGTGCCGCTGGGCCTCGGCTGCCAGCGCCGTCATCACGCGGGTGAGGACGGCCGCGTCGGCGATCACATCGGGCAGCCGCTCCGGCAAGACGCAGCGGATCGTGTGGCCACCGGGGCCGAGGGCGTCCAAGACGGCGGTCAGCAGCTCGTCCAAGGCGACCGGGCGCAGATACAGGTCAAGCGCTCCGGCGTGCAGGCGGCTGAGCTCGTCCAGATCCTCCACCAGCTGCAAGCCACGCCGCACCGACGATCGGGCCTGGTCCAGGAGCCGGGTCTCCTCCGCGTCGCCGTGGGCGGGCAGGTTGCCGAGCGCTCTGTCGGCGGCACGGAGCGGATCCCGCAGATCACGGCTCGCGGTGAGGAGGATCGAGGCCCGGGTGTGCTCGGCCGCGGCGCGCCGACCCGTTTCGGCGTCGTGGACTGCGAGCCGGCCGTGGGAGTAGGCCATGCCCAACTGGGCTGCGCACGCCCCCAGCACGCGCTGGTCTTCGCCGCTCAGCGGGTGTCCACGTGCGGCGAGCGTGAGGTTGTCGCCCGCAGGGCATTCGACGTCGGCGTCGTACGGTCGCTCCGGCGCGTCCGTTCCGGTACTGGCGGCGACGAACCAGCGGGGCTCGGCGGCATGCCCGTCATCCCTCTCCAGCAGGCTCACCGCGTCCAGGCCGAAGTCCTCCCGTACCTGTTCGAGGAGGGCGGGCAGGTCCTGGCCGTGCATCATGGCCGTGGCCAGCCGGCTCAGCGCCCGGGCCTCGGAGCTCGCCCGGACGGCCTGGTACGTGCGGCGCGCGGCCATGCCGGCGGCGGTGCCGACGACGACGGCCGTGACGACGTACACCACCAGCGCGAAGACGTCAGCGGGGCGCTCGACGCGCAGCGAGTGCACCGGCGCGGTGAAGTAGTAGTCGGCGAGCAGTCCTGCGGCGAGTGCGGCCAGCAGGGCGGGGACGAGGCCGCCGACCAGGGCGATCACTACGACGGTCAAGAGGTAGAGCACCAGGGCGAGGGCGAGGTCCACGTGTTCGCCCAGGAGGACCAGCAGGAGGGTGAGGGCCGGGAGCGTGATCGCGGCGAGCGCGATCGCCGTCCAGAAGCGGCGCGGGCCGGTGGCACGGCTCGGGTGCGGCAGCCGCAGGGCGGAGCCGGTCCCGGCGGCGTGCTCGTGGGTCACGACGAGCACGTCGATGGGACCGGACCTCCGGATCGTGCGAGGGCCCACGCCGCCGTGGAGGAACGTGGAGAACCTGCCGCGGCGGCTCGCGCCGAGCACGATCTGCGTGACGTTCTCGGCCTCGGCGAACTGGAGCAGCGACTCGGGGATGTCGTCGCCCGTGGTCTGGTGGTAGCTCCCGCCCAGCGACTCCACCAGCTCGCGCTGGCCCGCGAGGGTGGCCTGATCCCCGTGGGTGAGGCCGTCGCTGGGTACGACGTGTAGTGCCAGCAGCTCACTGCCGGGGACGCGGGCCGTAATCCTGGCGGCGCGGCGGATCAGGGTGTCGCCCTCGGGGCCGCCGGTGAGGGCGACCATGATGCGCTCGCGGGTCTCCCAGGGGGTGGTGATGCCATGTTCGGCGCGGTAGCGCTGGAGCCCCTCCTCGACCCGGTCGGCGAGCCACAACAGGGCGAGCTCGCGCAGGGCGGTGAGGTTGCCAACACGGAAGTAGTGGGTGAGGGCGGCCTCGATGCGCTCCGAGGGATAGATCTCACCGTGCAGCATGCGCCGGCGCAGCAGCTCGGGCGGCAGGTCGACCAGCTCGATCTGGTCCGCACAGCGCGCCACCTCGTCGGGCAGCCTCTCCCGCTGCGGCACACCGGTGATCTGCCGGACCACGTCGCCCAGGGACTCCAGATGCTGGACGTTGAGCGTGGTGACGACGTCGATGCCCGCGTCCAGCAGTTCCTCGACGTCCTGCCACCGCTTGGCATGGCGGGAGCCGGGCACATTAGTGTGAGCCAGTTCGTCGACCAGGGCGGCCTGTGGGCGGCGGGCGAGTACCCCGTCCAGGTCCATCTCGGTGAACTGCGCACCCCGGTACTCCATGGAACGCCGCGGAATGATCTCCAGTCCCTCCGCAAGGGCAGCGGTAGGCCGTCGTCCGTGCGGCTCCACGAAGCCAACCACCACGTCGGCACCGGCCGCGGCCAGACGCTGCCCTTCCTCCAGCATGGCGTACGTTTTCCCCACCCCGGGCGCTGCCCCGAGGTAGATCCGCAATCGTCCACGCGCCATCGACGGGGCTCCTAGCCGGTAGTCACACCCCCCGCCCTTCCTTTCCATGGTGCGTCAACCGGCCCCTCCCCGGTTCGCGCCAGGGCCGGTGGCGCGTCAAGAGTGATCAACCCTCATGGAAATTCATGTTCGATGAAAACGCAGGTCAGGCAGCGAACGACGGCGGGCAGGCCAGGGACGTCGGCCCGCTGGTACTCGGGGAACGGAGCCCCGCCCCCTGAACACGTCATCACCGTTGACGACAGCATCAGCGTCGCGCAGGCTGACCGGCTGATCAGTGAGGGCACCGCCCTGCTCTGGGGCGGCGACTACCCGTCCGCACGCACGTTCCTCACCTCCCTGGACCGCCGCGCCGAGCGCAGGCATCCGGCCCTCGCCCACGCACACGCCCACGCCTTCCTCCTGCACCGCCGTCTGCAGGAGCGCCGGGCAGGGCTGCTGGGCAGGCTGCTCGTTCCGTACGAGGGCGACGGGACGATCCCGCTGTGCCGCGCACCCCGGGCACGAGAGGCCTGCGTCCACGCGTACGGCCCGTGCCCCGGGCCCGGCGTCGGCTCGCCGCGTGAACTGCTCGGCGTGACCAGTGCCTACGAGTGGCACCGGAAGGGGTGGAGATCCCGCCGCCCGGCAGCGACCGAAGCGCCTGAAGCCTGCAGAAGGCAAGACTGCCGCGCTGACACCTCCACTACTCAGTGATACCGTATAGTGGTACTCGGTGCTACGCAGTACCGCTAGGGCTGAGGAGGGCTCCTGATGGATGACCTGACGGAGATGTTGAAGGGCACGCTCGAAGGGTGCGTGCTCCAAATCATCAGCAGCGAGGAAACCTACGGGTACGCCATCACTCGCCGGCTGAACGAACTGGGCTTCGTCGACGTCGTCGAAGGGACGGTGTACACCATCTTGCTGCGACTGGAGAGGAACAAACTCGTCCAGGTGACGAAACGACCCTCCGGGGTCGGCCCGCCGCGCAAGTTCTACGCGCTCAACGACACCGGACGCGAGGAACTCGCGAAGTTCTGGACGAAATGGCAGTACGTCTCATCACGCATCGACAGGCTCAGGAAGGGCTAGAGATGAACTTCTGGGAGACCATCACCGGCAGCGATCTCACCAGGGAATGGAAAGCGTTCGAAGCCCGGGCCGAGGCCCTGCCGGACGACTACCGGGCGGCGTGGGAACAGATCAAGGGCCACCTCCTCCCCCACGGGGACTTCACCGGCCGCAACCTGATGCCGATCCTCGACGCTGCCCTGGGACTGCTCGAAGAAACCGCGGCGGACGGGCAGAGCGTCCGCGAGGTCCTCGGCGACGACATCCGGGGCTTTTGCACGGCGCTGGCCGGTGGAGAAGGGGCTCGAACCTACCGCGACCGGTGGCGCGAGCAGCTGAACAACAACGTCGCAAGGAAATTGAACCGGCTGGGAGGCTGACGTGAGCATCCAGGACATCATCGAGGGCAAGAAGCAATGGCGGGCGCACACGGCCCGGGTCAAGGCGCTCCCGCCGGACTACCGGATCGTCTACAAGGAGATGCAGAAGTATCTGTTCAAGGTCGGACCGATCGACCTGCCTGACGGGCCCCTGCTCCCCGGGATCGTCGACTTCTTCGAGGAAGGCGTCGCCGCGGGCAAGGGCGTCTTGGAACTCATCGGCACGGACGTCGCCGCGTTCTGCGACGACCTGGTCAAGGACTCACGCACCCATGCGGACGCCTATCAGGAGTCCATCAGCGGGGAACCGGGCACGGCCGAGAAGTAGCAGTGGGCCGCCCCCACGCCAGTGGGCGTAGTAGCCCGCACGCGCCCTTCATTCGCCTCGGCGCAGTGCGAACGGGCGCGGGCGGGCCACCGGAGGCCGTGACACATCCTGTCCACCGAAGCGGTCGAGCAGGCCGACGCTACCTGCCCCCGGCCCCGCCCCCGGCGGGCAAGTCCCCTGCGGCGGACCGCTCGACACCAATCCCCGAAACGACACGACTGACATGTAGTACGGACCGTCACTCGATCCGGGTTCCGAAATCTTCCACCCCCTGCATCTCCAGCCTCCGAAAGGAAGCCGCCATGCCCTCATCTGTCATGCCCACATCCAGCCGAGGGGACGGTCATCCGTCACCGACCGCCGTCTCCGCCGTCGGGTTACGCAAGTCATACGGCGAAAGGCTCGTCCTCGACGGTATCGATCTGCACATCCCGGCCGGGTCTGTGTTCGCGCTGCTCGGCCCGAACGGCGCCGGCAAGACCACCGCCGTCAAGATCCTTTCCACGCTCATCACCGCCGACGCCGGTGACCTGCACGTCGGCGGGCACAGCCTGGCCGCCGACCCACAGGCGGTGCGGGCGGCGATCGGTGTCACCGGGCAGTTCTCCGCCGTGGACGGCCTGATCACCGGCGAGAAGAACATGCTTCTCATGGCGAACCTGCACCACCTGTCCAGGAGCGAGGGACGGCGGGTCGCCGCTGAACTCCTGGAGCGGTTCGACCTGGTGGAGGCGGCGAAGAGGCCCGCCTCCACCTACTCCGGCGGCATGAAGCGCCGCTTGGACCTCGCGATGACGCTGGTGGGCAGCCCGCGGATCATCTTCCTGGACGAGCCGACGACCGGGCTCGACCCGCGCTCGCGCCACAACATGTGGGACATCATCCGCGGCCTCGTCTCCGACGGCGTCACCGTGTTCCTCACCACCCAGTACTTGGAGGAGGCCGACGAACTCGCCGACCGGATCGCGGTACTGAACGACGGCAAGATCGCCGCCGAAGGCACCCCCGAAGAACTCAAGCGGCTCATCCCGGGCGGGCACATCCGGCTCCGCTTCACCGACCCGGTCGCATACCAGTCCGCCGCTGACGCCCTGCGTGAGGTCACCCGGGACGACGAGGCACTGTCGCTGTCCATCCCCAGCGACGGCAGTCAGCGCGAACTGCGCTCCATTCTCGACTGGCTCGACTCGGTGTGCATCGAGGCGGACGAACTGACCGTCCATACCCCCGACCTCGATGACGTGTTCTTCGCACTGACCGGCCCCGCCGACGTCCCCAACCAGCCCAAGGAGACCGTCCGATGAGCTCGCTCGCCCTCGCCGTGCGCGACTCGACCACGATGCTGCGCCGCAACCTGCTGCACGCCTGGCGCTACCCGTCCGGCACGCTGAACCTGCTGCTCACGCCGATCATGATGCTGCTGCTCTTCGTCTACATCTTCGGCGACGTGATGAGTGCCGGCATCGGCGGCGGCGGCGCCGACCGGTCCGACTACATCGCCTACATCGTCCCCGGCCTGCTGCTGATGACCGTCGGCAGCACCGTGATCGGCGCTGCGGTGTCCGTCTGCGCGGACATGACCCAGGGCCTCACCGCCCGCTTCCGTACGATGGCGATCTACCGGGGCTCTCTGCTCGTCGGGCATGTCGTCGGCGGCGTGCTGCAGTGCGTGATGAGCGTGGTTCTCGTCGGCGCCGTCGGGGTGGCAATGGGCTTCCGGTCCACGGACGCCACGGCACTGGAGTGGATCGCGGCGTGCGGGCTGATCACACTGTTCGCCCTGGCACTCACCTGGATCGCGGTCGGCATGGGCGCGGCCAGTCCGAACCCCGAAGCGGCCGGCAACATGGCCATGCCGTTGATCCTCCTGCCGCTCATCTCAAGCGCCTTCATCCCGGCCGGCACGATGCCGGGCTGGTTCCAGCCGATCGCCGAGTACCAGCCCTTCACCCCCGCCATCGAGACCCTCCGCGGTCTCCTCCTCGGCACCGAAATCGGCAACAACGGCTGGATCGCGATCGCCTGGTGCGTCGGCCTGATCGCACTCGGCTACCGCTGGTCGACGGCGCAGTTCAACCGCGACCCGAAGTAGCGGAGACGACCGCTTCCCGCACCTCATCTCGCCCCATCTGGCTGCAAATCTACATCCGTATGACCGGCCGGAGGCGGGGCTGATCGCTGCAGCCCGTGGCGGCTGGCTCTGGCCCACTCTCGCCACACTGCACTGATCCGCATCGATCCGCAGCCGACCAACCGCGGCGAGCACCTGTTCCGGCAGCGACCTGGTCGAGAACATGGCAGGCGCCCCTGGCCGGACGCCCGATACCTCAGGAGGCGGATCTCGGGGTTCGTGAGCTGGGTCCGGGGCCTGCTGCTTTCCAGTTGGGACGGATGAAGTGCTCCGACGGGTGCTTCGACGTCTGCTTCCAGTTGCCGGATCTGAACTGCGTCCGCCGCGCGCAAGCGGCCTCGGTACCGCCTCAGAGTCGGCTCGACGCTCCAGCAGAGCCGCGCGTTGCCGAAGTTGTCGAAGGCCGGCGCCTGTGCTGCGGCCTGGATGGCGCGGACTGACTCCACACAACGGCGCTGCGGCACCCAGTACGTACGCCATCCAGTCACGAACCCGCCTTTGCTCGATCCGTTTCAACACGCCGACACAATAGGGATAATGGCGTCAGGAACAACACGGCAGGGGTGCAGGGCGTTCCTCACCGGAACTCCGCCAGTCGGTGCCGCAGCCCGAGCACAGTCAGCCCGGCCGTGAGCAGCAGCGCCGTGCCGGCGGTCGGGGCCTGGCTGGTCAGTGCCCCGCGGCCCTCCTGGACGGCGAGCTCGAAGTGCCTCTGGTTGATCGCGGTGACCTGGTCCAGGGCCTTCATCCACTCGCCGAAGTGGGCGTTGGAGGTGTCCGATGCCCATCCGGTGCAGAAGACCGTGGCCTCCTGGATCTTCCCCTCAGCCACCAGCTGCCGGAAGGTGCGGTCGTCGCGCTGGTAGACGGCGTACGCCTCGACGGTCTTCTCGGCGGCCTCTCGCTCGCCCGCGAAGGTGATGTTGTCCAGTTCGCGCCGGTACTCGCCGGTGAACCGTTTGTCCTCGTGGTTCTTCCGGTACGTGGCCCACGTGTCGGCGAGCTTCCGGTCGTACGTGCCGAGTCCGGCACCCTCGATCCCGTACAGCTGCTGCGACTTGTCGAGGAACGAGAACTCGTACGCGGGACGGCGGTCGGGTCCAGAAGGTAGCGGCTCTCGTCGGCGTTGGCGTCGTAGCCGATCGCCTTGGAACGCGACAGCGCGATGACCGAGTCGAAGGAGTCCTGGCGGGCGACCTTCATCCGGTCGTCAGTGATCGTGAGCAGCTGGGCGCCGCACACCACCGCCACCACGGCGCAGAGGGTGGCAGCGATCAACCCCGGATTGAAAACGCGGTTGAAGCGCCGGACAAGAGTGATCTGGAGCAGTACCAGCGCGGCGATCAGCAGCACGCCGAGGACGGCCGCGACGGTCCGCTGCACGCCGAGGTCGGCCCTCGCGGCAGCGTACTGCCGCTCATACACTGCGTTGTTGGCATCGACGAGCTTGCGAGCCTCCGGCAGCAGCCGCTGGGCGAGGAGGTCGGTCGCGGCCCGGTAGTCCTCACGGGCGGCATCCTTCCCGCCGGCCCGGCTGTCGTTCTCCAGCGCCCGCCCGATCAGCTCCTGGTAATGCGCGAAGTCATCGGTGAGCCGCACGACGGTCGCCTCGGTGGCCGGGGCACCCTCCGAGGCGGCGGCGAGCGTGCGCAGGGAGCGGCTGATGGTTTCCTGCGCGTCCCGGTAGAAGCCGCCGGCCTTCGTGTACGACTCGTCCAGGCGCCCCTTGCCGGTGCCTGAATCACCGCTGGAGAGCGCCATGTTGGCGGTCTGCGCGTCCATGTCGTTGAGCGCGAGGTTCAGCTGGGTCGCGGAGACGGTGCGGGGCGCGTTGCGCAGGGCCGTCTCGTCCCAGGTGGTGGCCGCCCCCGTCGCCGCGACCGCGAGCAGGATCAGCAGCCCGGCAACGAGGAGCACACACAGCGCGCGGGCGAGACGCAGCCGACCGGGCAACGTGGCCGAGTACCGGTCGCCGATCAGGCGCGCCAGCCGCGCGGCAATGCGGGGAGGCCGCTGCTGCGCGTCTCCTCCTCGCGGATCTCCTCCGGACGGCGATCGCGGGACTCCACCGCCGCGAACCTCGGGCGCGGGGGTCTCCGCGACAGCTCTCGGGGCTCCCGCTGCCGCCCGACTGTGCTCCGTACCGGCGGTGATCGTCACTCGCCCTCCAGCCTCACAACCGGGCCGGTCGTACGTCCCGTGCGCAGGCCAGCATCACGCTCAACAGTTCGACTCACCAAGGGCGTTGACGGCCTTCATACGCGGCGCAGCAACAATTGACGCGGCTTTGACGCCCCCTGCCCGTATCGCGATGCGAGCGGGCGAGCGCCAAGCTCCGGGCCATGATCGGCACGCTCACGTGATGGACTGCGCTGGCCCAGAGCCCCCGCATGCCACCGCCCGCTAACCGACGCGTGGGGACTAGCTTTCGCTTCTGAGCAGTGCCTCGAAGCCGGCGAGGGTGGCCCGCAAGCCGAACTCGAAGGTGCTGTCGGGGGCTTCGGCGTACCCGGTCGCGGAGCTGCCGACGATACGCTCGCGCAGCCTCGGAAAGGCCATGCCGATCTCGGCGGCCGCCGCCACGGCGTCGGCCAGCCCCTTCTCCGGGTCTCCGGTCCTGCCCAGCCGGCGGGTCAGCGAGACCTGGGCGGCGGAGCCGAGGGCGCTGCCCAGCACGAAGATGAACACGGTGGCGGCCGCCCGGTCAGCGTCGGCGGGCGAGAAGCCGGCCTTCTCGTAGAGGGCGAGGCTGTGGTCGTCGTGGCGGGCCTTACCAGGTCCGTAGAGCAGATGGCTGCCGAAGGCCTGCCCCAGCCACGGGTGCCGGGTGAGCATCGCGTGCAGGCTGCCGGCCATGGCGGTCGCGGCGCTACGCCAGTCCATGGCGTCGAGGTCGGGCAGCTCGACCTCGCTCCACACGGCGTCGACCGCGAGCCGGACGAGTTCATCCTTGGTCTTGATGTGCCAGTAGACGGCGGTGGCGGCCGCGCCGAGCCGCCCGCCCAGGCTGCGCATGTTGAGGCCGTCGAGGCCTTCGTCGTCGAGCAGCTCGATGGCGGCGCGGACGATCTGGTCCGGGGAGAGGGTGTTGCGAGGCATGCCCAAGAGACTACTTGAACTTAGTGCAGTGGCGTGTCTATCCTCAATTGCACTTAGTTCAAGAATCCTTGTGACTCACGAACCCCCGGGGGAAACCATGCAGGAGCAGGAGAAGCACGGCGATTTCGGCGCGGTCGTCGCGGCCCTGGCCGAGGAGTACGGCGTGCCCGGCGCGTCCGTCGGCATCCTGGCCGGCGGCCAGACGATCTTCCTGAACCACGGCGTCACCAGCCTCGCCCACCCGCTCCCGGTCGACGAGAACACCCTGTTCCACCTCGGATCCACCACCAAGACCTTCACCGCCACCGCGCTGCTGCGGCTCGTCGAGGAGGGCAAGGTCGACCTGGCCGCGCCGGTGCGGCGGTACGTGCCCGAGCTCGTGCTCGCCGACGAGGCGGCCGCCGAGCGGATCACCGTCCTCAACCTGCTGAACCACACCGCGGGCCTGGACTGGAACTTCATCGACAGCGAGGACGAGGACGGCTCCCTGGCCGCGTTCGTCGCCAAGCTGGACCGGCTCCCGCTGATCGCACCACCCGGCGCCCGCGCCTCGTACAGCCAGGCCGGCTACAACCTCCTCGGCCGGATCATCGAGAACGTCACCGGACAGACCTACGAGCAGGCCGTGGCCTCCCTGCTCCTGGAGCCACTCGGACTCGCGAATACGGTCTTCGGCCTGGACGACGTCATGGTGCGCAAGTTCGCGGTGGGCTACGTCCGCGACGAGGCCGGCGAGTTGAAGCCCGCCCGGCCCTGGAAGGCGTACCGGGCCGGCGCCCGCGGCGACAACCCCGGTGGCGGCATCGTCTCCAACGTGGCCGACCTCCTCGCCTGGGCCCGCTTCCACCTCAGCGACGGCGACGGCCTGCTGGCCGCCGACACCCTGCACGGCATGCGCGAGCAAACGGTGGAACTGCGCGGCAGCACGCTGGGCGACGGCTTCGGCATCTGCTGGTTCCTGCGCGGCGTCGACGGAGTCCGCACCATCGGCCACGGCGGCTCGGGCAACGGGCAGTTCGCCGAACTCCACCTCGTCCCCGAGCACGACTTCGCCGTCGCGTCGCTGGCCAACTCCGAAGACGGCTACGTCTTCAACCAGGCCGTGATCCGAGCGGCGTTCGAGCACTACCTCGGCCTGGTCGAGAAGGACCCCGAGCCCGTGCCGCACGACGAGACGCGGGCTCGCGAGGTCGCCGGCCGCTACGAGAGCGACGTCATGAACATCGACATCGCCACCGACGGGCAGCGCCTCACCCTCGCGGTCGAGATCAAGCCGGAGATCCGCGCCGCCTCGGACACGGAGATGCCGCCGGACTACGCCCCGGCCGCCATGGGCTTCCTGCCCGGCGACGGCGACGAGTACCTCCTCACCGAGGGCGGCCTGAAGGGACAGCGCGGCTACTTCACCCGCGCCGCCGATGGCGCGGTCACCGGCGTCGACCTGGGCGGCCGCCTCTTCACCCGGGCCACGGGGGCCCAGCCCGTGTCCTAGAGCACGTCCCTCCATCGAGGCCTGTCCTGCCGGACGGCTCGCCAAGCACGCGGCAGGCGCTCCCCGTCACAGCGAACGCTGTGACGGGACGCCTTGCTGCCTGCCTCTCCTGCGCGGAGATCCGCATGCCGTGGCGCCCAAGGATCTCCGGCCCTTCGCGGACCGCTTCATCGAGGCCCCAGATCCCCCGCCGTTTCGGGGGAAGTTCAGGAGTTCCCGTACGGGCTCACGCCGCCTCTGCCGGCCTGTGGAAGGTCTGACGGCGCGCCGGGCCGGTCGCGTAGTGGACGTATTCGCGGGTCAGGCGGAAGCCTGCCGACCAGGCCAGGAGGCGGCTGGGGCGGTTGTCGCGGGAGCAGGTCCAGCTCGGTGTACGGCCGCGGGCGGCGATGTCCTCGCACAGGGCGGTGACGCAGGCCAGTGCGAGGTGCTGGCGGCGGTGGCCGGGGTCGGCCAGGGCGGCGACGTCCTCGTAGCCGCTGCCGAGGAAGTAGGTGCAGGCCAGCGAGAGGGCCCGGCCGCGGTGGAAGGCGCCCCAGCCGAGGCCGGAGGCGGCGAGTTGCTCCGGGCCGCCCCAGGTTTTGTAGATCCAGGCCGTCTCGGGTCCGAGCGCGAAGATCGCCGGCGCGTCCTTGGGTGTCAGGCGGCGCACGGTGATGCCGTGCGCCGGGCGGGCGGCCAGGGCGGGCTCCTGGTGCACGTAGACCATGCGCTCCCACGGGTCGACGCGGGCGAACGCGCCCCCGAGGGCGGGCAGGAAACGGGCCGGCGCCTCGACGTAGCTGCCCTCGAACCGTGCGAGCGCCTCAGGGGAGAGTGCGCCCGGTTCTCCGCGGAGCAGTATGTGATCGCCGCTGGAGACCGCCACGACCCGCGGGTCCACGGCACGGTCCGCCCACCAGCGGCCGTTGCCGGTGGCCAGGACGTGCTCGGGGAGGGCCGCGACTCCGGGCGCCCCGCCGGGGAACCAGCGGGCGAGAGCGGGGAGACGGGACGGAAGGAGCTCGATCACGACGGATGCCGCCTAGGTTCAGGGGAAGTGGGGCGGGGGCGGCCCGGGACGGTGGGCCGCCCCCGCGGGGAACCGGCGCCGGTGAGCGTCAGCGCCGGTCGGCCTTGCGGCCGCGGTTGGCTTGCTCTCAGGCGGAGTGGCCGACGAGTACGTCGGCCAGCTTGTTCAGCCGCTTGACGGTGCGCTCCTCGGTCGCGCAGGGAGCCGGGTCCATCCGCGCGTTCCGGTCGTAGTAGGCGCCGTTGACGATCTCGACCGCCGGGTCGCAGAGGCGGACGACGTGGGCGGCGCCCTCGGAAGGCGTCGCGCCTTCGTGCCCGTACAGCGGCCTCAGCGCGGTCTCGCATACGCCCGGGTTGACGGACACGGCGGTGACCCGGGGGTCGGCAGCGAAGACGGTGAGGGCCAGCTGTGACTGCGCGTAGGCCGCCAGGCGTGAGTAACGACGGGTGCGGTTGGGGTCGTTCCACATGATTGAGGCGGTGCGGTGCATCGAGGAGGAGACGTTCACGACGCGTCCTCCTGGGGAGGTGGTGAGTGCCGGTTCGAGCAGGTTCGTCAGCAGGTAGTGGGCGAGGAAGTTGACCTGGAAGGAGAGCTCGTTGCCGTCGGGGGTGACCGTGTGGCGCTCCGGGGCCGCTACCGCGGCGTTGTTGACGAGGACGTCGAGGTGCGGGTGCCCGACGATGACCCGGTTGGCGAGCCGTTCGACCTCGTCGAGGTGTGCGAAGTCCGCCGCGCACGGGCGCAGGAGTTCGGCGTCGACGTCGGCGGTGGCGATGAGCCGGGCCACGGCTTCCCGTGCCTCCGAGGGCGTACGGCCGTGAAGCAGAACGGTGGCCCCGCATTCGGCGAGCAGGCGGGCGGTCTCGTAGCCGATGCCCGAGGTGGCACCGGTGACCATGATGGTCCGGCCTGACAGGAAGGAAGACATGAGTGATTCCAGGGGAAAGGCATGGCTACGAGATCCCATGCGGCGGGACCGTGGCCGTGCGGTGAGAGAGATTCCGTATCGCTTGCAGGCATGGGCCCTCGGCGACGCGGCCGAGGGTCCTGTCGCGGGTCGACGGGCGCTAGTGCACCGGTAGGTGAACAGGGCACATCGTCGGCAGCACCCGATTCGGTGGCCGGTCGTCATGGCGCAGACCGATGTTCACGCCATCCATCCAACCGGCCTGCGATGGAGACCTCAAGCGCCCTGACGGCCCCCTGACGACGCCTTGACGGAATTCGGCCCGGCCAGCAGAACGAGTCCCGTCAAGACTCCTTGAGTGAGACGTCGTGAGCCTCTGGTGCCGATTCCGCGGTGGTGCGGAAGCGGAGCCGGGAGATGACCGCGCCGAGGCGCCCTGAGCGACCAGGCGCTCACGCGAGGAGCAGAGGACCGAACGTCTGGCCGGCGATGTGCTCGGCGGTCGGCTGGTCGAGCACGCGGCTCGGCACGTCCGGGTGCTGCCGGACCCAGCTGCGGGCGTTCCGCACGTCCGTGAAGAAGTTCACGGCGTCGCAGCAGGCGGTGGCCGCGGGCCTGCCACCGGGGCGCTGTCCGACCAGCACCACCGCACTCGGCGGCTCCCAGCGCATGACCCCTGCCTCGCAGGTGACGGTGATGGGATCGCCGGTCACCGGGTCGGCGGACGAGATCACGACGTCCTCGTTCAGCATGCGGGGATGCCGAGGGCGTCGATCGCGCACATCGGCCACACCTCCGTCCCGCCTCGGCCGGCCCCGGCCGCCGCCGCCCGAAGCGTCTGCGCATCGGGGCGGTTCCGGTGGCCGCGAAGTGCATCGCTTTCTGGAGCCGGGGGTCAGGGCTCGAGGAAGGACAGGGTCTGTGCGTCGAGGTCGAGTTCGAGCTGGCCGCCGCCGTGGTTGCGCAACTGCCGCCAGGCTTCATAGCCGGTCATGATGGCCTTCTCCCAGTCGGCCGCGCTTACAGCCTCGACGTCCGGACCCCGTACGACGCCCTTACAGCAGGACAGGCGACCCAGCCCGCCGGTATCGGCCCGGCGCGCTCACAGCGGCTGCGCCCACAGCTGGATCGCGCTCACTTTTGGACTACCTCGCAGGCCAGCACCCGGACCTCGCCCCCGGATTGCCGGACCTGCACACCCGGGGTCAAACACACGCGGCATTCACCCGCTGTCCCCTTCCCGGGAGACCGCTTCGACGGCCGCTGCACGGGTTGTCGGCTCCCTACAAGCGGTAACGCCCAAGCAATCAGACTCTCGGTCCGGCCATTGCGGAGCGCAGCGGGCAACCCGACTGGTACGTGGCCGGGGACAACTTCCAGACAAGCGCCGATCGCCGACGAAGCCGCTTCGGCGTCTGCACCTGCCCGAAGCCCGACCTGACGCAGCATCAGGAAAGTCAGCATTGGGTCAGCATTCGTAGACACACACCCACCCACGGACGCCCACAGAGGGGGAAGGCCCCGCACCATCGAAGGGCAAGCACGGGACGCGATCGGAAGCGCCGAGGATTCATCAACCGGAAGGCATCTGACTCGCGCCCCGCAGGGCCGCCTCTCTCCAGTTATCGCAGTTCAGCGCACTCGACCGCGCGGCTTGAGGTGGGCCGGGGGCAGGTCAGGAGCCGGAAGTGGAGGGCCGTCATACCCCTTCACCTCGCCGAATCTCGTCCCATCGATCCAGTCCTGGCGAGCCTGTGCGATATCCTCGCGTGACCGTCCAATCCAGTTCCAGAACCAAAGGATCACTCAGCGTTTCTGCAGGTCAGAGCGTTGCGAGTCCTTCAAAGTCAGCAAAAGTCAGCATCAGCGTGCTCTTCCACGGGCACAATCGTGAGGTTTTGCACCTTCTAGAGCTGGATTGCAGCACCGGTCGTCACAGTCAGACCTCGACGAGGTTGATTACGGTGGCCTTGGGGCTTACCCGGATTTCCGTGCCGTCGGCGAGGTTAAGGTGGGCGGCGGCCCTGTCGGGTGATCTCCGGTACGGTCTCCGGGCCAGACGTTGCGGGGACTGCCGGCGGGCTTCTGGCGGTGGAGGGACCCCCGATTCCGGGACCCTGATCGCGAGCACGTTGGCGCCCTCGGGAAGCGGGCCAGCGCGGTCAAGATGCCGCCTCCTGCCACCTCGACGAGGTCACGCCCGATGTGCACGCTTACGCCCTTCATGCGCCCCTACTCCCCCACGTAGCTTGCGACGTCGGCCTGTAACACCCATACGGACGTAGGGGGGCAGCGGATTGAAGCGAGCAGACGTGCTGAGGGATCTCGCGCAGCCGTGGAACGTGGCTGTTCATTCAACATCGGAGTTGCGGGCAGCGTTGCGAAGGCTGCGACCACAGACGACAAGGCCAAGCGGGAGAAGAACCAGGCTCCTCTCCGCCGCAAACCAGAACTCCGGCCCCTACCCGTGAAGCCACTCGGCGTATCGCTCCAGCTCACGCCCTGGGACGTCCTGCACTCCCTGGGGCGGGCCGACGTCCTCGCCCGTCAAGGCGCGGGGCGCGGGCTCGCCGAGAACTGGGCCAGCCTGAAGTACTGCCAGGCTCTGGCCGCCAACGACGGCCGCTACATGGCACTGTCGACCGAGGGTCGCAACCCCAGGCGCCACTACGCCGCCACCCAGTCGGGCGAGCTCGGCATCGGCTTCGCCCTGGCACTCGCCCGACGCGTGCTCGCCGCGCAGTACCCGGACCACTCGGTCTCGGTCATCGACGCCGAGATAGCCATGCGGGCCGGCTGGACGCTGACCGGAAAGGAGGCCGGACGCAGCAGCGCCCCGCGTCGGCCGGGCTTCTTCCTGGAGGTGTGGCGGCCCGGTGAGCCGTCCCGGGTCATCCCGGTCACCTGCAAGGGCACCCACGGCAACGCCGCCCAGGTGCACAAGCAGCTCGCCACCGCCTCCGCCGACGTGGAGGGCATCCACATCGGGACGTACAACGAAACGCCGGCCTTCGTCTTCGGCACCACGCTCCCCAAGAAGAGCGAGAGCATCACGCTCTACGTGCTCCAGGCCCCGGGCGACGGCATCCTGCACGATGCGAAGGCTCTGCACCTCGATCCACCGGTCGAGGACCGCAGCATCGCCCCCGGCATCGACGCACCGGCCGAACCGAACGAGGAACAACCGGTCGGATACCACGTGCGCCCCGAGGAGTGCGGCTGGTTCGGCCGGGTGCTCGCCCAGGCCGACGCCGCGGGGCTGATGGCCTTCACCGGAGGTGGCGAACCTACTGCCCGGTACCTCACGAGGCGCCAGGGCAAGGGGCACTTCGAGGCCTTCACCCACGCCGGAACCGGCATCGTCCAGGACGTCACCCACACCATCCACGGCAAGAGGTTCGCGGGTACCGATCACGTCTTCCGCCTCAACGGCGTCCGGGTGGAGGCCTTCTCCGGCCTCGCGGAGGACCTCTTCGACCATCTCCGCGACGGCAGGGTCGAGCAGTACCGCCACGAGGCCCATGCCCTCCGCGACTCATGGCACACCGATTCCTGGGACGCCAAATGGCGGGGCCCCGTCTCCCTCCACCCCGACGGGACCGTCATGGCCCTGCGCCGGCTCCACCTCAGCTGACCGCGGCTTCCGTCCAGCCTTCGGGGAACCGGACAGCTCCCCGAAGGCCTCGGACGCCGCCCCGTCCTCCACGTGCGCGCCCCTCCTTCTCCTCGGCGGTTCCCGCGATGCCGAGACCGGTGCCGATGTGGATTTTGACCTCGCTCAGGAGGGCGAGTCGCCCCGGGGAGGTGTACTGCTGGGGTAGTCGGACGCCGCGAAGCCCACCGCATGTACGTGACCGTTCGCGTCCTTGATCAGGTGGCGGCCGTCCGGTTCCGCACCAGGACGGTCGGCGGTGTAGATCGACGTCGCCGTATGCGCGTCGGTCCCTTCGTGTGACCCGGGCGGGCTCGGCCTTCCGCCGAGCCCGCCACGCCGGCTCCAGTCCGGGGCCGGACCCGTGTCACGTCGTTAGCGTTGCAGTGTCAGCAGACCCGGCCGGTAGGGCCACAAGCCGTAGTCGCCGCCGACGTTGGGGTCGCGCCCCTGGTAGAGGAACTGCAGGTTGCAGGGGTCGACGGTGAAGGTCTGATCGGCGGTGGTGCGGATCAGCTCGCCATGGCTGATGTCATTGGTCCAGGTGGCGCCGCTGTTGGCCTTGCCGGCGAAGGGGCTGCTCTCGCTCCCCGCCTGGGGCGTCCACGTGCCGTCCAGGCTGGTGGCCGTGAACGAGCGGAAGTAGCGGCCCTGCGAGCCGTCCGCCTCGACGATCATCAGGTAGCGGTTCTGGCCCTGGAGCTTGTAGACCTGAACGGCTTCGAACAGGTTCTTCGTCGTGTCGCTCATGATCACGGTCGAGTTCGAGCCGAAACTGCCCGGGAAGTTCCCGATCGGCATGCTCGCCCGGTAGATCTTGCCGTTGTCACCGGCGAAGAACAGGTACATGTTCGTGCCGTCACCGATGAGCGTCTGGTCGATCGGTCCTGTTCCGGAGCCGGCGATGCTTCCGGAGAAGAGCACCTGCTGTGACGACCAGCCATTGGGGTTGGTGGGGTCGCTCGACGTCCGGTAGGAGAAGGCGCTCCCACCACCCCACTGGTAGGTGAGCACCCAGATGTTCTTCGGCGCGAAGTAGAAGAGCGTGGGCGCGACGGTGGACGTCGACATCGCGTTCTGGCCGGCCGAGGCCATCTCCGACCAGTTGGTGAACGGGCTGAAGTTCATCGAGCCCCAGTTCTTCCCCGTGTCGTGGGTCGTCGCGTAGACGAGCTGCCGGCCGTTGTAGGGGGCGACGGTGAAGTCCTTGAGCGAGGCCCACCCGGGCTTGGGCTGCGCCAGCGGGCCCGTCGATGTCCAGCGGTAGGTCGACGGAAGATCACACGGGCCGGGGTTGCCGGCGCCGACCCGGACGAGCTGCCACTGCTGGTTGGTGCCGCCCCAGTCGTCGTACTGGACGATGTTCGCGTTGTCGGCGGTGGAGCCGCCCTGTACTTCGAGGGCCTTGTTGCTGTGGCGCGCGATGAGCCTCACGTAGCCGTCCGAGCTGTCGGCCAGCCGCCACTGCTGGTTGGTACCGTTCACGTCGGCCCACTGGACGATCGCGGCGCCGTTCGCGGTGGACCCGTTCTGGACGTCCAGCACCTTGCCGGAGTGGCGGGACTTGATGCGGTAGTAACCGCCGCCGGAGTCGACGAACTGCCACTGCTGCTGGTTCTGATCGTTCCGGGTCCACTGGGTGATGCGGGCCCCGTCGCTGGTCGCCAGGTTGTAGACGTCCAGGGCCTTGCCGCTATTGCGGTTGACCAGCACGTACGAGGCGTTGGGGTCGACTGCCGTCGCCGCGCCGGCGGGCTGCACCCCGAGGAAGGCGACCAGGAGCAGCAAGGGCGTGAGGACGGCGAGCAGGCGTCGTCTCAGGTGGACCGGGGAGGGAGGGCGAGACCACATCAGAAGAGCTCCTTCGGGGAGTGGGGGCGGGGTGACCCCGACGGACCGCGGGGCGGGCGCGTCGAGGGGTCGGGTACGGGATAGGTGTGGAGACGGCCGCACATGCCGAAGCGCTGGTGCTGCGGGCGCTCCAGCCGTGACACTTCGCCGTCGTCGAGGTGGGAGAGGTCTCCGGCCTTCAGCCGTTCCAGCTGACGGCCGGTCGTGACGGCCGCGGCGAGGGCGCCGTCGCGCCAGCGGATCCGCCAGGCGTCCAGGAGCTCGCTCTTCAGGCGGTGGGCCGCGATGTGGAACTCCCGCAGCCCGCCTTCGCGCAAGGCCAGGAAACCCTCCAGTGCCAGGTCGCGGCGGCGGCGGGCGGCCGCGGAACGGTCGCCGCTCAGGCCGGCCGCCCTGCGGTAGGCGTGGGGATCGGCCAGCACAGGAGCAGGGAAGGTGAAGACGGCGTCGCCCGCCTCGGGGAGTCCGCCGTTCTGCATGAGCACCACGAGGCGCAGGCCTCCGTCGTTGACGAGGCGGTGGATCGTGCCGGGGGTGAACCAGACGACGTCGCCGGGGAGTAGTGGGGTCTCGTCGAAACCGGAGGTGGTGAGGGTCTGTACGCTCCCCGCGCCGTCGATGACGACGTAGGCCTCGGAGCAGACGAGGTGCATGTGGGGCGTGCCGCCGCACAGCCCGTCGGCGGCTTCCCAGTCGTAGACGGTCAGCCCGGAGATTCCCACGCCCCCGGGGAGCGGGGTCACCGCGGGTGTTCCGCGATGTGGCGGGACAGGCGCCCGGGGGTCCATGCGCCGTCGGCCACGACGATCCGGTAGCGGCGCGACAGGGTGTCACCCGGGGCCAGCGGCAGTTCCTTGCCGAACGCCAGGGATGGGTTGACGGCGGGGATGGGTTCACTGCGGACGAACCAGTGGCAGGGGGCGTCCGGATCGTCCAGGAACAGGAGCGTGGAGGAGCGGTCGACCTCGTCGTGCGCGCCGGTGAAGGCCAGCCAGTCGCCCTGCTCGCCCATCGCGGGACCGATCACTTCGCCGCCGGTGAACTCGCGCGGGCCGCGCCAGAACAGGCCGGAGTATCCGGCGAGCTCTCTGCCCTGCGTGCCGGGGCTGCCGAACATCAGACCGCTGTCGCGGACGTTGGTCAGCGAGGTGGTGACGTCCAGGGTCCAGAAGTCGGCCCCGACGTCGTGTGCGGTCAGCGTGCGGCGCTCGTCGACCCAGTGCTCCCCCGCCATCGTGTGCCAGGCCAGATCCTCGGTGATCACGGCGCGGCCGTGGCCCGTTTCGGCGGAGACGGTGAGGCTGCGCATCGTGCCGAGGTTCGGCAGGTCCACGTAGCCCTGGCCGCGCAGGTAGGTGCCGCCGCCCCAGAAGTTCTGCCCCGACACCCACGACGCCGTGATCTGGATGCCCTTGTGCCAGCGGTGGTCGTGCGGCCGGTACCCGGTGACCACGTCGCCGGCGAGCGTGCGCACCGGATGGAGGTAGGGCTTCGGCGCCTCGAAGGGGTCCACGACCGGCCGGTGCACGTACCGGAAGAGGTCGACGTCGCGAGCCCGGACGATCAGCGAGTCCTCGTTCTCGAGGAGTTCGAACCTCACCGGAACACCCCCGGGCGCCCTCCGTTGAGCGCACCGTAGAACGGGTCGGCCGCGTCGATCTCTCCGCGCCGGACCGGCAGGCCGGTGATCGCGGCCTTGTACAGGGCGGTGACCAGTTCCATGGTGGGCCTGCCGAGGTCGGGCCGGATCCCCGCCTCGTAGTCGTCCAGGAAGGCCGCGAGCTGGGCGGTGTGCGAGCTGGGCACATCCTCCGGCGGCTCCCACTTCACGCCCGGTGACCTTGTGGTGAAGGTCCAGTCCGCGCTGGAGTAGCCGTACAGGTGCCGCAGCTCGACCGTGGCGTCGGTGAGATCGAAGCGAAGGTAGCTCTCCTCGCGGGGGGAAAGGACGCTGTTGACGACCGTCGCGAGGGCTCCGTCGCCGAACCGGACCAGGGCAGCGGACACGTCCTCGGTCTGGACCTCGCGCGCGAGGCGGCCGGCCATCGCCCGTACCTCGGTCCATTCGCCGAGCACCGCGAGCATCAGGTCCATCTGGTGGATGCCGTGGCCCAGGGTCGGGCCACCGCCCTCGCTCTCCCAGGTGCCGCGCCAGGGCACCTCGTAGTAGGCGTCGTCGCGGTACCACGCCGTGACGCACTGCGCGACCAGCGGACGGCCCAGGGTGCCGGCCGTGATCCGGTCGCGCAGGTACCGGCACCCCGAGCCGTACCTGTGCTGGAACACCGCGCCCGCGAAGGCGGGCCCTTCGGCGCGGCGGATCCGGTCGAGCTCGGCCAGCGACCGGGCCACCGGCTTCTCGCACCACACCCACGCCCCCGATTCCAGGCAGGCCACGGCCTGTTCGGCATGCAGGAACGGAGGCGTGCACAGGTGCACGAGGTCCGGCCTCTGCTCCTCGAGCATCGTGCGTAGGTCGGTGTAGACCGCGGGGACGCCGTGTTC
Source organism: Streptomyces sp. NPDC006430 (assembly GCF_040612395.1). Taxonomy (NCBI): domain Bacteria; kingdom Bacillati; phylum Actinomycetota; class Actinomycetes; order Kitasatosporales; family Streptomycetaceae; genus Streptomyces; species Streptomyces sp. NPDC006430. The sequence goes on from NZ_JBEXQA010000004.1 coordinate 48,608, forward strand.
GGCCGCGAACGCCTCGGCGCGGGCGGCGTCCACGTCGACGGCCGCCACGATCCGGGCCCGGTGCGCCTGCGCGCGGAGGGCCGGAACGTGGCAGATGCCCGCGATCCCGCCCGTTCCGACGATCGCCGTCCCGATCATCCGCCCAGCACCTTCCTGATCGCGTGGTAGGCGGGCTTGGGCAGCAGGTTCTCGTCGTAGGGCAGCGCCGCGCCCTCGCCGGGGAAGACGGAGGGGATCCACGAGTACTTGTCCGTGTAGTCCCAGATGGTGACGCCGACACACCTCCTGACCGCCAGGCAGGCCCTGACGTAGTCGGCGTACCAGGTGGCCTGGGTGGCGAGCATCGAAGGGGTCGCGGGGAGGGTCATCCGGATGTCGAGCTCGGTGACCGCGACATCGACCCCGAGGTCGGCGAAGCGCTGCATGTTCCGCTGGACGTCGGCGGGGAAGCCGTAGTGGAGCGCCAGGTGGCCCTGGATGCCGAAGCCCTCGACCGGGACCCCGTCGGCCTTCAGCTGCTTGATCAGGGTGTAGTAGGCGTCGCTCTTGGGACCCATGCCGTCGACGTTGTAGTCGTTGAGGTACAGCTTGGCGTGCCGGTCGGCCTCGTGGGCCCAGCGCAGTGCGTCGGCGATGTAGCCGGGGCCGAGCGTCTTGTAGAAGAGCGATTCGCGGTAGGTGCCGTCTTCGTTGAAGGCCTCGTTGACGACGTCCCAGTGGATCACCTGGCCCTTGAAGTGCCGGACCTCCGTCTGTATGTGGTTCTTGAGGATGGCGCGCAGCTCGTCGGCGGTCCAGGTGCCCTCGGTGAGCCAGGCGGGGAGCTGGTTGTGCCAGACGAGGGTGTGGCCGCGGACCTTCTGGTGGTGGGCCTTGGCGAACGCGACGACCTTGTCGGCGTCGGTGAAGTCGAAGACGCCGCGCTCGGGCTCGGTGGCGTACCACTTCATGGCGTTGCCGGGGGTGGTCTGGCCGAATTCGCTGCCGAGGAGCTTCAGGTAGGCGGCGTCGGTGAACTCGGGGTTGTCGGTGGCGGAGCCGAAGTACTTGTGGTGCTTCGCGGCCAGTTCGCCGAGCGTCCTGGGACGGGGCTCGGCGGCTGCGGGCGCTGCGGCGAGACCGGCCGAGAGGCAGATGGCGGCGGACAGGGCGGTGAGAATCCGGGACAGGGGAGCGGGCAGGTGAACGGACATGGCGGGTTGCTCCTCGGGGTGCGGGCGGTTCAGTCGAGGACGATCGTGGTGAGCGCGCGCGGGGCGAGTGTCGCCGTGAGGGTCGTGCCGTGCGTGGAGACGATGTCGGCCGGGGTGATCGAGCGGGTCCCGTCGGTGACGTAGCCGTCGGGGTGCCGGTCGTGTGCGCCGCGGAGGGAGAATTCGGCGGAGCTTTCGGTGGTCGCGGTGTTGAGGATCTCGATCACGCGGCTGCCGTCCATGTTGCGGAAGGCCGTGATCTGCAGTGCCGGGTCGGCGTGCGTGACCGGAACGCGGACGGCGCCGGGCCGGATGAAGCGGCTGAAGGCGGCCAGGGCCCAGTACCGCTTGGACACCCGGTAGTCGTCACCGGGGTCGGCGAGCTGGATGAGCCCCCGGGTCGCGCCGAGGGAGGCGCCCGTCCAGTAGACGTAGGCACTGGCGTTGCCGGTGGTCAGGGTGTTGTGGATGTCGGCGGCGACGGCGAGACCGTCGTAGCCGCTGCCGTCGTCCCAGTTCTCGTTCCAGGTGGCGCCGTCCGGCGACCATTCCGACATCCACACGGGCTTGTCGGTCGGCTGCGGGACCGCAGTCGGACCGCTGTAGCGGTGGCCGGTGACGGTCCGCACGGACTTGGCGGCGGCGGGGTCCGCCTCGATGGCCTCGGTGTAGGCGACCTGCCGGTCCCAGCCCGCGGCGTCGCAGCAGACCGGCTCGGTCTTCAGTCCGGATGCGCGGACGGCCGGCCCGAGCACCTTGAGGAAGTCGACGGCCTGCTGCGGGGTGAACCGCATCGACGCGTAGGTCGCCGTCCAGTCGGGTTCGTTGGTGAATCCCAGGTCAGTGATCCCGATGCCTTCCTGCCGGTAGAACTTCGTGTACTGCACGAGGTAGTTCGCGTAGGCCTGACGCCATTCGGGCCGCAGCTCGCCGCCGTTGTTCTCGCTCCCGTTGGTCTTCATGAAGGCCGGGGCGCTCCAGGCGTCGGCGTAGAACCGTTTGACGCCGTAGGCCTTGGCCTCCTTGGCGAGCCAGACCTGGCCGCCGTCCCAGCCGTCCCAGACGTACTTCGGTGTGGCGTCCGGCCCGCCAGGATCGGCCGGCAGGATCGTCGGCATGTGGTCGTAGACCCTGTCGGTCGACGACCCGATGCCCAGACGCAGGATCGAAAGGCCCGCGCCCTTGTCCTTGCTGAGCAGCAGGTCGAGTACTTCGCGCCGCTTGGCCGGGCCGAGGCCGCGCGCGCCGTGCAGCAGGTCGGCCCGCTGGAAGGCCATCGAGAAGCCGAATCCGTCGATGGGCTGGTGCGCTGTGCGGAAGTCGATGGCGTTGCGCGCGGGGGCGGCCACGCCCGTCGTTGATGTTAGCGCTAACAAAGGTGGCAGTGCGAGTGCGGTGAGGCGTTTCACGATGTCTCCTCGGGGGCGAGGTCGTGCGGGACGGGTCAGCCCTTGGTGGCGCCCGCGGTGAGGCCGCCGATCAGCTGCCGCTCGGCGACGGCGTAGAACGCGAGGGCGGGGACCATGGCGAGCACGATGTAGGCGAGGACGAGCGCGTAGTCGGTCGAGTACTGGCCCTGGAACTGCTGGACTCCGACCGGGATCGTCTGCCATTTCGGGTCGTTGAACACCAGCAGCGGCAGAAAGAAGTTGTTCCAGCTCGCGACGATCGCCAGCACCGAGACCGTGCCGAGCGCCGGACGCGCCATCGGCAGCAGGATCTTCCAGAAGAAGAGGAACTTGCCGCAGCCGTCCATGACGGCCGCCTCCTCGACCTCCGCCGGGATGGTCCGGAAGAAGCCGCGCAGAATGATGATCGTCATGGGGAGCCCGAAGGCCGCCTGCGGGAGGATCACTCCGAGCGGGTTGTCGAGCAGTTCGAAGGTCCGCAGCAGCAGGAACAACGGCAGCACGGCCACCGCGAACGGGAACATGAGCCCGATCGTGAACAGCGTGTAGAACAGCTCCCTGCCCCGGAAGGCGTAACGGGCCAGCACGAACGCCGCCATCGCGGACGCCGCCACCGTGCAGCACGTCGTGCCGATCGCGATGCCCGCGCTGTTGGCGATCTGCCGCCAGAACATCCCGTCGCCGAGGATGCCGGTGTAGTTGCCGGTCTCCCAGTGCTCCGGCAGCCCGAACGGGTTGGTCGTCAGCTCATCGGTGTTCTTGAACCCGGAGATCACCGCGTAGATCAGCGGCACGACGACGAACGCGCCGATCAGCCAGACCACGGCGTGCAGCGACAGGCCCCGTGCCGTCCTGCGGGCGTTCATCGGCCGCCTCCCGAGGTGATGGCCCCGCTCAGGTCACGGCGGAGCACGTAGCGCTGGTAGAAGAGGGAGAAGACCAGACTGATCATGAACAGCACCACGCTGATCGCACTGGCGTAGCCGACCTGGTAGCGCTTGAACCCGAACTGGAACATCGAGATGGCCATCGTCTCGGAGGAGTGGTTGGGCCCGCCCGCCGTCATGACCCAGACGAGGTCGAAGAGCTGGATGGCCCCGATGATCGACAGGAAGACGCTGATCCGGATCGTCGGCCCGAGCAGCGGCAGCGTCAAGTTCCGGAAGCGCTGCCAGGCGCCGGCGCCGTCGATGGAGGCGGCTTCGAGGATCTCGGCCGGAATGCTCTGCAGGCCGGCGAGGAAGAGCATCATGTGGAACCCGAAGTACTTCCAGGTCATGACCACGAACAGGGTCGGCATGACCGTCGAGGGATCGGCGAGCCACTTGCCCTGCAGCCCCTCCAGGCCGAGGAGGCCGGCGAGGTGGTCGGCCAGGCCGGCACCGGGAAGGAAGATCATCGTGAAGAGGACCGCCGTGACCACCTCGGACAGGACGTAGGGCGCGAAGAACAGCATCCGGTAGACCGCCCGGCCCCGCAGCCGCTGGTTGAGCAGGACCGCGGTGAACAGCGCGAAGGGCAACTGCACCATGACCGACAGGACGATCAGGTACAGCCCGCGCCCGAGATCGCCGAGGAAGACCTGGTCATCGAAGAGCCTCGCGTAGTTCCCGAAGCCGACGAAGTCGTCCATGGGGCCGACCCCGCCCCACGTGAAGAAGCCGGTCCAGACGGCGACCGCGATCGGTGCGAGGACGAAGACGAGGAAGAGGACCAGAGCCGGGACGAGGAACCAGGCGACCGACGCCCAGCTTCCCAGCCCGCGCAGGAGCGACCGTTCGGGGGCGGGCGGGCGCACCGGCCCGGCCTCCCGCGTCCGCTCCTCGGTCAGGGTGGACACGGGGCTAGGCACCCTTCGCAGCCTCGGTGATCGACTTGGTGACCTGCTCGGGCGTCTTCTTGCCCGCCATGAGGTCGGCGACGCTGTCGTTGACCTCCTGGCCCACCGCAGGCGGGTAGGCCTGGTCGAGAAAGAGCTGGAAGCCCGTCGCCTTCACCAGGCTGTCGGCCACCACCTTTCTGTTGGGCTCGGTGAGCTGGCTCTCCGCGCCCTTGACCACCGGCAGGTAACCGTTGGAGGACAGCAGCTTGGACTCGTTCTCCAGGACGAAGAACTTCAGGAAGTCCAGCGCCTCCTTCGGGGCGCCCTTGCGCAGCGCGAACCCGCTGCCACCGCCGAACACCTCGGTGACCTGGCCGACGCCGCCTTCGACCGTCGGGAAGGGGAAGAAGCCCAGGTCCGCTCCGAGGTCCGCACCCGCGTCCTTCTGCACCGACGGCGCCCACTGCCCCATCAGCTCCATGGCGGCCGCGCCGTTGCCCATGGTCGCGGCCTGGCCGCCGGGGGTGGAGTAGCCGGCACCGAGGAAGCCCGTCTGGAACGGCTGGAGGTCAACCAGCTCCTTGAGGTGGGTGCCCGCCCGGACGAAGCCGGCGCCGGTGAAGTCCTTGGTGGTCGCGGCCTGCTGCAGCGCGGGGAGGCCTGCGACGCGCATCGCGAGGTAGGCCCAGTAGTAGTGGCCCGGCCATTTCTCCTTGCCCGCGAGGGCGATCGGAGTGACGCCCGCCGCCTTGAGCTTCTTGACGTCTTCGAGGAACTCGGCCCAGGTGGCCGGCGGAGCGGTGATCCCGGCCTGGGCGAAGAGCTTCTTGTTGTACCAGAAGCCGACCATGCCGATGTCGTACGGCACCCCGTAGGTCCGGCCCTCGAACTGGTAGGCCTGCAGCGAGACCGGGGTGAGCTCGGACGACCAGCCGAACGCCTCGGTGAGGTCCTCGACCAACCCCGCGTCGACCTGCTGCCGCAGAACGCCGCCGCCCCAGGTCTGGAAGACGTCAGGGAGCCTGCCCGAGGAAGTGTTGGCCGTCAGCTTGGACTTGAAGGCCTCGTTCTCCAACGAGGTCGTCTTGATCGTGATGTTCGGGTGAGCGGCCGTGAACGCCGAGGAGATCTGCGGGAACAGGGACTTGCCCGGCTCCGTCGTGGCGATGTTCCACCACGCGAAGGACACCTTGCCGCCGGCCGCCAACCCCGGGCCGGAGCCCCCGCCGCCGCAGGCCGCGGTGAGCGGGACGGACAGAGCGGTCAGGCCCGAGAGCGCGAGGAAGGTTCGTCGACTCGGGGGTGTGCTGGCCATGGGACCTCCGGGTGGGGAATGCCGGTACGGGTCGGCCGGTGCGGTTCGGTCGGTTCAGCCGGCCCGGTCGGTTCAGTGGATTCAGTCGGTTCGAAAATCTTTCGTAACATTCTCGAATTGACGCTGCCACAAACTAGGAACGTGAAGGCTCACGGTCAAGCCTTCTTACCGAATTTCCCTCAGCACCAAGCTTCTTGTCGCTTGACAACCAGGTCGCACCGCCCGGAAACTCTTCGAAAGTTTGCGATACCTGTCGCCCGCCCAAGGCGTCCGCGCGGAGGAGAGAAGTTGAGCGAGCAGCGCCCGACCCTGGCCGTCATCGCCGCTGAGGCGGGGGTCTCCCAGGCCACCGTGTCCAAGGTGGTCAACGGCCGCTCCGACGTCGCACCCGCGACACGCGAACGGATCGAGGGCCTGCTGCGCTCCCACAACTACCTCCACCCCGGCGCGCAGGCCAGGGCCCGCAGGTCCGGCCTGGTCGACCTGATCATCGGCGGTCTGGACAGCGCGTGGGCGGTGGAGATACTGCGCGGCGTCGAGGCCGAGTGCGCCCAGCGGAGCGTCGGCACCGTCGTATCGCTCGTCCCGCCGGGCGAGGCCACGCCTTCGAGCTGGGCCGCACTGCCGGTCCTGCACCACAGTGACGGCGTCATCCTCGTCACCGCCTCGGTCACCCAGGCGCAGCGCGCCCAGGTCGAACAGGCCGGGGTGGCGCTGGTCGTCATCGACCCGATCGACCTGCCGGGCAACGGTGTGCCGAGCATCGGCGCGACCAACTGGGCGGGCGGCCTCGCCGCCACCGAGCACCTGCTGGAGCTGGGGCACCGCCGGATCGCCGCGATCGGCGGGCGCAAGGAGATGCTCTGCAGCCAGGCCCGCATCGACGGGTACCGCGCCGCGCTGGAGCGGGCCGGGATCGAGGTCGACCGCGACCTGATCCGGTTCGGCGACTTCCAGCACGAGGGCGGGTTCCAGCGCGCCCGGGAACTGCTCGCCCTCCCCGAACCGCCGACCGCCGTCTTCGCCGGGAGCGACCAGCAGGCGATGGGCGTCTACGAAGCCGCCCGGCAGGCCGGGCTGAGCGTCCCGCGGGATCTCAGCGTGGTCGGCTTCGACGACCTGCCGATGTGCGGATGGCTGTCACCGCCGCTGACGACGGTGCGCCAGCCACTGGAGGAGATGGGCCGGCTCGCCGCCCGCACCCTTTTCCAGCTCCTGGACGGCCAGCCCCTGGTCAGCCCCCGGATGGAGCTCTCGACCGAGCTCAAGGTCCGGCTCTCCACCGCCCCGCCCCGTTCCTAGGAGAACTCCTTGACCGAGCCCTGGCGTGACCCCCTCCTGCCCGTGCCCGTACGAGTCGCCGATCTGCTGAAACGGATGACGCTGGAGGAGAAGGCGGGTCAGCTCGCCGGCTTCTGGGCGCTGCCCTCGGATCCGGGCGCACCCGTCGCCCCGATGGAGGACGACTCCGGCGAGTCCGCGCCCGGCCTCGACGACATCGTCGCCCACGGCCTCGGCCAGCTCACCCGGGTGTACGGCACCGCCCCGATCACCGCGGAAGCCGGGATGGAGCGGCTCGCCTCGCTCCAGCGGCAGGTGACCGGAGCCGGCCGGTTCGGGATACCGGCGATCGCCCACGAAGAGTGCCTGACCGGGTTCATGACGTTCGGAGCGACGGTCTTCCCCGGGCCACTGGCCTGGGGCGCCTCCTTCGATCCCGGACTCGTGCGCCGGATGGCCGCCGCCATCGGCGCGGGGATGCGGCGGGCCGGCGTCCATCAGGGGCTGGCTCCGGTGCTCGACGTGGTCCGCGACTACCGGTGGGGCAGGACCGAGGAGTGCATCGGCGAGGACCCCTATCTCGTCGGAGCGATCGGCACCGCCTATGTGCAGGGCCTGGAGGGCGCCGGGATCGTGGCGACGCTCAAGCACTTCGCCGGGTACTCGGCCTCGCGCGGCGGCCGGAACATGGCCCCCGTCGCCTCGGGACCGCGCGAGTTCGCCGACGTACTGGTCGAGCCCTTCGTACGGGCACTGCGCGAGGGGGGCGCCCGGTCGGTGATGAACAGTTACACCGACGTGGACGGCGTTCCGGTGGCCGCCGACGAACGGCTGCTGACCGAACTGCTCAGGGGAGAGCTGGGGTTCAGCGGTGTGGTCGTCGCCGACTACTACGCCGTCTCCTTCCTGGAGACCCGGCACGGTGTCGCCGGATCGCGGGGCGCGGCCGGCGCGCTGGCGCTGACCGCCGGAATCGACGTGGAGCTGCCCACGGCCCGGTGCTACGGCGAGCAGCTGACCGAACTCGTGCGGGCGGGAAGCGTGCCCGAGGAGCTGGTCGACCGGGCCGCGGAACGGGTCCTGCTCCAGAAGGCGGAGCTCGGCCTGCTCGACCCCAACTGGGAACCCGTCAAACCCGAGCCGGTCGACCTCGACCCGCCCGAGAACCGGGCACTGGCCAGGCTCCTGGCCGAACGGTCCACCGTGCTGCTCGCCAACGACGGCATCCTGCCGCTGCGGCCGTGCCGGGTCGCGATCAGCGGGCCCTACGCCGACGACCCCCAGTCCTTCCTCGGCTGCTACTCCTTCCCCAACCACGTCGCGCTGCCCGGCGACCTCGGGCTGGAGATCCCGACGCTCGGCGAGGCGCTCACCGCCACCGGGTTCACGGTCACCGCGGACGATCCGGACGTGAACCTGCTCGTGCTCGGGGACCGGGCTGGCATGTTCGGCCGGGGCACCTCCGGAGAGGGCTGCGACGCAGAGACCCTCGAACTGCCCGGCGACCAGGCCGCACTCGCCTCCGCCGTTCTGGACTCGGAGGTGCCGACCGTCCTGGTCCTCGTCTCCGGGCGGCCCTACGCGCTCGGCACGCTGGCCGAGCGCGCCTCGGCCGTGGTGCAGGCCTTCTTCCCCGGCGAGGAGGGCGGGACGGCGCTGGCCCGGATCATCAGCGGTGCCGCGGAACCGACCGGGCGGCTGCCCGTCTCCATCCCCCGCCAGGTCGGCGGCCAGCCCGGCACCTACCTGCACGCCAGGCTCGGCGGGCACACCGACTGGAGCTCGGTGGACCCGACCCCGCTGTTCCCGTTCGGACACGGGCTGAGCTGGACCAGCTTCACCTGCTCGGAGCTCTCCGTGGATCCCGTCGCCGCGACGGACGGGGCCGTCGCCGTTTCGGTCACCGTACGCAACGTCGGCGAGGTGGCCGGGACCGAAGTGGTCCAGCTGTACCTCTCCGACCCCGTGGCGTCCGTCGTCCGGCCGCAGCGGTGGCTCGCCGGATTCGCCAGGGTCGAACTGCGGCCGGGCGCGGCCGCCCGGATCACCTTCTCGGTCCATGCCGACCGGACCTCCTTCACCGGGCTCGACCTGCGCAGAAGAGTGGAGCCCGGGGAGATCGGCGTGGCCGTCGGACGGTCCAGCGGCGATCTTCCGCTCCAGGGCTCCTTCACTCTGGAAGGCCCCGTACGTCACCCGACGGCCGACCGGGTGCTGTCCGTGCCGGTCGAGATTGTCCCGGCTCCATGACCGGTTACTTCGGTGATCCCGTGCTGCCCGGGTTCCGGCCCGACCCGTCCGTCTGCCGGGTGGGAGCGGACTACTACCTGGTGACGTCCAGCTTCGAATGGTTCCCGGGCCTTCCCGTGTTCCACAGCCGCGACCTCATGAACTGGCGGCGCATCGGCTCCGCGCTCGACCGGGCGTCCCAGCTCGACCTCGACGGGTGCGAGCCCTCTCGGGGTCTGTTCGCACCGACGATCCGGCACCATGACGGGGTCTTCCATCTCGTCTGCACGCTGATGGACGGCCCCGGCCATTTCGTCGTCACGGCGACCGACCCGGCGGGGCCGTGGTCGGAGCCCCACTGGTTGGACGGTGAGGGCTTCGATCCGTCGCTGTTCTTCGACGACGGGCCGGACGACGGCGACGGGCACGGCGAGGGCGACGGCGACGGCGACGGCGACGGCCGGGCCTGGTTCACGGCCGCACGAGTCGTGGACGAAGCCGCGGGCCGCACCGAGATCTGGATGCGCGAATACCTTCCCCGGGAACGACGGCTGACGGGACCCGAGCACGTCCTGTGGTCGGGGAGCCATCCCGGCGCCCGATGGTCGGAAGCCCCGCACCTCTACAAGACCGGCGGCACCTATCTACTGGTCACCGCCGAGGGCGGCACCGATGTGGACCACAGCGTGGTGGCCGCCCGCGCCGACCGCGTGACCGGCCCCTACGAGGGCGCCCCCGGCAATCCGGTGCTACCGCCCGCCAAGGGTCCGGTCACCTGCACCGGGCACGCCGACCTCGTCCAAACCCCGAACGGCGACTGGCGGGCCGTCCTCCTGGGCGTTCGCCCTGGCTCCGCCCTCGGCCGCGAGACCTTCCTCAGCCGGATCACCTGGGACGCGGGCTGGCCGGTCTTCTCCCCCGTCGTCCACACCGACCTCCGCCGCCCCGTCCACGACGACTTCGCCACGCTCTCCGCGGACTGGAGCAGCCTGCGCACACCGCCGGAGCGGTTCTGGACCACCGGCGACGGGCTCCGCCTCCAGCTCCGCCCCGACCGCATCGGCGAACGCACCACCCCGTCCCTCCTGGCCCGCCCCCAGGAACAGCCCGACTGCGAAGTCTCCACCGAACTGCACTTCACCCCCGCCGCACCGGACGAAGTGGCGGGCCTCGCTGTAGTCCTCGACGACGACACCCATCTCCTCCTCCTCCGCACCGCGGAGGGACTCACCCTCCGCCGCGGGGCCGAGGTCCTGGCCGGCGTTCCCGTCCCCCCGGGCCCCATTCGCCTGGGGGTCCGTATCCGCGGCTTCAGCCACACCTTCGCCCACGCGGCACCCGACGGAGCATGGCAGGACCTGACCACCGTCGAAGCCACCTTCCTCACCCCGCTGTTCACCAGCGTCCAGCTCGGCCTATACGCCACCTCCAACGGCCGTCCCTCCACCAACCAAGCCCACTTCACGTGGTTCGACATCACGTACCCGAGCCCACAGGAACCGCCGGACAGGCGCTGACATCGCTGGTGCCGGGAGCGGATCGATCGCCTGGAGCAGCTGCGCGCGGTGCCCGGGACGGCCGTGTCGCCGCCGCCCGTCGAAAGTATTGACACGTCAATTGTGAGCGTTAACACTCGTGCGCAGACTGGCAGCCGCCGCACCGACCTCGCAGCCGCCGCTCGAAGCCCGACCGTCCTTGTGCGCGGCACCCTCATCTCTCACGGACCCTGGAGTTCGCCATGCCGGTTCCGCCCTTCAGCCGCCGCGCCATGATCAAGGCGACCGGCGTCGCGGCCGTGGCCGCGGCGGTCGGCCCCGTACTGAACATCGGCTCCGCGGCGGCGCAGACGCCCCCGGTCAGGTCCGACGTCGGAGTGTCGGCGTTCCCGTTCGACCTGGGTCAGGTCCGGCTCACCAGCAGCCGCTGGCTCGACAATCAGAACCGCACCCTGGCCTATCTCCGCTTCATCGACGTCGACCGCCTGCTGTACAACTTCCGCTCCAACCACCGGCTCTCCACCAACGCCGCGGCCCCGACCGGAGGTTGGGACGACCCGGCGTTCCCCTTCCGCACCCACGTGCAGGGCCACTTCCTCACGGCATGGGCCCAGGCCTACGCCGCGGTCGGGGACACCACCTGCCGCGACAAGGCCGACCGCATGGTGGCCGAACTCGCCAAGTGCCAGGCCAACAACTCCGCCGCGGGCTTCTCCGCCGGCTACTTGTCGGGCTTCCCCGAGGCCGACTTCACCCGCCTCGAAGCAGGCACGCTGAACAACGGGAACGTCCCGTACTACTGCGTCCACAAGACCATGGCCGGTCTGCTCGACGTGTGGCGCCTCATCGGCAACACGCAGGCCCGCGACGTGCTCCTCGCGCTCGCCGGCTGGGTCGACCGGCGCACCGCCGCGCTCAGCCGGAGCACGATGCAGTCGTTGATGGGCGTCGAGTTCGGCGGCATGAACGAGGTGCTGGCCGACCTCCACCAACAGACCGGCGACGCACACTGGCTGACCACCTCCCAGCGGTTCGACCATGCGGCGGTCTTCGATCCCCTCGCCGCGAACCTGGACCAACTGAACGGTCTGCACGCCAACACGCAGGTGCCCAAGTGGATAGGAGCCGTCCGCGAGTACAAGGCCACCGGGACGACCCGCTACCGCGACATCGCCGCCAACGCTTGGACGATCTGCACCACCTCGCACACCTACGCCATAGGCGGCAACAGCCAGGCCGAACACTTCCGGGCCCCGAACGCCGTCTCCGGCTTCCTCGTCCCCGACACCTGCGAGCTCTGCAACTCCTACAACATGCTCAAGCTGACCCGGGAACTGTGGCAGCTGGACCCCGGCCGGGCGTCGTACTTCGACTTCTACGAGAAGGCGCTGCTCAACCACGTTATCGGCGCCCAGAACCCGGCAGACCCCCACGGGCACGTCACCTACTTCACCCCCCTCAACCCGGGCGGCCGCCGCGGCATGGGCCCGGCGTGGGGCGGCGGCACCTGGAGCACCGACTACGACACGTTCTGGTGCTGCCAGGGAACGGGCGTCGAGTCCAACACGAAGCTGATGGACTCCGTCTACTTCCACGACGGCAGCACCACCCTGACCGTGAACCTGTTCCTCCCCTCCGTCCTGGACTGGACCCAGCGAGGCATCACCGTCACCCAGACCACCTCCTACCCGGCCGACGACACCACGACGCTCAAGGTCACCGGCGGCGTCGGCGGGACCTGGTCGATGCGCGTCCGCATCCCCGGATGGACTTCGGGCGCCACCGTCAGCGTCAACGGCGTCGCCCAGACCGTCACGGCCAGTCCGGGCACCTACGCCACGCTCACCCGGTCCTGGGCCTCCGGCGATACCGTCACCGTGAAGCTCCCCATGCGCGTGGCCCTCCAGGCCGCCAACGACAACCCCGGTGTCGCGGCGATCACCTACGGCCCCGCCGTCCTCGCCGGGAACTACGGCAGCACCACACTGTCCTCCCTCCCGGCCCTGGACCCCTCCTCGATCACCCGAACCAGCGGCACCGCCCTCGCCTTCACGGCCACCGCCAACGGAAGCAAGGTCGACCTCGCGCCCTTCCACGACGCCCAGGGTTTCAACTACACCGTCTACTGGCGGACCGACACTCCCGGCTTCCGTCTCGTCAACGCGGCAAGCGGACTCGTCCTCGGCATCCGGGACATGTCCACCGCCGACGGGGCCCTCGCTCTGCAGTGGACCGACTCCGGCACCGCCGACCACGCCTGGCTCCTCCTCGTCGACGGCACCGCACTGCGGCTGCGCAACCTCCACAGCGGCAAGGTCCTCGGCGTCAAGGACATGTCCACCGCCGACAACGCCCCGATCCTCCAGTGGGCCGACACCGGCACCGCCGACCACCGGTGGACCCTCGTCGACGCCGGCAACGGCTACCACAAGCTTCGCAACGTCCACACCGGCAAGCTGCTCGGCATCGAAGGCGGCGCCACCGCCAACGGCGCCGCGGCCGTACAGGTGCCCGACACCGGCGCCCCCGCCAGCCAGTGGCAGTTCGTCCCCGACGGCGCCAGACGCATCCAGAACGTCGCCAGCGGGCGGGTCCTCGGTGTGCGGGACATGTCCACCGCCGACGGCGGCCTCGCCGTCCAGTGGGACGACAACGGCACCGCCGACCATCTCTGGACGGCCGTCGTCGACACCGGCGGGTACCTGCGCCTGCGCAACTCCCACAGCGGCAAGGTCCTCGCCGTGGAGAACGGCGGCACCGCCAACGGCGCCCGGATCGTCCAGTGGACGGACAACGGCACCGCCGACCACCGGTGGCGCCTGCGCCATGGCGGTGGCGACACCTTCAGGATCCAGTGCGCCAACAGCGGCCGCGTCCTCGGCGTCTCCGGCGCCTCCACCGCCCAGGGAGCACAGACCGTCCTCTGGGACGACAACGGCACCAACGACCACCTGTGGCGATTCATCTGACCCCGCGCCGAGCCCCCGATCGCCACGAGCCGCTCGCGGCGAAGGGAAATCGAGGGGGAGGCGCTCGCGTCGGATCGGGCCGGCGCTGCCGGAAGCGCCCACCCGTCAGGCGGACGCGGGCAGGTCGGGGGCGGACTCGCGCACGGTCAGGCGGGTCGGGAGGATCAACGGGCTGGGCCGGTGTCCTTCGATGGCACTGACCAGCATCCTGGCCATCTCCTGCCCCAGCGCCCGTACCGGCTGGTGGACCGTGGTCAGCGGCGGGCTGGTGTGCCGGGCGCTCGCCAGGTCGTTGAAGCCGATCACCGCGACGTCCTCGGGCACCCGGAACCCCCGTGCCCGCAAGGTGCGCAGAGCGCCGATGGCCATCGCGTCGGAGGCGGCGAACACCGCGTCGGGATCGGGGTGCGCCCGGAGCAGCCGCTCCATCGCCTGGGCGCCGCCCTCCTCGGTGAACTGCCCGGGCTCGACCCCGAACAGGGGCAGGCCGGCCAAGGTCAGACCGTCGGTGAACCCCTGCTCCCGCGCGACCGCCGCCCTGGTGTCCACCTGGCCGGTGATCATGACGGGCCGTCGGCGGCCCGTGCGCGCGAAGTGCTCGGCGGCCAGGCGGGCACCGCCCCGGTTGTCGGCGTCCACGTACCACGTGGGCTCCCCGATGAGCGGGAGCCCACCGAAGACGACGGGCAGATCGACCTCCTCGCCCAGGCGGCCCAGCGGATCGTCGCCCCGCAGCGCCATCAGCATGACGCCGTCGGCCCGGCGGGAGCGCAACAGCCGCTCGAACCTCTCCCGGCCGCGCGGGGTGTTGGCCAGCAGCAGGATCAGTTCCAGTTCGGTCTGCTCCAGCGCCGCGCTGACGCCGACGATGACCTCCGCGAAGAACGGGTCCGCGAACAGCCCCGGTTCGTCGCTGGAGACCGCCAGCACCACCGCTCCGACCCTGCGGGTCGCGAGGGCCTGCGCGGACGGATTGGGCACGAAATCCAGCTCCCTCACCGCCCGTTGGACCGCCTCCCGCTTGGCGCGGCTGACGTGCGGGGCGTTGTTGATCACCCGGGAGGCCGCCGTGCGCGACACGCCTGCGCGTGCGGCCACCTCGTCGAGAGTCGGCATGCGCTTGGGTGACGGCTCCATGGAAGAACTGCTCCTCGGGCTCACGCGGACGGCGAACAGCGAACAGCGAACAGCGAACAGCGAACAGCGAACAGCGAACAGCGGCCATGATTCCATCACCGCCCCGACTTCGGACCTGCACGCGGATGCCGCCCTTGGTCTCGATCCGGTAGCGCTTCCAACCAATGACGCCATACCGGCCACGTCGGTACTTCCGTGTTCAACCACTTGACACGCCCCGGCGACGGCCCCAATCATCCGATCAGCGCGATCCAACCCCACACCAAAACCGGAAGCGCTTCCACTTCCCCACCCCCACCGGAGGAAGCACCATGCGCAAGTCCGTCCGCGCCGCATCCGCCCTGCTGGCCGGTGCCCTCACCGCCGGTCTCGCCCTGTTCAACGCCGGCCCGGCGTACGCCGCCGACCCGACCACCATGACCAGCGGCTTCTACACCGACCCCGACAACTCCGCCCTGCGGTGGACCAACGCGAACCCCGGCGACGGGCGGGCGGCGGCGATCCGGACGTCCATCGCCAACACCCCGGCGGCCCGCTGGTTCGGCAGCTGGAGCGGCGACATCGGCGCCGCCACCGGCGCCTACGTCGGCCGCGCGGACTCCTACGACAAGTTGCCGGTCCTGGTCGCGTACAACATCCCCAACCGGGACATCTGCGCCGGTCACTCCGGCGGCGGCGCCGGGAGCCGCGCCGCGTACGACGCCTGGATCGCCGCCTTCGCCAGTGGCATCGGCAGCCGCCCGGCCGTCGTCGTCCTCGAACCCGACGCGCTCGGCCACGAGAGCTGCATGACAGCTGCTCAGATCGCGGAGCGCAACGCCATGCTGAAGAACGCGATCGCCCAGTTCAAGGCCAAGGCACCCAACACCTGGGTCTACCTCGACGCCGGGAACCCCGGCTGGATCGGCGCCTCGACCATGGCGCAGCAGCTCGCCGCCGCGGGGGTCGGCGGGGCGCGCGGCTTCGTGCTGAACGTCTCCAACTACTTCACCACCGACCAGAACACCGCCTATGGCAACGCGGTCAACTCCGCCCTGGGCTCTTACGGCTACACCAAGCCGTTCGTCGTCGACACCAGCCGCAACGGCAACGGCTCCAACGGCGAGTGGTGCAACCCCGCCGGCCGCCGGATCGGTACTCCCACCCAGCGCGGCGGCGGTGCCGAGATGCTGCTGTGGATCAAGGTCCCCGGCGAGTCCGACGGCAACTGCGGTGTCGGGGCCGGCTCCTCGGCCGGACAGTTCCTGCCGGAGGTCGCCTACAAGATGATCTACGGCTACTGACCCACCCAGAGGCGAACCGAAGGAAATACCCGTTCATGGCGGGGTCTCTCCTCAGGGGCCGCCGTTCGGATTTCGCCTGATCTTTCAGCTGCAGTCCAGTCGAGCGATCGTCGTCGAAATATTTTCGACGAGGATCACTTTATGAAAAGCGGCTATTGGGCTATTCAGAGTGAGCGGATTCTCGAAACCCTTTCGAAACTCTTGACATGTTTCGGCGGTGTTTCCAGACTGAGCGCGAGGCGATACCCCCCGTCTGCGTCCGAGTGCCGGGTGTCGGCCTTGAATCTTTACGCCCTGACCGGTGAGCGTCCTTTGCCATGGACGCGGGCGCCATTCACGCGGATTCACTCTGCCGCGCTCCAATCCTTCCGTGATTTCTGTCCTGGAGGCTCTTTCATGGGCTCGAATGCCATTCCCCCATCCACCGCCCGCCGGAAGATCGGCGTTCTTCGCACAGCGCTGGTCGCAGGCGTCCTCGCTTCGGCCGCCATGCTGGTGGTTCCGCCAGCCTCACAGGCCGCCGAGAGCACGCTCGGTGGCGCGGCGGCGCAGAGCGGCCGTTACTTCGGCACCGCCGTCGCTTCGGGCAGGCTGGGCGACTCGGCGTACACGACGATCGCGGGCCGCGAGTTCAACATGGTGACACCCGAGAACGAGATGAAGATCGACGCCACCGAACCCCAGCAGGGCCAGTTCAACTTCGCCGCAGGTGACCGCGTCTACAACTGGGCGGTGCAGAACGGCAAGCGGGTACGCGGCCACACCCTGGCCTGGCACTCGCAGCAGCCCGGCTGGATGCAGAACCTCAGCGGCAGCGTGTTGCGCCAGGCGATGACCAACCACATCAACGGCGTGATGGCCCACTACAAGGGCAAGCTCGTCCAGTGGGACGTCGTGAACGAGGCCTTCGCCGACGGCAGTTCGGGAGCCCGGCGCGACTCCAACCTTCAGCGCACCGGCAACGACTGGATCGAGGTCGCCTTCCGGACCGCGCGTGCCGCCGACCCGGCCGCCAAGCTCTGCTACAACGACTATAACGTCGAGAACTGGACCTGGGCCAAGACCCAGGCCATGTACGCCATGGTCCGGGACTTCAAGCAGCGCGGAGTGCCGATCGACTGCGTCGGCTTCCAGTCCCACTTCAACAACGACAGCCCGTACAACAGCAACTTCCGCACCACCCTGCGGAGCTTCGCCGCCCTCGGCGTCGACGTGGCCGTCACCGAACTCGACATCCAGGGCGCCTCGGCCACGACCTACGCCAACGTGACCAACGACTGCCTGGCTGTCCCGCGCTGCCTCGGCATCACGGTCTGGGGTGTGCGCGACACCGACTCCTGGCGGTCGGAGCAATCGCCGCTGCTGTTCGACGGCAGTGGCAACAAGAAGCCCGCCTACACCTCCGTGCTCAACGCGCTCAACGCCGGCTCCTCCACCCCCACTCCGACCCCTACGCCCGGGTCCGGACCGGTCAAGGGCGTCGGTTCGGGCCGCTGCCTGGACGTGCCCGGTGCCAGCACCACCGACGGCACCCAGCTCAACCTGTGGGACTGCAACAACCGCATCAACCAGCAGTGGTCTTACACCGCCGGGGGCGAGCTCAGGGTCTACGGCGACAAGTGCCTGGACGCCGCCGGCACCGACAACGGCACCAAGGTCCAGATCTACAGCTGCTGGGGCGGCGAAAACCAGAAGTGGCGCCTCAACTCCGACGGATCCATCGTCGGAGTCCAGTCCGGCCTCTGCCTGGACGCCGCCGGGAACGGGACCGCCAACGGCACCCTGATCCAGCTCTACTCCTGCTCGGGCGGCAGCAACCAGCGCTGGACCCGCACCTGACGGCCTGCCACGGCGAAAGGGTGAACCGATGAAGACCTACGGTGCGGCTTCCCCCGCCCCTCCACGAAGGCATCGCTGGTGGTCCCGGCTGGCCGCCGTGGTGGCGGCGACGCTCACGATCGGCATTCTCTTCGCGGTGAAGCCGACGCCCGCCGAGGCGGCGACGGTGGACGGCAATGCCTGGTACGTCCTGGTCAATCGCAACAGCGGCAAGGCGCTTGACGTCTATGGCGTGTCCACCGCCGACGGCGCGCGGGTCAGCCAGTGGACGCGCAACGACGGAGCCAACCAGCAGTGGCAGTTCGTGGACTCCGGCGGCGGCTTCTACCGGCTCAAGGCCCGGCATTCGGGCAAGGTCCTCGACGTGGCCGGCGCCTCGACCGCCGACGGTGCCTCGATCGCACAGCGGACCGACGGCAACGGGGCCAACCAGCAGTTCCGCCTGGCCGACTCCGACGCGGGCCACGTCCGGCTGATCAACCGCAACAGCGGCAAGGCCGTCGAGGTGCAGGGCGCTTCCACCGCCGACGGCGGCAACGTCGTCCAGTACACCGACTGGGGCGGCGCCAACCAGCAATGGCAGATGGTCAAGCTGTCGTCCGGCGGTGGTGGATGCGGCAGCGCCCCGACGGTGGCGAGCGGTACGCACACGATCCAGAGCAGCGGCAAGAGCCGCAGCTTCATCCTCAGGGTCCCCGCCAACTACTCCAACAGCCGGCCCTACCGGCTGATCTTCGCGTTCCACTGGCGGGGCGGAACCGCCGGCGACGTCGCCTCGGGCGGAACGAGCGGGAACGCCTGGTCCTACTACGGCCAACAGGAACAATCCGACAACAGCGCGATCCTCGTCGCCCCCCAGGGCCTCGACAACGGCTGGGCCAATCCGGGCGGTGAGGACGTCACCTTCGTCGACGACATGATCCGGCGGATCGAGGGCGGCCTCTGCGTCAACACGGCGCAGCGTTTCGCCACCGGTTTCAGCTGGGGCGGCGGAATGAGCTACGCACTCGCATGCACCCGGGCGAACGTCTTCAGGGCCGTCGCGGTCATCTCCGGCGGCGAGATCAGCGGGTGCAGCGGCGGCACCCAGCCCATCGCCTACTTCGGAATCCACGGCGTCGGCGACTCCGTCCTCAACATCGCGCAAGGAAGGTCCCTGCGCGACAGGTTCGTCGGCAACAACGGCTGCACTGCACAGAGCCCGCGCGAGCCCGCGCCGGGCAGCCGGACGCACATCACCACCGTCTACTCGGGCTGCCGTGCCGGGTACCCGGTCCAATGGGCCGCGTTCGACGGAGGCCACTTGCCCGGTCCGGTCGACGGCTCCCCCAACGAGAGCGGCGTCACCACCTGGACCAAGGGAGAGATCTGGAGGTTCTTCGCACAGTTCCAGTGACAGGCCCGCACCATGGAGTGGAGCCAGGATCATCCTGGCTCCACTCCGTCGTCGTCCACCGAGGGCAGCGCTTCCCGCAAGACACCTTCGATAGTACGGTCGCGCGCATCACCTACGACCGCCGGAGGATTGCGCATGTCCGCACGCTATTTCTCCCGGACGAGAACGAGACCGGGGACTACCGCCGGACCTTCGACCTGCCGGCCACCTGGGCCGTCTGCCGGCCGAGTTTGACGTGACCGAGCGGTTGCGGCCCGGCCGCAACGTGCTGGCGGTGCGGGTGCACCAGTTCTCCGCGGGCACCTACCTGGAGGACCAGGACACCTGGCGCCTGTCGGGCATCTTCCGCGACGTGTCCCTGCTGGCCCGCCCCGCGGGCGGCATCCGGGACGTCTTCGTGCACGCCGACTACGACGCGGAGACCGCCGCGGGACGTCTCCGGGTGGAGGCCGACGCGGACGCGCCGGTGCGGATCGACATCCCGGCCCTCGGGATCCACGACCAGCCGGCCGGGGCCGAGTTCGCCTTCGCGGCGGTACGGCCCTGGAGCGCGGAGGATCCGCAGCTCTACGAGGCGTACCTGGCCACCGGCAGCGAGCGGGTCCGGATCCGGTTCGGGTTCCGCAGCGTGGCCGTCGACGAGGCCGGGGTGCTCCGGGTCAACGGCCGCCGAGTGGTGCTGCGCGGCGTGAACCGGGACGAGTTCGACCCCGATCACGGCCGTGCGCTCTCGCTCGAAGCGATGCGTGACGTGGAGTTGATGAAGCAGCACCACATCAACGCGGTGCGCACCGCGCACTCTCCGCCGCATCCCGCGTTCCTCGACCTGTGTGACGAGCTCGGGCTGTGGGTCATGGCCGAGTGCGACCTGGAGACCCACGGCTTCGAGAGCGTCGACCCCGAGCGTTGGCAGCGCAACCCCTCCGACGACCCCCGCTGGCACGACGCCTACCTGGACCGCATCGAGCGGACCGTGGAAAGGGACAAGAACCACCCGAGCGTCATCCTGTGGTTCCTCGGCAACGAGGCCGGGGACGGCCACAACCTCCGGGCCATGTCCGCGTGGGTTCGCCGGCGCGACCCGTCCCGGCCGATCCACTACGAGGGCGACCGGCTCGGCGAGTACACCGGCGTCCACGGCGAGATGTACCGGCCGCCCGCGGCCGTCGCCCGGATCGGACGGGGGGAGCTCCTGCCCGGCGAGGTCTCCTACCCGGCGCGAGGAGGCTCGGGCGACCCGGCGGACGACCCACGCAACCGCAAGCCCTTCCTGCTCACCGAGTTCGCCCACGCCATGGGGAACGGGCCCGGCTGGCTCACCGAATACCTGATCGGTCCCGGCCCGCAGGCGGACACCCTCACCGTGGAGAACCGCTACGCGGTGCTGGACCTGTCCCATCTGCGGTTCGCCTGGTCGCTGGCCCGCGACGGCGTCGAGCTGGCCCGGGGCGTGCTGCCCACACCGCAGCTCACGGCCGGGGAGCACGGCCGGCTGCCGCTGCCCCGGCTGGACCCTCCGGACGGGGAGGACGGGGAGGACGGGGAGGACGGCGGGGGCGAGCGCTGGCTCACCGTCCAGGCGGAGCTGGCCAAGCCCGCCGACTGGGCCCCCGAAGGCCACGTGGTCGCCTGGGGACAGCTCCGGCTCTCCGCGACGGGCCGCCGCCGGCCGATCGGCCCGCCCGGCCCGGCCCGCGGCGAGGGCGAGGGCGAGGGCGAGGGCGAGCACATACTCCTCGGCCCCGGCCGCTTCGACCGGTCCGCCGGAGCTCTGCTCGCCATCGGCGGACTTCCCCTCCGCGGCCCACGGCTGAACCTGTGGCGCGCCCCCACCGACAACGACCAGCGGCTGGTCCCAGCGCGACGCCGCCTACTGGAAGGGCCGCGGTCTCGACCGGCTGCGGCGGCGCACCGTCTCCCTCTCCCCGCACGCACACGGCCTGACCGTCATCGTCCGCAGCGCCGCCGCCGCGGGCAACTCCGGCTACCTCACCACCTACCGCTGGGACAGCGACGGTGACAGCCTGCGCCTGCGGGTGCACGCCGAACCCGTCGGGCACCGGCCGGAGCGGGGCGACGAGTTCCCCGACACCATGGTGGACCCGGCCCTCCCGCCCGGAGGAGTACCAGGATCTCCTCCACAGGAACGGGTCCCGCTCACTGGCCCGCATCGGACTCGACTGGGAGCTTCCCGCGACCGGTCCCAGGTGGAGTGGTTCGGCACCGGGGTCGAGGCCTACCCCGACTCGCGTCAGGCGGTTCGCGTCGGACGGTTCCGCGCGACCGTGGACGAGCTGCAGACGCTCTACGTGCGCCCCCAGGAGAACGGCAACCGCGCGGACAACCACGCCGTCCAGGGCCTCGGCACCGCCGCCGTGGGACCCGGTGTCCTGCCTCAGCACCGGCTCGAACTCGGCCCGGCCACTTCGCGTTCACCCTGACTTCCCTCCAGCAGAGCTGAGCCCACCGAGAGCGGCCCGCCGCACCGGAGATTCCGGTGCGGCGGGCAGGCGGGGCGTGGTGATCGTTCAGGAGCAGAGTGCACCGCCCAGCGTGTAGCGCGCCGGGATCGCGTTGGTGCCCGAATACGTCGCCTGGAAGCCGAAGCCCACGCTGCCGCCGGGCTGCAGTGTGCCGTTCCACCCGGCGTCCCGGGCGGTGACCGTGCCGCCCGACTGGGTCACCGTGGCGTTCCAGCCGTTGCTGATCCGCTGATCACCCGCGAAGCTCCAGCCAAGGGTCCAGCCGGAGATCGTCGAGGTTCCGGTGTTCCTCACGGTCACCGTCGCGGTGAAACCGTTGCCCCAGGCATTGTCGATCCGGTACGCCACCGTGCAGGAGGCCGCCGACGCGTCGTCGTCCGCCTCCGTCGCCGTGAACGTCGCCGACTGCACGCCAGGACCACCGACCGTGAATGTCGCGCTGCCCGACGACGCGTCGGCGTCCTGCGCGGCGAGGACCGAAACCTGCTGCGCCGTCGCCCAGTTGGCCGGGGTGAACACCAGGGTCGCGGCTGCCGACAGGTCCTCGTCGCCGGAGTTCCGGGCCACCGTCACCGTCACGTTCTGCGCGGGCGCGGCCGAGAGCCGCACGCCCACCGGCGCCGAGCCGCCCTCCGGGACCGTCACGGCTGCCGGTGCCACCTCGACCACGGGCGCCGCCGGGGCGCCGCGCCGCTCAGCCGCGAAGGCCGCCAGCCAGGCCAGCGAGGCGTTCCAGTTGATGGCCACCTCGTTGGTGGAGTACGAGCCGATGTCGTCCACGTAGCACGCCGCCGGTGCGCAGCCCGCGAGCTTCTCCTTGGCCACCGGGTCCTCCAGGCCGGCGTTCGGCCCTCCCGCGAAGGAACCGGCAGGCGGGTGCGGCAGCGAGGCGTCGTTCTGATGCGCCCAGAACCGGTGGTGCTGGTTCTCGGAGTGGCGCTCGCCGTAGCCGGTGACGTAGGAGAGGTCCAGCGCGTTACGGCCGAGCAGGTAGTCCAAGGACTCCAACGCTCCGTCTCGGTAACGCTGTTGCCCGGTGATCTCGTACGCTACGGCCAGCACCATCGCGTTGTTGGTGACGGAACTGTTGGAGCCCCACACGTACCCGGTGGCGGGGAGCGGTACCGCGTAGCCCTTTCCGGACATCGTGGACAGGTGGCCATCGGCGGCCGTGGTCAGCAGGCCGCGCAGCCGGGTCACGTCGTCGGCGGGCAGGGTCACTCCGGGGACGGTAGCGAGGGTGATGCGGCCGAGCGTCGCGGTGCCACCCCACCAGAACGCGTCGACGGGCTTGGCGTGGTGCGGGGAGGAGGTGACGGCGTCCCGGTACTGGGACTCGCCGGTGGTGGCCAGGAGTTCCGCCGCCGCCCAGTAGAACTCGTCGGAGACGTCGGCGTCCTCGTACGCACCGCCGCCGGTGCTGTCGCCCGCCGGGGCGAGCACGTTCGGATTGGCCTTGGCGGCCGTCCAGGCTCGGCGGGCCGCGTCCAGGCAGCGCGCGGAGAACGCGGCGTCGTACGGCGCGTACACCCGGGCACACTGCGCGGCAGAAGCCGCCAGGTTCAGCGTCGCGGCAGTCGACGGCTTGTGCAACTCACGCTGTTCGGCATCCAGTTCCGGCCGGGTCGGCAAGGCGGTCCACTTGGCATCGTGCATCTTGTGGAAGGCCATCCCGGCCATCGGCTTCCCGGCCGGGACCTGCATCCGCAGCAGGAACTCCAATTCCCAACGGGCCTCGTCCAGCACGTCCGGCGTCCCGTTGCCGCGCTCCGGCACCCGCAGCGTCGCATCGCCGAGCGCCGCTTCGCCGCCCGAACGGCGGGCGCGCTCGAAGGAGTTCACCATCTCCCAGACCGAGATGCCGCCGTTGACCACGTACTTGCCCTGGTCGCCCGCGTCGTACCAGCCGCCACGCACGTCCAGCTGGTAGTCGCACACCCCGGATTGGCAGGGGACGCCGGTGTCGCCCTTGTTCGGGGCGACGCCCAGGTGCCCGGCGGGGCGGGCGTACGCGCTGCCGCCCGCCAGGGCGGCGTCGATCGCGATGCCGCTGCGCTGCTGGTAGAAGAACGACATGCTGTCGGCGCGCAGTCCGTCGTACAGCGACGCGGAGATGTCGAAGGGGTGGCTGGTCCGGCCATCGACGACCAGGGTGAAACCGGTGCCGGTGCCGGTGTACACGCCGAAGTCCACCAGGTGCGTGGACTGGCCGGACGCCTGGTCGGCGCCGCGCACCACGGTGGCACCCGAAGCGGCCACCGCACCGGAGGCGTCACGCAGCTGCCAGGCGAGCGGGGCGGTCGCGGAGCTGGCCACGGTGGCCCGTTTGGGACCGTCGGGCAGGTAGCCGAGCTGGTTGACCCGGACGGGCGAGTCGGCAGCGGCGGCCATGGTGGCGGCAGCCGCGACCGGAACGGTCAGGGCGGTCGTGGACAGGCCGCCGACCGCCAGCGCGAAGCCGGCGAGCACGGCGGCCGCGCGACGTGGCACGCCGCGGGCGGAGGTGACTGGGGGCACGGTGAGCCTTCCTCGGTGGATGAGGGGCAGGGTGGGAGCGCTCCCAATGAAGCCAGGCGCCTGACGGACCCGTCAAGCCACCGGTACGAACCGGTAGTTGAGCGAACCGCATCCGAGAACGGGCCGACTGCCACCACAGCTTCGGCACACGTGAACCGGTGGCCCAAAACCGACGATCAGAGGAGCCCCACCCCCCGAGCCACGCCCGCCGCCGGCCGGGATCGAGCTGCCGTCCAGCGCACCGGTCGGCCACCTGGATACCCGGACATCGACGGACGCGCTCCCGGTCGTGCACCACGTGGAGGCGGCGCAGGTGGTCGCGCTCGGCCGGCACCGCGGCATCGGCGACCGCGAGGCGTCCACCCAGCGGGGGGTGGTCACGCGGTGCGGGCGACAGCCTCGTGACCGCCCGACGCCCCCTCCCCCGCCGGCGCCGCGGGCCGTCGGCAGCCTGCCGCAGGTCGCCGCAGCGTGAGGCGGTGCGCGGCCTCAGACGCCCGGGGCAGGGGCGTGAGGGGCATTGCCGTAATAGGCGTCCGGTCCGTGCTTGCGGGTGAACTGCCGCTCCAGCAGATGCCTCGGCGGTTCCGAGGTGTCTCCGAGGCGGGAGCCCAGTGCCAGCGTGTGCAGCGCCATCTCCGCCACGGCCTCGCAGACGATGGCGTTCTCCAGCGCGGCCTTCGCGGTGGCACCCCAGGTGAAGGGGCCGTGCCGTGAGACGAGCGCGCCGGGGACCTCGTCGGCCCGGCGGGGGTCGCCGTCGAGCCGGGCGACGATCACCTGTCCGGTGTTGTACTCGTAGTCCTGCGCGCACTGCTCGGCGGTGAGGTCCGCCGTCACGGGGACGGGCCCGTTGAAGGTGTCGGCGTGTGTCGTGCCGAGCACGGGGATCGGGCGGCGTGCCTGGGCGAAGGCGACGGCGTGCGCCGAGTGCGTGTGGGTGACGCCGTCGATGGAGGGGAAGGCCCGGTAGAGGCACCGATGGGTCTCGGTGTCGGTGGACGGCCTGAGGTGTCCGTCGACGACCCGCCCGTCCTCCAGCGCCACCACCACCAGGTCGTCCTCGGGCGACGTGGTGGCGCCCCCTCACCCGCTGCCCGCCCTGCCCGTCGCCCGCGCGGTCTGGCGGCCCCACCCCGACCTGCGGACCTCCACCGATCCTGGCTGACGGCCGGAGGACCGCACCACACCCTCCTCAGTACCGCCCTCACCTCCGACCACCTCGACGACCTGGCGGAGATGCTCCGCATGGAACTCGCCCTCATCGACGAGACCACCACCCCGAAGCAGTTCCGGCGCGATCTCCGCTGGAACCAGGCGTACTACCGGTTGGCACTGGGACTGTGAACCGCTCGGAGGCCGGGCAGGTCCTCGCGGACTGCCCGGCCTCGTCGTACGCGGAGCCGCCCTCCGGCCGGGGCGGGCAGTTACTCCAACAGCTCCGCGTACGAGCCCATGGCCAGGGCGGTGTCCGCCTGGGCCCAGAACCGGTGGTACGTGAAGACGGGCGCGGCGCCGCCCGCGAGGTAGGCCTCGACCTTCGGCCAGGCCGGGTCGTTCTTGTAGAAGCCGCGGATCGAGGCGAAGGTGGACGAGGAGTTCACCGCGTCACCGTTCGGCATCTTTCCGGTCCACGTGCCGGGCACGTACACCGGGTCGTTGAAGCGCTTGTAGTCGGTCCGGGTCTCCTGGACGGAGAGGCCCAGCGGGTCCTGGTGGTGGGCCCACATGCCGTCGAGCAGGGCCTTGGCGACCCGCTTGGCCTCGGCGTTCCCGGACTTCGCCGCGTAGTAGGTCAGGGTCTTGGCGTAGGCGGCGGCCACGCCCACGTCGTCGGTGTAGTCGGCGACGGTGACGTGCAGGCCGGCGTTGGCGCCGGGAGCGGACGCGTTCCAGGTGTCGGGGGCGCCGGACCACTGGAGGGTGGAGGGGATGCGGTAGGTGCCGTCGGGGTTGATCGTGGTCTTCGACAGGGCCCAGCCGACCCACTTGTCGAGCACGGTCTTGGCGGCGGCGTCGCCCGTCTGCTGGTAGAGCTCGGCGACCCGCTCCATGGACCAGGCCTGGAAGCCGAACCACTGGTTGGACGGCGGGTCGTGGTAGACCGGCTTCTCGTCGTAGAAGAGGCCGTGGAAGGTGGGGGTCCCGGCCGGGGGCTGTGCGTAGCGCCCCTGCCAGCTGTTGGTGGCGCCGCCCGCGATGGCGCCCTCGTCGGACTGGAGCCAGCGGTAGAACTCCAGCTGCCGGTCGAGGCTGGTCGCCCAGTCCGTGGCGCCGGTCGGCGACTTGGGCTTCAGCGGGGCGTACTCGCTGAGCGCGTAGGCGGCGAGGGGGTTCTGGTATCCGCTGTGTGCGTGGCTGGAGCCGATCCGCCAGGACCAGCCGGCCGAGGTGTCGGTGGCGCCGCCCCAGGCGTAGTACCAGGACATGAGGTAGTGCGCGCTGTCCTTGCCGGTGCCGGCGGGGCAGACGGTCGGGCCGACGCAGTTCCCGGCCTTCTTGAAGTACTTGTCGAACATGGAGTACCGCAGGTAGTCCCCCATCTTGGCCGCCTTGGAGACGGTCGCGGTGACCTGCGTCCCCTTGCCCTGCTCCTTGGCCCAGACGTCGGCCCAGTAGGCGGCCTGGATGGCACGCGCGTCGGCGTCCGGGGCATCGGTGAACTTCCACTGCTTGGCGTAGGAGGAGTCCCCGGTGAAGAGGTCGAGGTAGCCGTTCTTGCCGCCGTAGGTGAAGTTGTCGCAGGTGGGGTGCGGAACGGTCTCCCAGACCGATTCCTGGGGGCCGCGCTGGAAGGTGTTGATGTACGAGGGTCCGGTCGCGGTCGGTCCGGCGGAGCACTTTCCGGGCTCGTTGCCGTAGCCGTAGACGTTGTCGACGTCCTGGAGCCAGTGCATGCCGTAGATGTCGTCCGTGCCGTACGCGCTCTTCAGCTCACCGGCGATCGGGTCCGCACCGGCGGCGACTCCCCCGTCGAGCTTGGCCGGGTACTGCGAGGGAAGGTCGTGCTCGGGGGCGTAGGTGGCGGGCTTGGAGGCGTTGTACGAGCCGGTCGTCGGCTGGTCGGCATGGGTGGGGATCATGAACTTCTCCATGGTGTCCCACGCGCCGTTGAACTTGGTCCAGTCCCCGGTGATCTTCCCGTACATGGCCTGCAGCCAGATCAGGTAGCTGTACGCCTCCGAGGTCGTCTCGTGCCCGTGGTCCGGGGCCTCCACGATCAGCGTCTCGACGGAGTGGTACGGGATGCCCTCGGGCGAGAAGTAGCCGTTCGCCGGGTTGGTGATCTTCCCGTGGAGGTCGAGGAAGCGGGCCTCGTACGTGGAGTCGCCGGCCAGCTCGGTGACCGTCACCTCCGCCTTCGCGTGGCCGGGGGCGGTCGCGGTGAAGACGGCGGAGCCGCTGCCGGTGGTCCCGGCGGTGACCGTCACCTTCTGGGCGGTGTTCCAGTTCGCCGGGGTGAACGTGAGCGCGGCAGGTGCCGCGGCGAGGTTGGTGTTGCCTGAGGTGCGAGCCACGCCCACCGTCACGTTCGCGGCCGGCTGCTTGGAGAGCTTCAGGTCGAAGGTGCCCGTCTCCCCGCGGCGCACGGAGAGCTGCCCGGGGGCGGCGACGAGCGCGGGGCCTGCGGCGACGGTGATGCCGACGGGGGCCGACTCGGCGGAGGCCCCGAGGCTGTCGTAGGCCTTGGCGTAGAGGGAGTGGGAACCGGCTGCGAGGCCGGTGGCATCCAGGGTGAAGGGCGCCGTGGTGTCCGTGCCCAGGAGCGTGGTGTCGCTGTAGAACTCGACCTTGCCCACGGTGGCGCCGTCGGCCGCGGCGGCGGTGGCGGCGAGCGGGACGGGGGTGCCCGCCGTGTAGACGGCGCCTGCGGTGGGGCTGGTCAGGACGGCGACCGGGGGCTGGTGAGCACCGGTGCACGGAGTGCCGTTGACGGCGAAAGAAGTGGGGGCGGCGTTGGTACCGCTGTAGCTGAACTGGGCGCCGGCGGTGACGGCCGCGCCGGCGGCGACGGTCTTGCTCCAGTCCGGGGCCGAGACGCGGACGCTCTTGCCGGACTGGGTCCAGGTGCCGTTCCAGCCGTTGGTCAGCTGCTGGTTGCCGGAGTAGTCGTAGGTGAGGTTCCAGCCGTCGAGTGCGGTCGCGGACCGGTTGGTGAGGGTGAGTTCGGCGGTGAAGCCCGAGCCCCAGTCGTTGGTCTTGTAGTCGACGCTGCACTGCACGGCCGCGGCCGCGGCGGTGGTGGCGCCGACGGCGGTGAGGCCCAGGGGGAGGGAGAGGGCCACGGCCGTGGCGTACGCGGTCAGCAGGGTGCGTCGTCCGTGGAATCCGGGTGGGGGATGTGACGGCATGCGGATGGTTCTCCTCGCGGCTCGGGGGAGACGGGATGAGAGGAGCGTCTGCGCACAAGCTCCGAACCAGTGGGAGCGCTCCCACTGTGCAGAGGTGACGCGACGGCGTCAAGACGTGTGAAGAGTCGAAAGCAATCTGCGAGGAATTTACTCAACTCCTCTTTTGCTTGGCGGCACTTGGCGCTACGGTCTGGCCCCAACCAGTGGGAGCGGTTCCATCGGCCGGCACGCCGTCAGGGCGCAACGTGCTGCAAGGACTCGCTCATCGACACCCCGCGCCTGTCAACACTGCTCGGCGGAGCGGCGCTGACCTCGCGCGACGGCGGTACTTGCCGGCATCGGCCACACGGTCGCCGGCACACAGGACCTGGTGCAGGCCGTGCATGCGACCGGGGCCCGCAGTTTCCTGCCGGTCCCCGGGATCGCCTACAACGACCCGAGCCAGTGGCCCACCCGTTCCCCCCTCGCCTCGGTCGCGGACCGGGCCCCCCGGTCGCCGGCGAGAGCGGCGAGCACACCTGCGGACACGCGCTCACCGACCGCGCCACGGCCCGGTTCCGACGACCGCGCCCGCTCCGTACGACGGCACCCCTCCGCACCACGGCACTCCCCCCATTCGGCACCAGGTGCGTGACCGCCTGCGCACCCTGACTGAAAGGCCCCGCGAAATGAGCCGCACCATCCCCCGCACCGCCTTACTGGCGGCCCTCAGTCTCGTCACCGTCGCCGGCGCCACCGCCACGGCGTTCGGTACCAGCGCCGGCGCCGCCGCCGCTGCCGGCTGCAAGGTCGAGTACCAGATCTCGAACCAGTGGAACACCGGCTTCGGTGCCAACGTGATCGTCACCAACACCGGTGACCCGGTCGCCTCCTGGACCCTGGAGTGGTCCTACGCGAACGGCCAGCAGGTCACCCAGGGCTGGAACGCCACCATCACCCAGTCCGGCGCCGCCGTGACGGCGAAGAGCATGTCCTACAACGGCTCGCTGGCCACGGGCGGTTCGACCTCCTTCGGGTTCAACGGTTCGCACACCGGCACGAACGCCGTCCCCGCGACCTTCAAGCTCAACGGCATCACCTGCAACGGCGCCACCGACCCGACCCAGCCCCCCACCACACCCCCGACGACCCCGCCCACAACACCGCCGACCACGCCTCCGCCCACCGGCGGCAAGGTCGACAACCCCTACGCCGGCGCCAAGATGTACGTGAACCCCGAGTGGTCCGCCCATGCCGCCGCCGAACCGGGCGGCAGCAGGGTGTCCAACCAGCCCACCGGCGTATGGCTGGACCGCATCGCCCTCGTCACGGGCACGAGCGGCACGATGGGCCTGCGCGACCACCTCAACGCGGCCCTGACACAGAAGGGCAGCGGCGAACTCGTCGTCCAGCTGGTGATCTACAACCTGCCCGGACGGGACTGCTCCGCGCTCGCCTCCAACGGCGAGCTGGGCCCCACCGAGATAGACAAGTACAAGACGCAGTACATCGACCCGATCGCCGCGATCCTCGCCGACCCCAAGTACGCCGGGCTGCGGATCGTGACCACGGTCGAGATCGACTCACTGCCGAACCTGGTCACCAACGTCTCCGGCCGCCCCACTGCAACCGCCAACTGCGACGTGATGAAGACCAACGGCAACTACATCAAGGGCGTCGGATACGCGCTGAACAAGCTCGGCTCGATCGCCAACGTCTACAACTACGTGGACGCGGGCCACCACGGCTGGCTCGGCTGGGACGACAACTTCGGCGCCTCCGCCGAGATGTTCAAGCAGGCCGCGACCGCCGAGGGCTCCACGCTCTCCAACGTGCACGGCTTCATCGTCAACACCGCCAACTACAGCGCCCTGAAGGAGGACCACTTCAAAATCGACGACTCGATCAACGGCACCTCCGTGCGCCAGTCGAAGTGGGTCGACTGGAACCGCTACACCGACGAACTGTCCTATGCCCAAGCCATGCGGACCAAGCTGGTTTCCCTGGGCTTCGACGCCAACATCGGCATGCTCATCGACACCTCCCGCAACGGCTGGGGCGGCACCGCCCGCCCGACCGGGCCCGGCGCTCTGACGAACGTGGACACCTACGTCAACGGCGGCCGCTACGACCGGCGCATCCACCTCGGCAACTGGTGCAACCAGTCCGGCGCCGGACTCGGCGAACGACCGCAAGCGGCCCCGGCCGCCGGCATCGACGCCTACGTGTGGATCAAGCCCCCGGGCGAGTCCGACGGGGCGAGCAAGGAGATCCCGAACAACGAGGGCAAGGGATTCGACCGGATGTGCGACCCCACCTACACGGGCAACGTCCGCAACGGCAACAGCATGTCGGGAGCCCTCCCGGACGCACCGCTCGCCGGCCAGTGGTTCTCCGCCCAGTTCCAGGAGCTCATGAAGAACGCCTACCCGGCGCTGTGACGCAGGGCAGGTGACGAGCCCGGAGCCCTACGGAAGCATTCCCTTCCGCGGGGCTCCGGGCCTCGGCACGCCAGTGCTGTGGCCGGAAGGCGGGGCGGCCGGCAGGCTGCCGGAGCGGCTCAGGAGGAATCCCGCACGACCAGTTCCGTCGGGAGCACCCGGCGCGGCTCCTCGCCCATGCCCCGCCCCGGGGCGGCCCCGGCTTCTCGGGACAGCTCCGCGATCTTCTGGAGCAGGAGCCGGGTCATCGTCCGGCCCATCTCCTCGATGGGCTGGCGCACGCTGGTCAGGGGCGGGTCCATCAGACGGGCCACCGTGGAGTCGTCGACCCCTACGAGGGCGACGTCCTCGGGGACCCGCCGGCCGGCCTCGCGCAGCACGCCGCGCGCGCCGGCCGCCATCACGTCGGAGGCGGCGAAGACGGCGTCCAGGCCGGTGGCGCGTTCCAGGAGCTCGCGCATCGCCAGCCGGCCGCCCTCCTCGGTGAAGTCCGCGGTCGCCACGAGCGACTCGTCGGGCTGGATTCCCGCCTCGGCGAGGCCAGCTCGGTAGCCGCCCAGACGGGCGCGGGCCACGTACATGTCCAGCGGCCCGCTGATGGTCGCGATCCTGGAGCGGCCGCGCCCCGCGAGGTGGGCGACGGCCGCCCGTCCCGCACCGATGTTGTCGGAGTCCACATAGGCCACGGGCTCGCCCTCGGAACGCCGCCCGTTCATGACGACCGGCAGGCCCAGCCGCGTGATCCGGTCGGGCAGCGGGTCGTTCCCGTGGACCGATGCCAGCAGCACGCCGTCGACCCGCTGGGCCGCCAGGTAGTGCTCGAACCGCTGCCGCTCGGCCTCGGTCCGGACGAGGGTGAGCAGCAACTGCCTGTCCGCCTCGGCCAGCTCGGCGCTGACCCCGCGGATCAGGTCGAGGAAGTAAGGCTCCGAGAACAGTCGGGCCTCGGTCTCCGGAATGACCAGGGCCACCGCGTCGGTCCGACTGCCGGCCAGCGCCCTGGCCGCCTGATTGGGTACGTACCCCAGCTCTGCGACAGCCCGGGCCACGGCGTCCTTGGCCCGCTCGCTCACCCGCGGCGAACCGTTGATGACCCGGGAGACCGTGCCCCGGCCGACACCGGCCAGGGCCGCTACTTCTTCCAGAGTGGGTCTGCCGCCGCTCTGCCGTCCGCTCACGCTCTTGAACTCCCCTCATATGCCATCGCACTCCGCGCCGGGCGCGGGCCCGGCCTGCTGATCAGGTACGTAGGACGGTGCACCCCGTCCCGTAGCCGTGGGACACGTTACGCCGACCAGAGGTGGGAGCGCTCCCATACTACTCCCCACCCCCTCCCGCCACCACGGTTGCGTTCACAACCTGACACGGGCAGCGCGCCCGAGAAGGCAGCCCCCAGCATCGGGGGCTCCGTGTAATGAATTCGCGTTCATCTCTTGACACCCGCACCCGCCAGGCAGCAGCCTTCCGGCTACGAGGTGGGAGCGCTCCCATTCAGGGGGTGCGACAACGGCTTTCACATCAGGTCCGGGCGGGCCCCTGGCCGAGCCGCGAACAGCCCGCCGGACCCCATGGGGCACAACGAGCAGCACCTTGGACGAGGAGAGTGGAATGCGTTCTTCCAGCAGCAGACACGGACGCGGACGGGGACGCCGCACCCTGATCCACGCGGTCGCCGCGGTTGCCGTCGTAGCGACCGGTACGGCCCTGCTCACCGGCTGCGGCGGTGACGGCGACCAGGGCAAGGGCGACGGCGCGGCCGGCGGCGAGCAGATCACGCTGCGGATCGGTACCTTCGGTTCCTTCGGCTACGACGACGCGACCGGGGCCAAGCTCTACGCCGAGTACACGAAGGCCCACCCGAACATCAAGATAGAAGAGTCGAACGTCGCGGACGGCCAGAAGTACTGGGACACCCTCAAGCTGCGCCTCTCCCGCGA
Organism: Streptomyces sp. NPDC006430; assembly: GCF_040612395.1. NCBI lineage: Bacteria > Bacillati > Actinomycetota > Actinomycetes > Kitasatosporales > Streptomycetaceae > Streptomyces > Streptomyces sp. NPDC006430. The sequence continues at coordinate 81,686 of NZ_JBEXQA010000004.1, forward strand.
CAGCGGCCTGGCGGACATCCAGGCCCTGGAGGTCGGCTACATCGCGGAGGCGACCGGACCCGCCCTGGCCGGCAAGTGGGCCGAACTCGGCAAGACGGGCGGCGCGGACCTCGGCGCGTTCCTCGACTGGAAGGTCAAGCAGGCCACGACGGCCGACGGCAAGGTGATCGGGCTCGGCACGGACATCGGCCCGATGGCCATCTGCTACAACAAGGACCTCTTCGCCAAGGCCGGCCTGCCGACCGATCGCGCCGAAGTCGCCAAGCTCTGGGCGGGCGACTGGGCGAAGTTCATCCAGACCGGCGAGACGTACAAGAAGAGCGCCCCCGAGGGGACCTCCTTCCACGACTCCGCGAGCGGCTTGTTCAACGCCGTGATCGCCAGCGAGCCCGTGCAGTACGCCAACGCCAAGGGCGAGCTGGACTACGAGAACAGTCCGGGCGTGAAGAAGGCCTGGGACACGGCCGTGGCAGCGGCCAAGGGCGAAATGACCGCGAAGCTCCGGCAGTTCGACGAGAAGGGCACGTGGAACGCGGCCTTCAAGAACTCGAAGTTCGCCACCGTGGCCTGCCCTAGCTGGATGACGGGCATCATCAAGGACCAAGCGGGCCCGGAGAACCAGGGCAAGTGGGACATCGCCGCACCGCCCGTGGCCGGGAACTGGGGCGGCTCCTTTCTCGCCGTCCCGAAGTCGGGCAAGCACGCCAAGGAGGCGGCCGAACTCGCCGCCTGGCTCACCGCTCCGGCCCAGCACGCCAAGGTCTTCGGCGTGAACGGCAACATCCCCTCCTCCAAGGACACCCTCAGCTCTCCGGCGGTGCAGGGCGCGAAGCTGCCGTACTTCGGTGACACTCCGGTCGGCAAGATCTACTCGGAAGCCGCGGCCGGCATCACGCCCGCCCCGATCAGCCGCTGGGACGGACAGGTGAAGACCTTCCTCACCGACAACGGCATCCTCGACATCGAGCAGCGCGGCACCGACCCGGCGAAGGCCTGGGAGAACGTCAAGAAGCTGGTCGCCGACAAGATCGACAAGTAGCGGGGCACGCGGCGGCCCGCCCCCACCCGCCTCCCACCCGCCTCCGGCGGCCTCCCCGCGGGTGGCGGCGGGCCGTCGCCGTCCGCACCACCTCGCCACCGCACGCATCGACCTGGAAGGACGCCCCCGTGGCCACCTCCGTACGGGCGACCAGTGGCGGCTCCGCGCCGCCCGCCGCACAGCCCCCGGCCCCCGGCACCGGCTCCCGCAAGCAGCGGCCCTCCGGCCGGGGCGGACTGCGCAGCACGCTCTACCGCCTGGACCTGAAGGCGGTCCCCTACGTCTTCCTCGCCCCCTTCTTCCTCACCTTCGCGGCCTTCGGACTCTTCCCCCTGCTCTACACGGGCTGGCTCTCGCTCCACCGGGTGGAACTCGGCGGCAGCGCGCAGTGGAAGGGGCTGGAGAACTACACCTCCCTGGCGGGCAGCGAGTTCTTCTGGAACGCCCTCGCCAACACCTTCACCATCGGCGTGATCTCCACCGTTCCCCAGCTGCTGATTGCCCTCGGCCTGGCCCACCTGCTCAACTACAAACTCCGTGGCCGCGGCTTCTTCCGCGTGGCGGTGCTCGCCCCTTACGCCACCTCAATCGCGGCGGCGACGCTCGTCTTCGCGCAGCTGTTCAACACCGACTACGGGCTGATCAACACTGCGCTGGGCTGGGCCGGCTTCGATCCGGTCGCCTGGGAGTCCTCCAAGTGGCCTGCTCAGATCGCGATTTCGGTGATCGTGACGTGGCGCTGGACCGGCTACAACGCCCTCATCTACCTGGCCGCGATGCAGGCCGTACCCCAGGACCTCTACGAGGCGGCCGCGTTGGACGGGGCTTCGCGCTGGCGCCAGTTCCTCAGCGTGACCATCCCCTCGATCCGGCCGACGATCCTGTTCACCGTCATCGTCTCGACCATCGGGGCCACCCAGCTCTTCGGCGAGCCGATGCTCTTCGGCGGCAGTGTCGGCATCAGCGGCGGCAGCGGCAACCAGTTCCAGACGCTGAGCCTGCTCATGTACGAGAAGGGCTGGGTGACGGGCGCGCTGGGCCAGGCCTCCGCCATCGCCTGGGTCATGCTCCTGCTGCTCCTGCTCATCGGCGGCCTCCAGCCTCTGCTCTCCCGCTCGAACCGCAGCCGCAACCGCAACCGCGCCGGCCGCATGCGCACGAAGGACGGGAGCTGAACCCATGAGCCGCACACTCGACACGACCTCCGCCGGTGCGCCGCGCGCCAGGCGCCTTCGCCCGTCGGCCGGCCGCCAGCACCACGCCGGACCGCTGGCCTACGTCCTGCTCTGCCTCGCCGCCCTGGTCTCCCTCTTCCCCCTTTACTGGAACCTGGTCGCCGCCTCCCACACGGGCGAGCGCGTGGTCGAGGCTCCGGCCCCGCTCCTGCCCGGCCCCCGGCTGTTCGACAACCTCTCCTTCGCCTGGAACCAGGTCGACATGGGCGAGGCGCTGGTCAACACGACGATCGTGGCCGGGCTCGTGGCCCTGTCCACCGTCCTGTTCTCCACCCTGGCCGGCTTCGCCTTCGCCAAACTGGCCTTCAGGGGCAAGGGCGCGCTGCTGGCGCTCGTGGTGGCCACCATGACGATCCCGCCGCAGCTCAGTGTGATCCCCCTCTACCAGATCATCACCGACCTCGGCTGGGTCGACCAGCTCCAGTCGGTCGTCCTGCCCTCGCTGGTCGCCGCCTTCGGCGTGTTCTTCATGCGCCAGTACCTCATCGAGGCCTTGCCCGTGGAGCTGGTGGAGGCGGCGCGGATGGACGGCGCGCACAGCCTGCGCATCATCTGGCACGTGGTGTTCCCGGTCGCCCGGCCCGCGATGGCGGTCCTGGGCATGCTCGTCTTCGTGCAGGCATGGAACGACTTCTTCTGGCCGTTCATCGCACTGACCCCCGACGGGAACCCGACCCTCCAGGTCGCCCTGGCCGGCCTCGGCGCGGGCAATCACACCGTCGACCAGGCCGTCGTGCTGACCGGCGCGCTCATCTCCACGCTGCCGCTGCTGCTGGTCTTCGCCGTGCTCGGCAAGCACATCGTCGGCGGCATCACAGCCGGCGCCGTCAAGAACTGACGGCGTTCGTCGAGGACCGGCCGGCCCGTCGGTCCGTTAGCACACCCTGTCTTCCGCCACCGCTTCATCCGGCACCACTTCATCCAAACATGCGTTGGGAGCGCTCTCCTATGACCGCGTCCGAGACCCGGCCACTCACGGCCACCCGCACCTTCCCGCCCGGCTTCCTGTGGGGCACGGCCACCGCCGCGTACCAGATCGAGGGCGCCGCCCACGAGGACGGCCGGACCCCATCCATCTGGGACACCTTCTCCCACACCCCCGGCAAGGTCTTCGAAGGCCACACCGGTGACGTGGCCGTGGACCACTACCACCGGTTCCCCGAGGACGTCCGGCTCATGTCGGAACTCGGCCTGGGCGCCTACCGGTTCTCCGTCTCCTGGTCACGCGTTCAGCCGACCGGCCGGGGCCCCGCCGTCCAGAAGGGCCTGGACTTCTACCGCCGGCTCGTCGACGAACTGCTCGCCGCCGGCGTCACACCCGCCCTCACCCTCTACCACTGGGACCTCCCCCAGGACCTGGAGGACGCGGGCGGCTGGCCTGAGCGCTCGACCGCAGAGCGGTTCGCCGAGTACACGGGCCTGGTGGCCGACGCCCTCGGAGACCGGGTGAAGCACTGGATCACCCTCAACGAGCCCTGGTGCAGCGCGTTCCTCGGCTACGGCTCCGGGGTCCACGCCCCGGGGCGCACCGACCCCGTCGCCGCCCTGCGCGCGGCCCATCACCTCAACCTCGGTCACGGCCTCGCCGTCCAGGCCCTGCGGGCGGCGCTGCCCGGGGACGGTCAGGTCGCGGTCTCCCTCAACCTCCACGAGGTGCGCCCTCTGACCTCCTCGGCCGAAGACCGGGAGGCGGCCCGGCGCATCGACGCCGTCGGCAACCGGATCTGGCTCGGACCGATGCTGGAGGGCGCCTACCCCGAGGACCTCCTCGCGGACACCGCGCACCTGACCGACTGGTCCTTCGTCCGGGACGGCGACACCGCCACGGTGCACCAGCCCCTGGACCTGCTCGCCGTGAACTACTACACCCCGACGGTCGTCTCGCACCCGGCGGAGGGCGGAGCGGTGCCGCAGGACGACGGGCACGGCAGCAGCGAGCACTCGCCGTGGCCCGGAGCGGAGGGCGTGGCCTTCCACCGGGCGCCGGGTGAACGTACGGCGATGGACTGGCCGGTCGACGCCGGCGCCCTGTACGACCTGCTGACCCGGACCGCCGCCCGGTACCCCGCGCTTCCGCTCCTGGTCAGCGAGAACGGCGCGGCGTACGAGGACGAGATCGGCCCCGACGGCACGGTCCACGACCCGGAGCGCGCCGCCTACGTCCACGCCCACCTCGACGCGGTGCACCGGGCGATCACGGACGGGGCGGACGTGCGCGGCTACTTCCTCTGGTCGCTGCTCGACAACTTCGAGTGGGCGTACGGCTACGCCAAGCGGTTCGGCGCCATCCACGTCGACTACGCCACCCTGGAGCGCACACCCAAATCGAGCGCGCACTGGTACTCCCGCGTGGCCCGGACAGGACAGCTGCGCGCTCCCGGCGAGGCGTAGCGGGCGGTGCTGGTGGACTCGGCAGCAGTGCGAGCCCACTGGCACGCCGCCGGCACGAGGAAGGCGCCGCCCACCGGAGTGGGCCGACCTCGCACCCGGTCCGCCCATGTCGTCCTGTGCTCTTACCGGTCGGCGCCATCACCAGCCTGTCGGGAGGCTGGCGATGAACGAGGTGAGCCGGTCGGCGATGAGCCGGTCGTCGTGGGCCGAGTAGTGCCGGTCGCAGCCGAGGAAGTCCAGGCCCGAGTCGTCGAGGGTGCGGACATGGGCGAGGAGATCGTCGATCGCCGCGTCGGTGAACGCGTACAGCTGCGGCGCGACGGCGTACGGCGTCAGGTCGTGCTCGGGGTGGGCGAAGTCGGTGGTGAGGTGCGCCTGCCACAGGGCCCGTGCCAGGCGCGCAGGATGTCCGGATCGTCCACCTGGTCGGACGGTCGGCCGTCATGGGAGCCGGCCCACCAGGCGTTCCAGTCGTGCAGGACCGCGATGTCCGCGGTGATGTTCCGGCCGGTCACCCCGGAGGCGATCCGCTCCAGATCCGCTCCGAGCAGCTTGACCTCCTGGAAGGTCCGGCCCTCCTCCCCGGCACGGCTGACCATGCCGGAGTGGAACTTCTCCGCGCCCTGTCGGGATTGGCGCCACTGGAAGTAGCAGACGGCGTCGGCGCCCGGGCCACGGCCTGCAGGGACCAGAGCCGGTCCGGTCCCCGGGGCTTGGGTGGTTCACGCCCCGCCAGTTGGCGGGCCCGGCGGCCTGCTCCATGAGCATCCACGGCCCGCGCGCCTGGGAGCGGGTCATGTCCTGGACGAGGCGCTGCTCTGGGCGCCCAGCGGGTCGCGCGGATCCGGGTAGATGTCGACGGAGACCACGTCCTCCTCCTGCGCCCAGCGCCAGGCGTCCTGGCCCACCCACAGCGGCATGAAGTTGCTGGTCACCGGCAGGTGCGGGGTGTGACGGCGGACGATGTCCCGCTCGGCGGCGTAGCACTCCAGGAGCATGTCGGAGGTGAAGCGCCGGAAGTCCAGCATTTGGGTGGGGTTGCGCATGTAGTGGGGCAGACGGGGCGGCAGGATGCCGTCCCCGGTGTCGTAGCCGTGGCTCCAGAAAGCGGTGCCCTAGGAGCGGGCGGGCAGGCGGGTGGGATCGGCGATGATCTGTCGGACGGTCGACCATGCCGCGCCCAGCACCGGTCCGCGCCGGCCCAGCGCGGAGGGGCGTACCGCCTCCGGGGTCCAGGGCCGGACGGTGATCCGGGCGGCGAGTTCGGCGCGGATGGCCGGGAGGAGCCAGTCGGCGAGTTCGGCGTAGGCGCCGCCCAGAACGAGGCCGTCCGGGTCGATCAGGTTCACCGCAGAGGTGAGGGCGAGGCCCAGGGCCCGTCCTGCACGGTCCAGGGCGCGCAGGGTCGCCGCGTCCCCGGCGCCTGCCCGCTCGGCCAGCAGGGCCACCGGGTCGCCGGCGTCCGCGATGCCGGCCTCGCGCAGCACGGCCGCCTCGCCCGCGTACTGCTCCAGGCAGCCGCGTGCCCCGCAGGCGCAGCGGGCGCCCTCCGGGTGGACGGGCAGGTGGCCGAGTTCCCCCGCGAAGCCGCGGGCGCCGCGGAACAGCTGCCCGCCGACGACCAGTGCGGCGCCGATTCCGGCCTCGGCGGAGACGTGTACGAAGGTCCCGGTGGGGTGTCCCTGGTGCCACTGCTCGGCCAGCGCCCCGAGGTTGGCCTCGTTCTCCGGCTCGGGCACGGTGTCGGCGTCGGGCCAGTGGTCGGCGGGGCGGACTGCCTGCCAGCCGAGGTTGGGGGCGTGTCCGATCAGCCCGCTCGGCTCGTTCGGCACCACCCCCGGCACGGCCAGAACGCGGCCCGCGACGCGCAGCCCGAGGGCGGCGGCCTCGGCCTCCGCCTCGGCGCCCAGCGCGGCGGCCTCCGCCAGCACCCGCCCGGCCGGCCGGCCCGCGTTGGCCCGCTCCACCCGGCGCCACACCCGGGGTTCACCGCGCAGGTCCACGACGCACGCGGCGAGGTGGGTGACGCCGATCTCCAGGCCGAGGCCCGCGGGACCCCGATCGCTCAGCTCCAGTGCCCGTCCGGGGCGGCCGACCCGTCCGCTGGGCGCGGTCTCCGTCTCGGTCAGGGCTCCGCGGCCGATGAGCTCGTCGACCATGGAGGAGACGGCCGGCCTGGTCAGGCCCGTGTGCCCGGCGACGTCCGCCCGGGAGAGCGGGCCGTGCGCGGCGACCGCTCCGATGACCACCGCGAGGTTCTGCCGACGCATGCCCTGCTGCGAGGCGGGCACGGCCTCCACGCCCCCGCTCGCCCTGCCGATCCCCGCCATTGAGCCCGACCCTCCTATCGTTCTGCCGGCGGGAGCTCTTGCAAGGCCCGCGCCCGCCGCAGCGTACTGGTGATCCGTTCGAGGGTCTCGTCGTCACGGGTCACGGGTTCCAGCACCCGGCCCGCGGCGGTCCCCCAACGCCGGGCGACGGCGTCGGCAGGCTCACCAGTGAGCAGTGCGGCGGCCTGGGCGGCGGCCCCGAGCGCGACCGGTTCCCGGGCCTCGGGCACCTGCACCGCCCGGCCGGACAACCGCAGCACGGTCCGCTGCCAGGCCCGGCCGCGGGCGCCGCCGCCGATCAGCAGCAGTGGTTCGTCGGGGGCGGGGCTCTCGCCTCCGGCACGCAGTACGTCGTCCAGGGCCACGAGAAGAGCGTGGGCGGCGCCATCGTAGGCGGCCTGGAGCAGCTGGCCCGGCGTGGTGTCGTGGCGCAGGCCGTGGACCAGGCCGGAAGCGCCCGGGAGGTCGGGCGTGCGCTCGCCGTCCAGGTAGGGGAGCACCACCGCCGTGCCGCCCGCCTCGACGTCCTCGCGGTCGCGGCCGACGAGGGCGGCGAAGCGGTCGACGGCGAGGGTGCAGTTGAGGGTGCAGGCGAGCGGCAGCCAGCCGCCGAGAGCGTCGGCGAAGCCGGCGACGGTTCCGCTCGGGTCGGCGGGCCGGGTCCGGCCGACGGCGTAGACGGTGCCGGAAGTTCCGAGGCTCAGCACGGGACGTCCGGGTGTCAGGCCCAGCCCGAGGGCGGCGGCCATGTTGTCGCCGGTCCCGGTGGCCACCGGCGTGCCCTCGGGCAGGGGCATTCCGGCACGGACGAGGCCGGCCCGGGCGCCCGGCGGGAGGACCTGCGGCAGCAGGCCGGGGTCGAGGCCGATCCCGTCGAGGATCTCCTGGTCGTAGCCGTGCGGGCCCCACCAGCCGGTTCCCGACGCGTCACCGCGGTCCGTCACCGGCTCGCCGGTCAGCCGCTCCGTCAGGAAGTCGTGGGGAAGCCGGACGGCCGCGACGCGGTCGGCTGCGGCAGGCTCGTGGGCGCGCAGCCAGGCCCATTTGGCGGCGGTGAAGGCGGCCGTCGGGACACTGCCGGTGCGGCGGGCGAGCGCTGCCGTACCGAACGCGGCCCGGAGTCCGGCGGCCTGCGGGGCGGAGCGGACGTCGTTCCACAGCAGCGCCGGGCGCACCGGCCGGCCGGCCGTGTCGAGGGTGACCAGGCCGTGCTGCTGGCCGGCGATCGAACAAGCGGCTGCGCGATCCGCCCAGCCGGTGCCCGCCGTGGCCTCGCCGAGGGCCCGCCACCACTGTTCGGGGTCGCTCTCGCGTCCGGCGCCGACGCTGACGGCGTGCGAGGCGCGGCCCTCGCCCAGGACGGCGCCGGTGTCCAGATCGACGGCGAGGGCCTTGGTGGACTGGGTCGAGCTGTCGACACCGATCACGACACGCTGAGCAGACATGCGTTCCTCCGGTGGGGTTCCTTCTGGCGTCTCGGCATACTAATTTGTTTTTCGCCATAACAAATAGCCCTCGGCATGGATCCGGAGCGCCTCATGACCAGCGACCCGCTCGTCCCCACTCCCGCGCACAGGTTCACCTTCGGCCTGTGGACCGTCGGCTGGCAGGGCCGGGACCCCTTCGGCGACGCCACCCGGCCCGCCCTCGATCCCGTCGAGAGCGTGGAGCGGCTGGCCGAGCTCGGCGCCTACGGCGTCACGTTCCACGACGACGACCTGATCCCCTTCGGCACCGGCGACGCCGCCCGCGAGCGGGCGGTCAAGCGCTTCCGCAGCGCACTCGACACGGCCGGGCTGAAGGTGCCGATGGCCACGACGAACCTCTTCACCCACCCGGTGTTCAAGGACGGCGCCTTCACCGCCAACAACCGGGACGTGCGCCGGTACGCGCTGCGCAAGACGATCCGCAACATCGACCTGGCCGTGGAGCTCGGCGCCTCGGTCTACGTCGCCTGGGGCGGCCGCGAGGGCGCGGAGTCTGGCGCCGCCAAGGACGTGCGCACGGCGCTGGACCGGCTCAAGGAGGCCTTCGACCTGCTGGGCGAGTACGTCGAGAACCAGGGTTACGACCTGCGCTTCGCGATCGAGCCCAAGCCCAACGAGCCGCGCGGCGACATCCTGCTGCCCACCATCGGCCACGCCCTGGCGTTCATCAACGAGCTGGACCGGCCAGACCGGGTCGGCCTCAACCCGGAGGTCGGCCACGAGCAGATGGCCGGACTGAACTTCCCGCACGGCATCGCCCAGGCCCTCTGGCACGGCAAGCTGTTCCACATCGACCTCAACGGCCAGACCGGCATCAAGTACGACCAGGACCTGCGCTTCGGCGCGGGCGACCTGCGCCAGGCCTTCTGGCTGGTCGACCTGCTGGAGTCGGCGGGCTACGACGGCCCCCGCCACTTCGACTTCAAGCCGCCGCGCACCGAGGACTCCGTCGGCGTCTGGGCCTCGGCGTCCGCCTGCATGCGCAACTACCTGCTGCTGGCGGAGCGTTCCCGCGCCTTCCGGTCCGATCCGGAGGTCCAGGCCGCGCTCGCCGCCTCCCGACTGCCCGAGCTCGCCCTGCCCACCGCCGAGGACGGCCTGGCCGGGCTGCTGGCCGACCGATCCGCCTTCGACGAGTTCGACGTCGATGCCGCCGCCCGCCGCGGCATGGCCTTCGAGCAGCTGGACCAGCTCGCCCTCGAACACCTCCTCGGCGCCCGCTGAGCCGGTGCGCGCAGGAGCCGGGCCGTGGGCTTCCACGGCCCGGCTCCGCCATGAGGTGACCGCCGGGATGTGTGTCGGATCCACGTCCCTTCCGGCACGTAGTACTCGACCGTGCCGTCGTCCGTGAAGACGGGGGCGACGAGCAGGTCGTCGCCGAGCATGTACTGCCGCTCCAGCGCGGCGGCGGCGGGGCCGTCGGGGAATTCCAACGCCATGGCGCGCATGACGGGGATGCCGGTGGCGTGGGCCTGTTGGGCGGCGCGCTGGAGGTACGGGGCGAGGGGGTGCTTGAGCAGGGTGAACTCCCGGGTGACCTCGACGGCCTCCTCCCCGTAGTCCCACGGGGCGCGGTAGGACTTGCTGCCGTGCCAGCGGCTGTGCAAGGAGAGGAGGCCGAACTGCACCCAGCGCTGGAAGACGGTGGGGGTCGGGGTGCCCTCGAAGCCGCCGATGTCGTGGCTCCAGAAGCCGAAGCCGGACAGACCCAGGGAGAGCCCGCCGCGCAGCGACTCGGCCATGGCGTTGAAGGGGGCTGAAAGCAGGTGCTTCGGGGGGCGCCCCTTGGGGGGAATGTCCAGGCCGGCGCGCACGCAGGCCCGGCCAGCACGGGTCACCTTCACCATCACTTAGCGAAGGATTCCCCAGTCGGGGACCGTGACCATCTCCTCCTCCGTCTCGATGAGCCCACGCCGCGTCAAGGCCCGCAGCGTCGACCCTGCGGCGGTGTCGTGCTCACCCTCCGTCCGGAGACGCTCCTGAATCGTGGTGTAGTCGGCCGGGAGATCCCCATGCACCGAGAAGGCGAGCCGACGCCATCGCGCAGCCGGGCCAGGGCTCTCGGTTCGCACTCGCCCTCTCCGCTCGGCGCTCGGCGCGCTGATCCTCCTCGAAGATCACCCTCAGGTATGTGCGTTGCCGGTCGTTGAGGGCGGCCCAGGCTTTCGCGGCCTTCGTCGTCGCAGGGCGGGACGCGGGGACTGCGGATCTCGAACTCTTGCCGCTGCCAATGTTGTCGCCGGACTTTTCGGAGCGAGACAGTGTGAGCACCCAGGCATCCATCACCGCTCGCACCGGGGCGCCATAAACATGCGCGAGAACGGCCTGTACACGGTTCCGCGCATCCGGCGAGGTCCAAGAAGCTGGCAGCTCTCCTCTCTCCGCCCTCAAGAGCCTGGGGCGCGAGATGGGAACGCCAACTCGACCTAGAAGGGGAACACACTTGGCAACCACTTCGGCTGCGGTCAACCCTGCGCTCATGCGGAGATCTGCCAGGAGGAAGGAGTCCGGATCGGTCTGCATGAGGTAAGACGGTTCGCACTCCAGAACCCTTGCTAGCTGCATCAATCGGTTCGGAGAAGGAGCACTCTTGCCAGTCTCATAACTCGTGATGCGGAAGACATCGGCACCGATCAGGACACCCAGATCCGTCTGGGACAACCCCTTCGCCTTCCGCGCCCTACGCAGCCTGTCGGGCCAGATCGGAACCCGGTTCCTGGTCATGCGCTAACTCTAGTGTGATGCGCCGGAAATCTCAGGGTTAAGTCTGTAGCCTGTTGGCATGTCGCCGGGTCCTCGTGCCGTTGAAGTCCGTCTGTCCGATGAGGAACGCGCGGAGTTGTCTCGTTGGGCGAGTGGGGCGGTGGCGCCGCGGTTCGCGGAGCGGGCGCGCATCGTGCTGGCGTGTGCGGGCGGGGCGCCGAACGCGCGGGTGGCGGTGGAGGTCGGCGTGACCGCCGCGACGGTGAGGAAATGGCGTGGGAAATTCGCCGCTGAGAGGATGGCCGGGCTCGAGGATGCCGCGCGCATCGGCCGGCCGAAGGCCGATCTGGTTCTGAGCGAGGCCGAACGGGACCAGCTGATCCGGTGGGCCAGGCGCGCGAAGACCGCCCAGTACCTGGCGCTTCGCGCGAGGATCGTGCTGCGTTGTGCGGAAGGCGGGACGAACAAGCAGGCCGCGGCAGAACTTGGTGTCGACACCTCGACCGTGGATCGCTGGCGCGGTCGTTTCATCGCTGACCGTTTGGACGGTCTGGCCGATGAGCCCAGGCCGGGCCGGCCGTCCTCGATTCTCCTCGACCAGGTCGAGGACGTGATCGTGGCGACGCTGGAGTCCACTCCGGGCCGGGACACCCACTGGTCACGGGCCTCGATGGCCGCTCGTACGGGGCTGTCGAAATCGACGGTCGGCCGGATCTGGAAGCGGTTCGATCTCAAGCCGCACCTGCAGGATTCCTTCAAGCTGTCCACCGATCCACAGTTCGTCGACAAGGTCGTCGACGTCGTCGGGCTCTACCACAATCCGCCCGAACGGGCAGTGGTGTTATGCGTGGATGAGAAGAGCCAGATCCAGGCTCTGGACCGCTCGCAGCCCGTGCTGCCGATGATGCCGGGCATGCCCGAGCGGCGCACCCACGACTACCTGCGACATGGCATCACCAGTCTCTTCGCTGCCTTCAACATCGCCGACGGCACCGTCATCAGCGAACTCCACCGCCGTCACCGCGCGAAGGAGTTCAAGAAGTTCCTGGTCACGATAGACAAGGCCGTGCCCCACGACCTCGACGTGCACCTGGTCTGCGACAACTACGCCACCCACAACACCCCCGAGATCAAGACGTGGCTGGCCAAACACCCCCGTTTCCACGTCCACTTCACCCCCACAGGCTCGTCCTGGATCAACCAGGTCGAGCGGTGGTTCGGTCTCCTCACCGACAAGCTCATCCGCCGCGGCGTCCACACCTCGGTGAAAGCACTGGAAGACGACATCCGGGCCTGGATCGAGACCTGGAACGAGGACCCGAAACCCTTCACCTGGACGAAGAGCGCCGACGAGATCCTCAAGTCCCTCGCCGACTACCTCACCAAAATCACCCCACCAGCCACCAACAACCAGCCGCAGACTTAACCCTGAGATTTCCGGCGCATCACACTAGACACCTTGCTGTCACGTGACACGCACTGGCGATGGAGCCTGTGCGTCAGCAACATCTCCATGCGCGCCGAACTCGTCGGGCTTGCCGTGGCATGACTCCGCTCTCAGGCCCCTCGTCTGTGCCGACTGCCGGTCGCTCGCGCGTCCGAACGGTCCGCTGACTCACGCTGGCGCGCTACCGACCCAACCGCACCTGTGAACCGTTCTGACGAGGACCAAGGGAAGGCACGCCACAGAGCCGCGGACACCCTTACGGCAGTGCCGTTCATCGCACTGCCTCCCGGAAGCCCGCCTCGCCGAGACTGCGCGGCGGACGTCGCTGCGACGACCGCTGCAGGGGTTGTCGGCTTCCTACAAGAGGTAGCACCCGGGCGATCAGACTCTCGGTCCGAGCCTAGCGAAGCGCAGTGGGCAACCCGACCGGCACGTAGCCGGGAACAACTTCCAGACAAGCGCGGATCGCCGACGAAGCCGCTTCGACGTCTGTACCTGCACGAAGCCTCACCTGACGCAGCGTCAGGAAAGTCAGCATTGGGTCAGCATTCGTAGACATACACCCACCCACGGACGCCCACAGAGGGGGAAGGCCCCGCACCATCGAAGGGCAAGCACGGGACGCGATCGGAAGCGCCGAGGATTCATCAACCGGAAGGCATCTGACTCGCGCCCCGCAGGGCCGCCTCTCTCCAGTTATCGCAGTTCAGCGCACTCGACCGCGCGGCTTGAGGTGGGCCGGGGGCAGGTCAGGAGCCGGAAGTGGAGGGCCGTCATACCCCTTCACCTCGCCGAATCTCGTCCCATCGATCCAGTCCTGGCGAGCCTGTGCGATATCCTCGTGTGACCGTCCGATCCAGTTCCAGAACATCACGATCTCCTCCTCGAACGGCTCGCCGCCCAGCAGCATCAGGCCGGCGTCCGAGGCCGCGCGCAGGGGGAGTTCCGTGCGGCCGCAGCCGAGGTAGAGCATCGAGCCGGGGAGGACCGGGACGCCGTCCACGTGGGCCTCGCCCGACATCGACAGGACCGCGTACTCGAAGTCCGGGTCCAGCGGGAGCCGCGTCTCGGTGCCCGCGGCGAGCGCGAGGTCCGCGCCGACGATGGGGCTGTACGCGGATCCGGGCGAGGTCGCCGTGTCCAAGGTACCCAGGATGACCGTGGCGGTCAGGCCCGGGGCGGTCACGTGCGGGAGCTCCGCGTGGTGCTGGAAGTGCGGTTCCACGTTCCGGTGGGCCTCCGGAAGGGCAACCCACAGCTGGGCCCCGTGCAGGAAGCGGCCGTGCGAGCGGGGACTCTCCTCGGAGTGGCTGATGCCGCGGCCGGAGGTCATCAGGCCGAGCTCGCGCGGGCGGATGGTCTCCAGGCTGCCCACGCTGTCCCGGTGCAGCACCTCGCCTTCGTGGAGCCAGCTCACGGTCTGGAGTCCCGAGTGGGGGTGCGGAGCGACCTGCATGCCGGGCTCGCCGGCGATGTCGTCCGGACCGTAGTGGTCCACGAAGCACCAGGCACCCACCATGCGGCGACCCAGGTTCGGCAGGAGGCGGCGGACCTCGGTGGACTCCCCGAGCTTGACCGTGCGCGGGCTGAGGAGCTCGCGCACGGGTTCGGCAACGACGAAGCCGCGGCCTCCGCAAGCGGAGAGAGCGGGCTGGCGATCGAGATTGCTCATACTGCACAACTTAGTACCGACGCCCGCGCCGCGTTCGGTGGAATGCCCGGCTGCCGTCACGTGTTGGAGGGGGCGGACGCACCACCTGAACGGCGGAAGGGACGCGATGAACGCGCGGACGACGTACTTCGAGCACGGGACGGCGGCCGAGCGCTGGGCGCGGGCCCAGCTCTTCTTCGAAGCGAAGGAGTACGCGACGGCCGCACGCATCCTGCACCCGCTGGCCGGCGAGGCCCCCGAGCAGCTCGCGCCCCGGCTGCTGCTGGCCCGCGCCTACTACCACTCCGCCCAGCTCTCGCGCGCCGAGCACGAGCTCCGCGCCCTCCTGGAGCGCTGGCCGGTGGAGGACTACGCACAGCTGATGCTCGGCCGGACGCTGGAGCGCCAGGGCCGGGCCGCCGAGGCGGCGCCGTTCCTGCGGCTGGCCGCCGCCATGGCCGGCGAGTTCCCCGAGTAGCGGCGGAGCAGGGCGGCGGGTCGGGCCGTGCGTGCGGGGGCGGGCGGCCGGCTCGGTTAGCCTGGGGGCACGATGAACCGTCTGACCACGCCCTTCGGCTCCTACGAGCTCACCCGCTTCCCCGAAGACCCGCGCGACCAGCTCCGCGCCTGGGACGCCGCCGACGAGTACCTGCTGCGCCACCTCGACTCCGGTACGGGGGACCGCGGCCCCGTGGATCTGGCCGGCGCCGGCCAGATCACCATCCTCGGGGACCGTTGGGGAGCGCTGACGACCGCACTGGCCGCGTACCACCCGACGCAGATCACCGACTCCTACCTCTCCCGCGCCGCCACCGCCGGGAACCTGGACCGGGCCGGGATCGGCACGTCCAAGGCCACGGTGCGGCTGCTGACCACGCAGGACGCGCCGCCCGAGCGGATCGACGTGCTCCTCGTACGGGTGCCCAAGAGCCTGGCGCTGCTGGAGGACCAGCTGTACCGGCTGGCCCCGCACGTGCACGCGGGCACGGTCGTCGTGGGCACCGGCATGGTCAAGGAGATCCACACCTCCACCCTGAAGCTCTTCGAGCGGATCCTCGGCCCGACCAGGACCTCGCTCGCCGAGAAGAAGGCCCGGCTGATCTTCTGCACGCCCAGCGCCCCGTCGACCCGGGCCGTCGACCCGTGGCCGGTGACGTACACACTGGACGAGGACGCGGGCTCGGGTGCCGGCCTGACCGCCGTCAACCACGCCGGGATCTTCTGTGCGGACCGGCTCGACATCGGTACCCGCTTCTTCCTGCAGAGCATCCCGACCAACACGAACGGGGCCCGGGTCGTGGACCTGGGCTGCGGCAACGGCATCGTCGGCACGGCGGTCGCGGTCGCCGACCCCGATGCGGAGATCGTGTTCACCGACGAGTCCTACCAGGCGGTCGCCTCGGCGAAGGCCACCTTCCGCGCCAATGTCCAGCGCGAGCGGGAGCGGGCCGATTTCCTCGTCGGTGACGGGGTGGCCATGTTGGACCCGGGGTCGGTGGACCTGGTGCTGTGCAACCCGCCGTTCCACTCCCACCAGGCGACGACGGACGCGACGGCGCTGCGCATGTTCGCGCAGTCGCGCAAGGTGTTGCGCCCCGGCGGTGAACTGTGGGTGATCGCCAACCGCCACATGGGGTACCACACGCACCTGCGCCGCCTCTTCGGCAACAGCGAAGTCGTCGCGAGCGAACCGCGGTTCGTGGTGCTGCGCGCCGTCAAGCAGAAGGAACGGCCGCGCCCCATGTGACCTGCCGGTACACCCGCCGGTACGTCCTACACTCGGCCGCGTGAGCAGCCTGGTGCACGACGACGGCATGGACGGGGAGCGCTACCGGCGGGAGGACCTGGCCCGCGCGGCCGGCGTCAAGGTGCGCAACCTGCGCTACTACCAGGAGCGCGGGCTGCTGCCGCCACCGCGCCGCGAGGGCCGGATCGCCTGGTACTCCGCGGACCACCTGACCCGGCTGCGGCTGATCAGCGACCTGCTGGGGCGGGGGTACACCGTCAACGGCATCGCGGAGTTGCTGCACGCCTGGGAGGCGGGCGGCGGGCTGTCCCAACTGTTGGGCCTGGAGCGGGCGATGACCCGCGACTGGGTCCAGGAAGAGCCGGTCACCATGACCCTGGCCGAGCTGCGCGAGCTGTTCGGCCCGGCGGCGACGGCCGAAGACACCCGGCGGGCCGCGGAGTTGGGGTACGTACGGATCGACGGCAACCACGTCACGCACCGGAGCCGGCGCTTGCTGGAGGCGACGCTCACGCTGGTGCGGCAGGGGGTGCCGCTCGTGGAGGTCCTCGATGCGGGGGACTTCGTACAGACGCAGGCGGCCGTACTCGCCGACCGGTTCGTCGGACTGTTCCGGCGGCACGTGATCGGCACGGAGGGGCTGGAGCGACTTTCGGCCACGCAACTGGATCACATCTCGGAGGCGGCGGCGGCACTGCGTCCGGTGGCGGGCGAGGTCGTGGCCGCGGAGTTCGCCCGGGCGATGGCCCGGCGGGTGGAGGCGGAGGTCGCCGAACTGCTGCGCACGCAACAGTGACCGACCGGTAGGAGTCGGCCGGAAAGGCACGCTCGAACAACCTTGCCAACCTTCATTGGCACTCTTACATTCAACTCGTCGGTAACAACGGTGCACAGCCGAAATAAGGGACGATCTCATGGCAGATTCCCCCACGACATCCGATTTATCCGGCCCGCCCGGCAGAGATGACGAGCGGGGCGGCTGCGTCCGCTGGCGTCACTTCGCCGTCCTGACCGTCCCCGCCGTGGCCGTGACCGCCGGCCTCGGCATCGCCCTCGCGCAGGGCGCGCTCGCCGCCTCCTTCGCAGTATCTGGGCAACAGTTCAAGGTCTCGGCGGCGAGTCTTGAGGGCGAGGGGTTCGCCCAGTACGGCAGCATCGACGTCAACGCCCGCGAGGAACTCATCCCGGTGGCGGTGACCGCCATCAAGGAGGCCAAGCTCCACAGCCTCTGCCAGTCGGTGGTGACCACCCTCCCGGTCGTCGGCGACATCTCGCTCAATCTCACCGCGGGCGGCAAGACCCCGGTCGAGGCCAGCAACCTCTTCGTGGACGCCACCCAGCTCTCCGGCAACGCCGTCTTCACCAACATCGAGATCGGCCGCGACGCCTCCACCCTCGACAAGGGGCCGACGGAAGCCGTGGGCATGCAGGACCTGTTCGCCCAGCAGGCGGACACCGTCAGCATCACCGATCTCCAGCAGACGGCTTGGGCCACGAACGCGGGCACCTTCAAGCTCTCCGGGCTCAGCATGAACATCAGCAAGGGCAAGAAGGAATGCTTCTGAGCCGTTGGCGGCAGTGGCGACGGTGGCGGCGCAACAGGCCCTTCTGGGGTGGACTGTTCGCCATCCTCGCCGGCGCGGAGATCTGCGCCCTGCCGCTGGCACCGCTGAAGGTCATGCTCCAGCAGGGCGTCGCCGGCATCCCGTCCGTCCTGATGGGCATCGTCATGATCGTGCTCGGCCTCACCGCCTGGTTCGCGCCCCCACAGCGCAGCCTCGCCGGTGTCCTCACCACCCTCGTCGCGACCGCCGCGCTGGTCCTGTCGAACCTCGGCGGGTTCCTGATCGGCACCCTGCTCGGGATCCTCGGCGGCGGCCTGATGTTCGCCTGGCAGCCGTACGCCGCCCCGCGCCGCTCCCCCACACCGCAGTCCCCCACCCCAACCGGCTCCACACTGCACACCGATCCCCAAGGAGCACAGCCATGAGCCGCACGCGCACCGCGCTCGTCCTCGGGATGGCCGCCGCCGGAGCACTGTCGGTGGCCTCGGTCACCGCCACCGCCGCGCCCTTACCGCTGGCCGGGTCGACCACCGTCACCCCGGCCGGACACGCCTTCAAGGCCGCCCTGAGCGGGAAGGCCACCCTCAAGGCCGGTTCGGTGACGGTGACCTGCACGGTCTCCGTCTCCACCGGCACGGTCCCGGCGGCCCCGGGTAACCACAACGCCGCCGGGCCCGTCTCGTCGCCGATCTCGCCGCCGACGTACAGCTCGTGCACCTCCAGCATGCCGGGCGTGACACCGACGGTCACCACCAGCGGTTCCTGGTCGGTGTCGATGCAGGACGGCTCCCCGATCACCGCCACCATGACCGTCCCGGTCGGCGGACTCGTCGTGCACACGACCGGTCTGGCCACCTGTACGGTCACCGCGGCGCCGTCGGCCCCGGCCAACGTCGCCGGGAGCTGGGCCAACGGCGCTCCGTCGAGCCTGACCTTCACCAACGCCTCCGTACCGGTCACGGTCACCGGTGGGTTCGGCTGCCCGACGAGCGCGACCTCCTCCACCTTCAACGCCGTGTACAAGGTCACCGATACGACCGACCCGGCGCAGCAGATCACCGTCGGCCCCTGAACCACCCCTGCACGAGGACGCCCGCCCGCGCCGGGGAGATCCGGAGCGGGCGGGCGGCCCCACCGCCGGCCGGGCGGACCGGGTTGAACCCGCCCCACCGCCGGCGGACGGGAAAAGGCGTTGCCCGGCGGACACGGGGCCGGACAAGCTTCCTCCCATGTCAGATGACGCCCTCCCGAACCAGCCGGTGGAACCGCACGCGCGGCGCACCGTCACCGACCTCTTCTCCGGCGGTCGGCTCCTCGCGGTCCCGCGCAGGGCCGCCCGCCGCGAGCAACTGCTCGTCCATCTGGCCGAGACCCTCTTCGCGGAGGACCGGGCGTACACGGAGCCCGAGGTGAACGAAGCGCTGCGCACCGTGCACGAGGACTGCTCGGCACTGCGGCGCTACCTGATCACCTCGGGCCTACTGACCCGCACCCGGGACGGCAGCAGCTACCGGCGGGCGGCCCCGACCGACCGATAACGGGCTCCGCCGACCGATAGCGAGCCCCGCCGGGCCGGTAGCGGGCCCCGACCGGCCGGTAGCCGGCCTGGACCGCCCGCTCACGGGCCGCGACCGGCCGCGGAATGCCCGGCGACCCCGCCCGTACTCGACGGGCGCGCTGATCCGAGCCCGCCGCCCGGTCGCGCTATCCCCGGTACGTCTCCAGCAGCCTGAGCCAGATCTCGCTGATCGTCGGGAAGGCCGGGACCGCGTGCCACAGCCGGTCGATCGGGACCTCTCCCGCGACCGCGATCGTGGCCGCGTGCAGGAGCTCGGCTGCCCCCGGGCCGACGAAGGTGGCCCCGAGGAGCACCTCCCGGTCCAGGTCTACGACCATCCGGGCCCGGCCACGGTACCCGTCGGCGTACAGCCCGGCGCCCGAGACCTTGCCCAGGTCGTAGTCGACCGCGCGGACCCGGTGTCCGGCCCGCTCCGCCTCGGCGAGGGTCAGGCCCACGGCCGCCGCCTCCGGGTCGGTGAACACTGCTTGCGGCACGGCCCGGGTATCGGCGGTCGCCGCGTGCGCGCCCCAGCGACCGGTGTCGAGCGCGGCGGTGCCCGCCGCGCGCGCCGCGATGGCGGTGCCCGCGATCCTGGCCTGGTACTTGCCCTGGTGGGTCAGCAGTGCACGGTGGTTCACGTCTCCGACGGCGTACAGCCAGTCGTGACCCAGCACCCGGCAGCTGTCGTCGACCGTGATCCAGCCGCCAGGCGTCAGCCCGACGGTGTCCAGCCCGATGTCCTCGGTGCGCGGCGCGCGGCCGGTCGCCATCAGCAGTTCGTCGCCCTCCAGGAACTCGCCGCCCTCCAGCACGACGCGAACGGGCCCGGTCGAGCCGTCGCGTACCACCGCCTCGACCGAAACGCCCGTGCGCACCACCGCGCCGGCTTCGCGCAGCGCCTCGGCGACCAGCTCCCCCGCGAAGGGTTCCATCCGCGGCAGCAGCCCCGCGCCGCGGACCAGGACCGTGACCTCGGATCCGAGGGCCCGCCAGGCGGTGGCCATTTCGGCCGCCACCACCGAACCGCCCACGATCAACAGCCGCCCCGGTGCTTCCTGGGCCGAGGTGGCCTCGCGGCTGGTCCACGGGCGCACCCCGGCGAGCCCGGGCAGGTCCGGGATGACGGCCCGGGTGCCGGTGGCGACGACCACCGCGTGCCGGGCGGCGAGCACGTGGTGCTCCCCCTCGGGGCTGGTCACCGCGACCTTGCGCACTCCGTACAGCCGGCCGTGGCCGCGGTAGACGTGGGCCCCGATCGAGTCCAGCCAGTCGACCTGCCCGTCGTCCTTCCAGCTGCTGGTCCAGTAGTCGCGGTGCGCGAACACGGCCGCCGCGTCCAGCGGGCCCGCGACGGCGTCCGCGAGGCCGGGCACCCGGCGGGCGTCGGCCCTGGCGAGCGCCGGGCGCAGCAGGGCCTTGCTCGGCACGCACGCCCAGTACGAGCATTCCCCGCCGATGAGTTCGCTCTCCACGAGGGCCGTGGTGAGCCCGGCGGCGCGGGTCCGGTCCACGATGTTCTCGCCGGCCGGTCCCCCACCGAGCACCACCACGTCGTATTCCACCGCTTCCGACACAGTCACCTTCCGTGGTTCCAGGGACAGGGGCTCATGTCCCCGTCACCTTACGTGGGGTACGGAAGAGGCCCGGCAGACGCGCGGCAACGCCACTGCGCAAGCCCGGACGCACGGCGGTGTCCCGGCGAGGCCACCATGGGCCGGCCGGGACAACCACACACTCGCACTTCGGGCCTCGGCCTCGGACCAGGGCCCCCGGACCTCAGGCGCCGCGCTTCGGACCTCAGGCCTCCGTCGTGCCGGCGGAGCCCGGCTGGCCCTCCTGCTGCGACGCGGCGATCTTCCCGCGTACCTCGTCCATGTCCAGCGCCCGCGCCTGCCCGATGAGGTCCGTGAGCGCGGCCTCTGGAAGCGCGCCGGGCTGCGCGAAGATGGCCACCTGGTCCCGGACGATCATCAGAGTCGGAATCGAGGTGATTTGGAAGGCGGCGGCCAGCTCCTGCTGCGCTTCCGTGTCCACCTTGGCGAAGACCAGGTCGGGGTTCGTCTGCGATGCCTTCTCGTAGACCGGGGCGAACGCCAGGCAGGGCCGGCACCAGCCCGCCCAGAAATCGATCAGCACGAACGGGTTCTCACTGACCGTCCGGTCGAAGTTCTCCTTGGTGAGCTCGACAGTAGCCACGGGTTCCAGACCTCCTGATCGCTTCCTATGCTGCTTGAACGATCGACTCGCCCGGTGCATTCCACAGGTCGCTCAGAAGGGGTGCCCCGCCGGGGAGGAGCGGACCGTGGTCCAGCGCAGCTCCGTGAAGGCGTCCAGGTTCGCTTCGCCGCCGAAGCGGGCTCCGGTCCCGGAGGCGCCGAGCCCGCCGAAGGGGGCCACCGCCTCGTCGTTCACCGTCTGGTCGTTGACGTGCGCGATGCCGGTCGGGATCCGCCCGGCCAGCTCCAGCCCGCGGGCCGCGTCCCGGGTCACGATCCCGAGGGAGAGACCGTAGGGGCCCGCCGAAGCCAGGGCCACCGCCTCCTCCTCCGTCTCGAAGGACCGTACGGGCGCCACCGGGCCGAAGACCTCTTCGGCGTAGGCGGGGGTGTCGTCGCCGACGCCCGCCAGTACGGTCGGCCGGTAGAACAGCTCCTCGTGGGTCCCCCCGGCGACGAGCTTTGCCCCCTGCTCCGTACTGGCCTCGACCAGGGCGTGGACCCGCTCCAGCTGGCCCCGATCGATCAGCGGCCCCAGGTGCACCCGGTCTCGGTACGGGTCCCCCACCACCAAGGCCTCGGCCCGCGCGGCGAGCCGCTCCACGTACTCGTCGTACAGCGAGGCGTGGACGAGGTGCCTGCCGGCGGTCATGCAGATCTGCCCCTGGTGGAAGAACGAACCCCAGGAGGCCTGCGCGACGGCGGCCTCGACGTCGGCGTCCTGGAGCACGACGAGGGCGGAGTTCCCGCCCAACTCCAGGTGGGCCCGCTTGAGGTGGCGGCCGGCCAGCTCCCCGACCAGCCGTCCGGCCGCCGTGGAACCGGTGAACGACACCACCCGTACCAGCGGGTCGGCGACCACGGCGGCGCCCGTCCCGGCATCCCCGGGCAGCACCTGGAGCAGCCCGTCCGGCAGGCCCGCGGCGGTGAGGACGGCGGCGAGCGCGAGGCCACCGCACACGGCGGTGCGCCGGTCCGGCTTGAGCAGCACCGCGTTGCCGAGCGCGAGCGCCGGCGCGACCGAGCGGATCGCCAGGATCAGCGGGGCGTTGAACGGGGCGACCACGCCGACCACTCCGGCTGGTACCCGGCGGGTGAAGGAGAGCCGGGGCGCTTCGCTGGCCAGTACCTGCCCGGCCGGGCGGGAGGCCAACGCGGCGGCCTCGTAGCACTCCTGGGCGGCGACGTGGAGCTCGAAGTCCGCCTTGCCGGGTATGGAGCCGGACTCCCGCACCAGCCAGTCCCGCAGTTCCGCGGCGTGCTGGGCGAACAAGTCTCCGGCGCGGCGCAGGACGGCGGCCCGCTCCATGTGGGTGGCCCGCGCCCAGTCGTGCTGAGCGGTCCGGGCCCGTACGGCGGCTTCTGCGACGTCGGCGGGAGCCGCGAGGTGGAGCGTGGCGAGGGTACGGCCGGTGGCGGGTTCGACGACCGGGGCGGCACCGCCGGTCAGGGTCGGTCCGTCCTGCCAGAGCGTCGGTTCGAGGAGCGGCATGGCGCGGGGCCTCCGGGTGGGGATGGGCGGGGCGGGGGGCGGCAGCACGCGCCATCGTGCCAGACCGGAGGCACCACATCTGTTCAGTTATTGGGCAGTTGACGTTCCTTCGTGACCGGAATCGTTCGGCCGTCCTTCGCCGTGCGGGGGGGGGGGGCTCAGCGCTCCAGGACGAGCGCGATGCCCTGCCCGACGCCGATGCACAGCGTCGCCATGCCGGTTCCCGAGCCGGCGGCGGCCAGCTGGTGCGCCACCGAGCCGGCGAGCCGAGCCCCGGAAGCGCCGAGCGGGTGGCCGATCGCAATGGCTCCGCCGCGCGGGTTGACCACCGCCGGGTCCAGCTCCGGCCAGGCCGCGAGACAGCCCAACGCCTGTGCCGCGAAGGCCTCGTTGAGTTCGAGGACGGTGAGGTCGGTCAGGTTCCGGCCGGCCTTGGAGAGCGCCCGCTGCACGGCGTCGACCGGGCCCAGGCCGAAGAGCTGCGGCTCGATGCCGGTGGCCGCGGAGGCGCTGATCCGGGCGAGCGGCTCCCGGCCGGTGGCCGCCAGCCCCGCCTCGTCCGTCAACAGCAGTGCCGCGGCACCGTCGTTGAGCGGGGAAGCGTTCCCGGCGGTGACCGTGCCCGTGCCGTCCGTCCGGAAGGCGGGCCGGAGGCGCGCCAGCGACTCGGGCGTCGAGCCCTCCCGGATGCATTCGTCGCGGACGAGGTCCACCCCGGGGTACGGCACGACCTCGTCGTCGTACAGCCCGGCCGTCCAGGCGGCCGCGGCGGTGCGGTGGCTCCCGAGGGCGAAGAGGTCCTGCGCCTCGCGGGTGATGCCGTGCTTCTCGGCGATCAGTTCGGCACCCTCGCCGAGCGAGCCGGTCCACTCGGCGGGCATCCGCGGGTTGGTCATCCGCCAGCCGAGGGTGGTGGACCACATCTGCTGGTGGGCGGCCGGGAAGGAGCGTTCGGGCTTCTGCACCACCCAGGGGGCTCGGCTCATCGACTCGACGCCGCCCGCGATGGCGACGGAGGCGTCCCCCAGCGCGATGGCGCGGGCGGCCTGGATGACCGCTTCGAGGCCCGATCCGCAGAGCCGGTTGACGGTGACCCCGGGGACCGACACCGGGAGCCCTGCGAGCAGTACGGCCATCCGGGCGACGTCCCGGTTGTCCTCGCCGGCACCGTTGGCGTCACCGAAGACGACGTCGTCGATGCGCGCGGGGTCGAGGTCCGGCGTACGGTCCACCAGCGCGCGCACGACGTGCGCGGCGAGGTCGTCCGGGCGTACCCCGGCGTAGGCACCGCCGAACTTGCCGATCGGGGTGCGGACGGCGTCGACGACGTAGACGTCGCGGACGGTGCGGATGCTCATGGGGCTCTCCTGCGCGGATCCGTACGGGCGGCGCCGAGGAGGTGCCGTAGTAGGCACCCGGTACGGCGCCGGGCGCGCCCGGTGGGGCGCGCCCGCAGTCTCCGTCCGCCGGTCACCGCCTGTCAACGCTCCCCCTGCCTGCGAGGGCCGGCGGGTCCGGCCCGACAGGTTCGGCCCACGGTCGGCGGCCCGCAGTCAGGAGCCGCCGTCAGCGGCCCGCGGTCGGCGGCCCAGCGGTCAGCTCGACTCGCGCTGGACGACCACGGCGGCCATCAGGTCGTACCGCTGCGTGATCTCCGCCGGCTCGCGCACCGCCCGGTCCACCATCGAGGCCAGGTGGTCCCCGGTCGGCAACTCGATCTGCACCGTGCTCAGCCGTGGCCGCAGCAGCCTGCCGATGAGCAGGTCGTCCGCGCCGACGACCGCGACGTCCTCGGGGATGCGCAGGCCCTCGTCCAGCAGGGCGCGCATCAGCAGCATCGCGTACTCGTCGTTGTACGCGAACACCGCGTCCAGGCCGAGGGAGCACCAACGGGCCGCGACACCCGCGGCCGACTCCTCCGAGTAGGCCAACGGGAGCGGCTCGATCTCGGCGCCCGCCACCGAGCGGGCTCCCTCCAGCCGGGGAGTGGAGTACAGCTCCAGCCCCTCCTCCCGCGGAACGACCACCCCGATCCGCCGGCGGCCTCGCGCGACGAGGTGGGTGGCGGCCCGGACCCCGACTTCGCGCTGGTCCATGACCAGGGCGTGCGCGCCGGGGACACCGACCGGGCCCGTCGTGATCACCGCGCGGGCCCCGGCACGTTTGAGGGTCGCCACATTGTGCGCGGACAGGGTGATCTCGCCCAGTGAGATCACCGCGACCGGACGCAGCTCGGCCCAGGCCCGGGCGGCCTCGTCGCCGCTGAGGCCGAGGCTGCCGTACTGGACCACGGTGTAGTCGAGGCGGCGCAGGGACCACTGGAGCTCGTTGAGGAGGGCGCTGTAGAGCGGGCCTACAGACACGTGCGAGGTGGGCAGCAGCACGATCCGGGTGTGTCCGGCGCGCAGGCTGCGGGCGGCGGCGTGCGGCACGTACCCGAGCTCTTCTGCGGCCTGGTGGACCTTGCGGCGGGTCGGTTCGCTGATGCGTACGGCTTCCGCGTTGTTCAGGACGTACGAGACCGTCGCGCGCGAGACGCCGGCGAGGCGGGCCACGTCTGCGCTGGTCGGCACGGGGGGCGGCGCAGCGAGCGGCCCGGCGGGCGACGTCGGGGCCGAGGAGGAGGACTTCGGCGATTTCGATGACTGAGACATTGCCGTGGCATCCTTCCAGACCGATCACACCCGGGGGCTAGCGGATGGCCGGAAACGGCTGCTAAGAGGTGCGTTCGGGCGCCGGCGTCGCACACACCGTCCACCGCGGCG
Organism: Streptomyces sp. NPDC006430; assembly: GCF_040612395.1. NCBI lineage: Bacteria > Bacillati > Actinomycetota > Actinomycetes > Kitasatosporales > Streptomycetaceae > Streptomyces > Streptomyces sp. NPDC006430. The sequence goes on from NZ_JBEXQA010000004.1 coordinate 107,315, forward strand.
ACTTCGACTGCTCTAGCCACCCTCGGTTCCTCGCCGTTACCTTCGGTCCTACCGAGCGGTAACGGGGAGGTCCGATGTCGGTGACGTCAGGTTCGAAGGCTCCAGTCGCCCCTTCCGGCGGATCGTCAAACGCTCCGGCCGGTTTGGTCGACATGGCAACGGCGCTCGCCGAAGGAAGCGTCACGGCACGGCAGTTGACGCAGGAGGCACTGGCGAGGATCGCGGCGGCTCAGGCCCAGCTCAACGCCTTCCGCGTCGTACGCGCCGAGGCCGCGCTCGCCGAGGCGGACGCGGCCGACCGGCGCCTCGCCCGCGGTGAGCGGTTGCCGCTGCTGGGCGTGCCGGTGGCCGTCAAGGACGACATGGACGTGGCCGGGGAGCCCACGGCGTTCGGCTGCGCCGGGGACTTCCCGCCGAAGACCGCCGACAGCGAGGCCGTACGCAGGCTGCGCGCGGCCGGCGCGATCGTCGTCGGCAAGACCCAGACGCCGGAGCTGGGGCAGTGGCCCTTCACGGAGGGCCCGGCCTTCGGCGCGACCCGCAATCCGTGGAACCCGGCCCATACGCCCGGCGGTTCCTCGGGCGGCTCGGCGGCTGCCGTGGCCGCGGGACTGGTCCCTGCCGCCCTCGGATCCGACGGGGCGGGTTCCGTCCGGATCCCCGCGGCCTGGACGCACCTGGTCGGGGTGAAGCCGCAGCGCGGACGCATCTCCACCTGGCCTGAGCCGGAGGCGTTCAACGGCCTCACCGTCAACGGCGTGCTGGCCCGCACCGTCGCCGACGCCGCGCTCCTGCTCGACGCGGCGAGCGGCGCCGACCCGGGCGACCTGCACCGCCCCGCGCCCATTTCGGCGTTCGAGGCGACCCGCCGCCCCCCGCGCCGGCTGCGCATCGCCCTGTCGTTCGGGATGGCGTTCACGGCGACGCCGAAGTCCCTGGATCCGGAGATCCGTTCGGCAGTGGAGCGACTGGCGGGGCGTTTGGAGTCCCTGGGGCACGAAGTCGTCCCCGAGGACCCTCGCTACGGACAGATCGGCCTGACCTTCGTGCCCCGCGCGACCGAGGGCGTACGGAACTGGGCGTCCCGGGTGCCGGACCGAGCGCTGCTGGACCCGCGCACGCACGAGGCGATGCGCACGGGCCGGATCCTGGGCGGTCTGCCACTGCGGGCGTCGCGCAGGGCGGAAGGCCTCCTGCGCAGGAGGATCGGAGAGATCTTCGGCCGGTTCGACGTGGTCCTGACTCCCACGACGGCCACCGCACCGTTGCGGATCGGGGCCCTGGCCGGGCTCGGGGCGATGGCCACGGACCGGGCGATGATCGCCGCCTGCCCGTACGCCTGGACCTGGAACGTCCTGGGCTGGCCGGCGGTGAACGTCCCGGCGGGATTCACGACGACGGGCCTGCCGATGGGGGCCCAGCTGCTGGGGCCGGAGTGCTCGGAGCCACTGCTGCTGGCGTTGGCCGCGCAGGTGGAAGCGGTGGAGAAGTGGGGGGACCGGTGGCCGGACGGGGTGAACTGAGGTGGGGCGGGGGTGGCGGGTCCCGTCGCCACCCCCGCTCCCGCCACCGCCACCGCCGCCCCCACCCGCTGTTGACGATCCAGGACCTGATGTAAGTTCCCTTTGGGAACCATGCATGAGGGATGCGACACGGGAGGAGCGAGCCATGACACAACAGACGTGGACGGCCGTCGACGACTACTTCGACGGGCTACTCGTCGAGGAGGACGCCGCGTTGGTGGCCGCTGCCGCCGACAGCGAGGCCGCGGGGCTGCCCGCCCATCAGGTGGCCCCCAACCAGGGAAAGCTGCTGAATCTGCTCGCCCGCATCCACGGCGCCCGCCGCATCCTGGAGATCGGCACCCTCGGCGGCTACAGCACCATCTGGCTGGCCCGGGCCCTTCCCCCCGGCGGGCGGTTGGTCACACTGGAGGTCGACGCGCAGTGCGCCGACGTCGCCGCCGCGAACATCGCGCGGGCCGGGCTGGCCGACGTCGTCGACATCCGGCGCGGCCGGGCCGTCGACCTGCTGCCCGAGCTCTCGGACCTCGCCCCGTTCGACCTGGTCTTCATCGACGCCGACAAACCGTCCAACCCGGACTACCTGAAGTGGGCCCTGGCGCTCACCCGGCCCGGCAGCGTCATCATCGGCGACAACGTCGTGCGTGACGGCGCGGTCGTCGACCCCGACAGTCCCGACCCCCGCGTCCAGGGCGTTCGCCGGTTCACCGAACTCATCTCCGAGCACCCGAAGTTGACCGCCACCGCGCTACAGACCGTCGGCAGCAAGGGCTACGACGGCCTCGTCCTGGCCCTGGTCACCAACTGACCTGCGCCCTTCCGTACGCCCGAGCCTCACATCGCCCCGGACCGGCCGCAGGCAGGACCGGCCGACCGCCGCACGCGCACCGCAGTCGCCCGAACCAGTAATCTCGCCCGAATGACGGCACTTTCACAGCACGCCAGCGGCTACGTCGAGCGACCCGGGCGGGACGGGGACACGGCGACCACCGAGGCCGATCCGCAGGCCATCGGGCCGGTGCGCACCGAGTACGCCCCCGATCCGGACGGCGACCCGGACCCCGGGGAGATCGTGTGGACCTGGGTCCCGTACGAGGAGAACGACGGCCGGGGCAAGGACCGCCCGGTACTGGTCGTCGCCCGGGAGGCGGGCGGACGGACGCTGCTGGCCGTACAGCTGTCCAGCAAACGGCACGACGGCGACCGGGAGTGGGTGCCGATCGGGACCGGGCCTTGGGACAGCGCCGGGCGGGAGTCCTGGGTGGCAGTGGACCGGGTGCTGCGGGTGCACGAGGCGGGCATGCGGCGCGAGGCGTGCGCGCTGGACCGGCGCCGGTTCCAGTTGGTGGTGAACCGACTGGGCGAGCGCTACGGCTGGCGGTAGCCGCCAGGGCGCTGCCGCGGATCAGCCATCGAGGGCCGGGGCTTCGGTGTGCGCCGGAGCGCCGGCCCCTCGGGGTGGCCTCCGGTACCGGGTTCACGGCGTTCAGGGCCCGGTCTCGAACTTGGGTGGCGCAAGGCTGCTGAGGCAGCCGGTCTTCGGCGCGGTCGGAGTGTCGAAGAACGAGACGGCGATCGCTTGCGCGCACTTGGACGTGGCGAACACGACATGGGGCTCGTAGGGGACCGTGACGACGGTGGCGCGACTCAGCGTGCGGGCGACGTACGGCCCGTTGGCCGCCCCTGTCTGGGAGTCGAACCCGCCCGACAGGGCGAGGGTGGGGATGTCGCTCCGCGTGACGTCACGGATCGAGGGCGGCGCCGCGGGGACGTTCCAGACTTTGCAGTCCGGTCGCAGGAAGGTCAGCTGCGGGGCCTGGGCCAGCACCGAGTGCGGGAACGACGGGAAGGCGTCCCGTCCGCCCTTGAGTGCTTCGGCCTGGCTTTCGTAGGGGATCCATTCGCTGCAGAAGATGCCGTAGGCGAGTCCGTGCGCGACCCTGCCGTGGGCCTGGGGGCTGAGCTTGCCGCCCGCCCACTGCCGGGCGATCCGCTGGGGCTTGCCGTGGGCCAGCTCGTCGAGGGCGCGGGGTACCTGGGGCGCCACGTGGGTGGCGGAGGTCATCCAGTTCACCAGGGCTCCGCCGTCCAGTACGACTTTCACCGGCTTCGGGTTGCCGGGGAGCGTGACGGTGGTCGTGACCGGTTTGGCTTCGAGGTCGCGGACGAGCCGGTCGAAGGTGGCCGGGAGGTTCGGATAGCGGCGGTTGCACGCGGGCTGGTCCGCGCAGGCCTTGAACAGCCCGTCGAAGCCCTGCCTGGCGCTGCTCCAGGTCATGGCCGACCCTCCCTTGGACGGTGGCAGTATGCCGTCGATGCCGACCGACCGGAGTCCTTGCGGGTGCAGGCGCATGTAGACGAGCGCCAGGTGGGTGCCGTAGGAGATGCCGTACACGTTCCACTGTTTGATGCCCAGCGCGGTGCGCAGGTCCGCGTAGTCGGCGGCGCTCTCGATGTCGTTGTAGGCGCTGAGGTCGGCCCCGGCCGCCGCCAGTTTCTCGCGGCAGGTCCGCGTCGCCTCGACGTGCAGGCGCTCGGTGGACGGCGCGTCGTAGACGAGGCCGACCGCGCGTGCATTGAACTCGTCGATGTTGGGGCAGGTGAGCACCGGGTCGGCCGAGTACGTCCCCCGCTGGGACATGAAGATCACGTCGCGGTCGCGGTTCAGGCCGCCGTCGATCGCCATCTTCGCCTCTCCGACCGCGTCGTCGCCGGGTCCGCCGGCGAGCCACACGATCGGGTCGGGTTTCGGTTTGTCGGCCGCCGCCGGCACGATCGCGACACCGAGGGTGATCTTTCGGCTGTCCGGCTCGGTGCGGTTCTCGGGCACGGTGAGCGTTCCGCAGCGGGCTCCTTTGAGCTCGGCGATCGGTTCCGGCGTCTTCGGGCAGGGGCCGGGCTCGAAGCTCGCATCGCCCACTGTGCGGGCGACCGTCCCGATGGGTGCTCCGGTGCCGGGGGACGGCCCCGTGCCCGTGCCGGGCTGCGCGTGGGCGGGCGTCGCGAGCAGGCCGGTGAGGAGGACCCCGGTGGCCACCGCGGCGGATCTGGCGTGGAGCCGTCGCACGGGGCGGCGGCGACGGGGTGCGCGGTCGAGAGCCATGTGCCCTCCCAGTCACTTCGGGATGATCGTGAACGGTTTCGGTGTCAGACCGGCCGCGCAACCGGTGTCGGGCGCGGTCGGACGGGCGAGGAACGAGGCCAGCACGCGCTGCGCGCAGGGCGACTGGGGGACCACCCAGTGTCCGATCCCGGGGATCTGTACGGAGGTCGAGCGGGACAGCGTACGGGCCGCGTCCCGCGCCAGGCTCGCCCCGGTCTTCGCGTCGAACGTGCCGGAGATGATGAGCGCCGGCACGGTGCTCGTGGTGGGCACCCGCTGGGCGGCGGTGCGGTCCAGGACGTTCCAGACGCGGCAGGCCTCGTACTGGAAGGGGAGTTGGGGTGCCTGGGCCAGGACCGTGTCGGGCCATCGGGGGAAGGCCTTGCGCCCCGCGTTCAGCAGGTCGGACGCCGAGGAACCCGGCACCCACTCGCTGCACGCCACCGACTCGATCAGGCCGTGGGCGACCACGCCGGCGGACTGGACCGAATCGGCTGCGCGGGCCCGCGCGAAGCGCTCGGGACGTCCGCGGCTGAGCTCGTCGAGGGCGGCCGGAACGTCGGCGGCCGGGACGGCGTTGGCGACCAGCAGGTTCACCAGCGCGCCCCCGTCGAGGTCGACCTTGACCGGGGCTCCCCCGCCCGGCGGCCGGGCGTTCAGCACCAGCGGCTGCGCCTCCAGCCTGCGCACCTGCTCCGTCAGCGTGCGGGGGAGGTCCGGGTAGCGGCTCTTGCATCGGGGCTCTGCCGCGCAGGCGTCGAGGATGCCGTCGATCCCCTGCCGGGCGCTGCCCCAGGTCACCGGCAGGATGGTGTTCTTCGGTGGTGCGAGCGAGTCGAGTGCCACCGCGCGAATGCCCTGGGGGTGCTCGCGCAGGTAGGTGAGGGCCAGGTTAGTGCCGTAGGAGTACCCGTAGACGTTCCACTGCTTGATGCCCAGTGCTGTGCGCAGGTCGGCGAAGTCAGCGGCATTCTCTGTGGTGTTGTAGGCGCCGAGGTCGATTCCGGCGGCGGCCAGGCGGTCGCGGCACTGCTTCACCGCCTCCAGCATGGGCCGCTGCGACGCCGGTCCGTCGTAGCGCAGGCCCACGGCCTTCGCGTTGAACCGGTCGATCTCCGGGCAGGCGAGGTTCGGCTGGGCGTAGAGGTTTCCGCGCTGGGCCATGATGATCAGATCTCGGTCCCGGTTCAGGCCGGAGTCGACCAGGAAGGGAATGTCGTCGAACGTGTCGGCTCCCGGGCCGCCCGCCATGAACACCACGGGTTCGGTGGCGGGCTTCGCCGCCGTGGCCGCAATGACCGCCACGGGCAACTTGATGGTCCGGCTGCCGGGGCGGGCGCGGTTCTCGGGGACTTCCAGGAAACCGCACCGCGCGCCGCTCAGCGCTTCGATCGGCTCGGGCGGCTTCGGGCAGGGACCGGGCACGAACCGCGCAGGAGCGGTCGGGCCGGGCCCGGCGAGCGGGTTGTGTGACGGCGCGGCGCTGCTCGGTGTCGCGCCGAAGGCCGCCAGGCAGACCAGAGTGGCCGCGACAGTCGCCGCGTTGATGCTGTGCATTGCCATGTGATCTCGTTCCTCTGCCGACATCCGCGGCGCCCGGCCGGGCGACGCCACAGCGGGTTGGTTGGAACGCACCTCTTCGACGGGAGCAGGTGGCGCAAAGGCGCGCATACGGCCGGCTGCCGAACCGGGGTCGATCCCAGCACCAGCATGCTCCGGAAGATCGCCCACCGCATGCCCACCGCGGGGCTGTGGTGCGACGATGGCCTGGGGCCGCTACCTACCCGACACCGCAGCGGCTACGGCCAGGCGGGGTACACGCGCCAGTTCAACGCGTTCGAGAACGAGGACGCCGTCACGCCGACCTCGCCGAGGCGCCGACTGCGCCCGCCAGGCCCTGCGGTCCGGGGCCGGGCGCATCACCGAGGCCTGGGCGGGCACGGATTGCGCGCCCTGCCGCCGGCCCGCGAACCGCAAGCGGCCGGAAGCCGCGGCGGCAGGCCGCGGGCGATTCGCTAGGCCCCGAATCCGGCGAAGGCCCGTTCGAACGCTTCCCGGGGTCCCGGATCGCGGTCCAGCACCCCGAACACCACCCGTTCGAAGACTCCCGCGAAACGGCCGGCCAGCAGCCCCCGGAAGGCCTCGGCGACCTCTGCGGGGTCGTTCTGGAAGACCCCGCACCCCCATGCCCCCAGCACCAGTCGCGGGTACCGGTGCAGCGCCGCCGTCTCCAGGACGCGCTCCGCGCGGCGTGCCAGAGCGGCGGGGATCTCTGCCGCCCGTTCCGGTTCCTGCCTGCGGATGGTGCCGGCGTTCGGCGCAGGGGAGGTGAGGAAGCCCACCCGGAAGGGGGCGTCCAGCAGCTCGCCCCGGTCGTCGCGGAAGACGGGGACCCCGGGGGAGTGAATCACCCGGTCGGTGTAGAAGGTGCTGCGCCCCGCGCGGTGGACCTCGTAGTACTCCGGAGCCTCCAGCAGGGTCTCGTACAGGGCCGAGGCCCGGCACAGCGCCTCCTCCTGCGCCTTGGCCCCACGGACGTAGCCGCCCCCGGGATTCCGGGCCGAGGCGAAGTTCAGCACGGCCACCGGGACCGGCTCCGAACCTTCGGTCGCGAGCCTACGTGCTGCGACCGTACTGCTCTCCCCCGTGACCTCGACGGCCGTCTCACGACCTCCTTGCGGAAGGTTTTCATCTGGAATGACCGACTTTGGCCCATATATTCTGGTTCCGGCCCTGGCCTCCGCCAGGGCGGCGGCGAGGGAGATCTGCCGCCCCGACCGCGTCCGGTAGCCCCCGGCCGCCACGATCGTCGCGTTCTCCCGCGCGATCTCGCGCAATCTGCTGCTCACCTCGCCATCATCGGCAGAGCGGGACAGCTGTGGCCAGAGATTTTTCGCGAGTCTCGCTCTCCCACCTTTCAGGCCGACAAGGACGGGTAGGCATGGTCAAGTCACAGTCCAGGAAAGGAGACCCAGCCATGTCTCAGGACTCGTCGAGCCCACCAACCGCTCCTACCCCGGGCCCCCCACCCGTGCTCAGCGAGACCGCCGCGGAGGACCTGGTCCACGGCATCTGTTTCAAAACCGGCCCGCCGCGCGTCCTCGGTGCCGAGCTCGAATGGCTCGTCCTGGACGCCGAGCAGCCCGGCGAGGTGTTGCCGCCCGAGCGACTGACGGCCGCGCACGACGCGGCCCGCGCCCTGTCCTTGCACTCCCGGCTCAGCATCGAGCCCGGCGGTCAACTGGAGCTCAGCTCCGCCCCCGCCACCTCCCTCTCCGGCTGCGTGGACGGCCTACAGGCCGACCTCACCGCCGTTCGGGCCGCCCTGCGCTCCCAGGGCCTGGTCCTCCACGGGGCCGGCCGGGATCCGCGCGGTCCGCTCCGCCGGTTGCTGACCAGCCCGCGCTACGACGCGATGGAGTCCTACTTCGACCGCACCGGCCCGGCCGGGCGCGCCATGATGCGCTCGTCCGCCTCCGTGCAGGTCTGCGTGGACGCCGGGTACGAGGAACCCGGCCCCCTGGGATACGGCCGGCGCTGGCGCATGGCACATCTGCTGGGCGCCGTGTTCGTGGCGGCCTTCGCCAACTCGCCCGCGCGCGAGGGCCCGTACGCCGGATGGCGGTGCGCCCGCCAGGGGATCTGGAGCGATCTCGACAGCCGGCGCACGCTCGCCCCGCCCCTGGACGCCGAACCGCGAGCCGGGTGGACCCGGCAGGCGCTCGACACCGAGGTGATGTGCGTGCAGTCGTCCGACGGTGGCCCGTGGACGGTCCCGCGCGGGCTGACCTTCCGCGACTGGTTGCGGGCGGGCGGCGGCGGGGCGGACGCCGGGGGTCCGGACGCGCGGGGTCCGGACGGCGGGGGGCCGGACGGCTCGCCCACCCTGCGCCCACCCACCGTCGAGGACCTGGAGTACCACTTGACCACGCTGTTCCCTCCGGTGCGCCCGCGCGGCCACCTGGAGTTCAGGATGATCGACGCCCAGCCGGGCGACGACGGCTGGCTGGTCCCGGTGGGCGTCGTGCACGCGCTGTTCGACGACCCGGAGGCCGCTGACACGGCGTACCGCGTGGCGAAGGCGCTCGCCGATACGCACGGGACCCGGCCCGCGCCGGGCAATCCCCTGTGGCAGTCCGCGGCCCGGCACGGCCTGGCCGATCCAGAGCTCCGCTCGGCCGCTGCCGCCTGCTTCCGGGCCGCGACCGAGGCGCTGCCGCGGCTCGGCGCGAGCCGGCACGTCCAGGACACCGTCGGCGCCTTCACCGAACGCTTCGTACTGCGCGGCCGCTGTCCCGCCGACGACGCACAACGGCACCTGACCGGAACGGGGGCACGCTCGTGACCACATCCTCCTCTGACCGGTCGCCCTCGGACCTGCGAGAGCGGACCTTCGCGGCCCTGACCGCCGCCCGTGCGCGTACGGCCTCGCTCACCGACGCGGTGACCGACCGGGACCTGACCGCCCAACACTCCCCACTGATGTCACCCCTGGTGTGGGACCTGGCGCACATCGGCAACCAGGAGGAACTCTGGCTGCTGCGCAACGTGGCCGGACAAGACTCCCTGCGCCCCGAGATCGATCCGCTCTACGACGCCTTCCAACACCCGCGCTCGGAACGCCCACAACTGCCCCTGCTGGGACCGGCGGAGGCCCGACGGTATACGGCCGAGGTCCGCGGCCGGGTCTTCGACCTGCTGGAACGCACCCCGCTGGAGGGCTCCGCCCTGCTGGACGACGGATTCGCCTTCGGGATGGTCGTCCAGCACGAACAGCAGCACGACGAAACCATGCTGATTACCCATCAGCTGCGCCGAGGCGGACCGGTGCTCAGAGCCCCGGATCCGGACCCGCCACAGGGGCCGCCACCGGCCACGGCCGAAGTCCTGGTCCCCGGAGGCCCGTTCACCATGGGCACCTCCACCGAACCGTGGTCCCTGGACAACGAACGCCCCGCGCACGCCCGGGACACCGAGCCGTTCTGGATCGACACGGTGCCGGTGACCAATGCCGCCTACCAGGCGTTCATCGCGGACGGCGGCTACCGCGAGGACCGCTGGTGGGCGGCCGAGGGCTGGGATCAGATACGCCGGCACGGGATCGAGGCCCCGCTGTTCTGGCACCGGGACGCGGGGCAGTGGCTGCGCCGCCGCTTCGGAGTGACCGAGCCGGTGCCCGAAGACGAGCCCGTGCTGCACGTCAGCTGGTACGAGGCGGACGCGTACGCCCGCTGGGCGGGACGCCGGCTGCCCACCGAGGCGGAGTGGGAGAAGGCCGCCCGGCACGATCCGCTCACCGGCCGCTCCACCCGCTACCCGTGGGGCGACGAGGACCCGACCCCCGCGCACGCCAACCTCGGGCAGCGGCACCTGCGCCCGGCCGCGGCGGGCAGCTATCCGGCCGGGGCGTCCCCGCTCGGGGTGCGCCAGCTGATCGGCGACGTGTGGGAGTGGACCTCCTCCGACTTCCTGCCGTATCCGGGGTTCCGGGCCTTCCCGTACCGCGAGTACTCGGAGGTGTTCTTCGGCCCGGAGCACAAGGTGCTGCGCGGCGGCTCCTTCGCCGTGGATCCGGTGGCCTGTCGGGGAACCTTCCGCAACTGGGACCTGCCGGTGCGCCGACAGATCTTCTCCGGTTTCCGGACCGCGAGGGACGCCTGATGTGCCGTCACCTTGCTTTCGTCGGCCCGGAAGTTCCCCTGGGCAGGCTGCTGAGCGAGCCGGAGCACTCGCTCGTCCGGCAGTCCTGGGAGCCTCGCCGGCAACGCTCCGGCACGGTGAACGCCGACGGCTTCGGCGTCGGCTGGTACGCGGAGGGCGATCCGGTGCCCGCCCGCTACCGGCGGGCGGGGCCGATCTGGGGCGACCTGACCTTCGCCGACCTGGCCCGAGTGGTCCGTACGCGCGCCGCGCTGGCGGCCGTACGGGACGCCACGATGGCCGGTGCGGACGGGGAGGCCGCGGCGTCCCCGTTCGCGTCCGGGCCGTGGCTGTTCAGCCACAACGGCGCGGTACGGGACTGGCCGGCCGCGGCGGCGCCGCTCGCGGCCGCCCTGCCGACCGAGGAGTTGCTCTCCCTGACCGCCTGCACGGATTCGGCGCTGATCTGGGCACTGGTGCTGCACCGGCTCCAGCAGGGGGACGACCTCGGTACGGCGCTCGCCGAGCCGGTGCAGGAGCTTGCCGCGGCCTCGCCCGGCTCCCGGCTGAACCTGCTGCTGACCGACGGCTCCGGCATCGCCGCGACGGCCTGGGGCGATTCCCTCTGGTACCTGATCGACCCGGACGCGCAGCGCACGGTGGTGGCGTCCGAGCCGTACGACGAAGACCCCCGCTGGTGCGAAGTAGCCGACCGGACCCTGTTGACCGCCCATGGCACCCGGGTCGACCTGACCCCGCTCAAGGAGACCCCCCAGTGAGTGACTTCCAGTTGACCCGAACCCTCGACGAGCACGCCGCCGAGACGGCGTTGCGCGCGGACGTGCAGCACGGACTGACGGCGTCGCCCAAGGTGCTGCCGCCCAAATGGTTCTACGACGCCCGGGGCAGCGAGCTCTTCGAGGAGATCACCCGACTGCCGGAGTACTACCCGACGCGCGCCGAGCGGGAGATCCTGCTGGCGCGCGCCCAGGAGATCGCCGCGGCGAGTGGGGCGCGCACCCTGGTGGAACTGGGCTCCGGCTCCTCGGAAAAGACCCGCCACCTGATCGAGGCGATGCCCGCACTGGACACGTACGTTCCGGTGGACGTCAGCCAGAGCGCCCTGGAGGGCGCGGCCGGGGTCCTGCTGGCGGAGCACCCCGGGCTGCGGGTGCACGCGCTCGTGGCCGACTTCACCAAGGCCCTGCACCTGCCGGAATCCCCCGGGCCGCGGTTGGTGGTGTTCCTCGGCGGCACGATCGGCAATCTGCTGCCGCCGGAGCGCGCGCTGTTCCTGGCCTCCGTACGGGCGATGCTCTCGCCCGGAGACGCGCTGCTGATGGGGACGGACCTGGTGAAGGACGAGGCCGTTCTGGTGGCCGCGTACGACGATGCCCAGGGGGTAACGGCCGAGTTCAACAAGAACGTGCTGACCGTCATCAACCGGGAGCTGGACGCCGACTTCCACACCGATGACTTCGCCCACGTCGCAGTGTGGAACCGGGAACAGGAGTGGATCGAGATGCGGTTGCGGGCCCGGTCGGAGCTGATGGTGAAGGTCCGGGCGCTCGATCTGGTGGTGTCGTTCAAGGCAGGTGAGGAGATCCTGACGGAGGTCTCCGCGAAGTTCCGTCAGGAGGGCGTGCGCAGGGAACTGGCCGATGCCGGACTGGGGTTGACCCAGTGGTGGACGGACGCCGATGGCCGCTTCGCGTTGTCCCTGTCGGTGGCCGACGGTGAGGTCGGCTGGGCCGGCACACCGGCGAGGAGCGAGGAGACCGGGACGGATTCGACGGCGACGGCCGCCTGAGCCGCGGCCGCGAGGTCCCGCCGGTCCGCGTACCGGCCCGGCGGGATCCGCGGCAGCAGCCGGATCTCGGCCCGTACGCCGCGGGACCGGGCGATCCGCCACAGCGAGGCGGTCAGCGGATCGTCCCCGACGAAGGCCGGCGCACCGGCGGGGCTCCCGTCCGGCAGCCGGTACGCGATCCGTACCGGCTGTACGGGCGCCCGCGCGTCCAGGGCGGACTGGAAGGCGGCCCTGCGGAAGGTCCCCCGGGCGCGCCCGCACCAGGTGCTGCCTTCGGGGAAGACGGTGACCCGGTCGCCGGCCAGGAGGGCGCGCGTGATGGCCCCGACGGTGGCGGGGAGGGCCCGGATCCGGTCCCGTTCGATGAACAGGGTTCCCGACTGCCGGGAGAGCGGTCCGAGCACCGGCCAGCCACGGATGTCGCTCTTGGCCAGCATCCGGCAGGGCAGGACGGCGGCGACGAGTACGACGTCCAGCCAGGAGATGTGGTTGGCCACGATCAGGCGACCGCCGTCCGGGCCGGGACTTCCGTGCACGGCGATCCGTACGCCGAAGGAGCGGACCAGGGCGGTCGCCCAGGCCCGCACCAGCGCTTCGCGGGGCCGGGCGGGGAGCAGCCGCACCGGCGGGGCCCCCAGGACCGCGAACACGACCAGGACGACGGCGGCGGCGAGCCGGAGCACCGCGCGGGCCGCGCTCGCGCTGTCACCGTCGTGGCCGGCGCAGGCCGCGGGGGTGCAGGGCGAAGTGGGCAGCCAGCCGTTCATGAGGTGGGGACGAGCGAGCGGAAGTGCTTCAGGTAGCGCGGGTTGGTGCGCCGCAGGGAGAGCAGGACGTACAGGTCGGCGCAGCCGAACTCGGCGTCGAGGGCCGGCTCGCCGCAGACCCAGGCGCCCAGGCGCAGGTAGCCGCGCAGCAGCGGGGGCAGCTCCATGCGCGCCGGGAAGGTGATGCCCTCGGGGTTCCAGGGAAGGTGGGGGGCGACCCGGTACGCCTCGGGGGCCAGGTTGCGGGTCAGGACGTTCTCCCGGGCGGCGGCGGCCAGGACCCCGCCGTCGGCGAGCGGTATCGAGCAGCAGCCGGCGAGCCAGTTGTGCCCGGTGCGGTCCATGTAGCGGGCGAGTCCGGCCCAGATGAGGGCGATGACGGCGCCGCCCCGGTGGTCGGGATGGACGCAGGAGCGACCGACCTCGACGAGGTCGGGGCGGATCGGGGCGAGGGCGGAGAGGTCGAACTCGCCCTCGGAGTAGAGGCGGCCCGCGACGGCGGCGCGCTCCGGCGGAAGCAACCGGTAGGTGCCGACGACCTGCTCGGTCTCCTCCTCGACCACGAGGAGGTGGTCGCAGTAGGCGTCGAAGGCGTCGGAGTCGAGGCCCGGTTCGGGCCCGTCGAGGCGGGCTCCGAACTCACCGGCGAAGACCTCGTGGCGCAGCCGCTGGGCGGCACGTACCTCGTCCTCGCTGCGGGCGAGGCGTACGGCGTAGTGGGGCGCGGCAGGAGGAGCGGCGGCGGCGCCGGTGGGGACGGCAGCGGGACGGGCGGGACGAGCGGGAGGGGCGGCAGCGGGGGGAACGGTGGACGGGGACAGGGGGGCGATGGTCATGGCGACTCCTGATCCGGGCACGGGCGCCAGGGCCGGCACGTGTGGTGACCTGGCTCCTTTACTTCTTCCGTGACCGGCTGGATTCGACATGACCGCTCAGCGGCCCGCACATGTGCGGACGCTGAACTCGGCGGGCTCAGCGGTCGGAGCTGAGGACCTTGCTGATCGTTTCCGACGCGGTCTTGGCAGCCTGCTCGGGGTCCTGTCCGGTGAGTACGGCCGTCATGTACGGCTTGATCGGATTCTTGGACTCGACCTCGGCCCAGCGGGCGGACTTCGGGGTGGCCCGGCCCTGCGCGGCTCCGGGCGCCATGTTCGCGGCGCCCTCGTTGCCCTCGACCACGTGCGCGAGGGTGGTCTTGTTCGGTACGTAGCTCATGGTGCGGGCGAGTTCGGTCTGCCACTTCTCGCTCACGAGGGCGGTGATCAGGTCGACGGCACGGGCCCGCTGCTTCGTCCGCTCGGGGATGATCAGGTCGGAGCCGCCGGTGAAGACGGCGCCGGGCTTGTCGGAGGTCTTGCCTGGGATCGGGAAGAAGCCGAGCTTGCCCTTGAGCGCGGGATTGGCGGCCTCGATCGCGGCGGCCTGGCCGGGCGGGGCGATGATCTGGGCGACCTGGCCGCGGGCGAAGACCTCGGACTGCGGGGGCGTCTCCTCGTCGGCGTCCTTGGGGCCGTCACCGAGTCCTTGCAGTTGCTTGTAGAACTCCATGCCGGCGACCGCCTTCTCGTCGTCGAGGGTGCCGACCCACTGTCCGCCGGACTCGACGGCGAGGTCGCCGCCCTCGTCCCAGATGAACCCGGAGAGGACGTACCAGTTCTGCCCCGCCAGGTAGATGCCCTGCTGCTCGCCCTTGTCGAGCTTCTGGGTGGCCTGGATCCACTCCTGGCGGTTCTTGGGCGGGGTCTTGATCCCGGCGTTCGCGAAGAGGTCCTTGTTGTAGATCACCACGCGGTTGGCGGCGTACCAGGGGATGCCGTACTGGGCCCCGTTGATGCTTCCCGGATCGGACAGGCCCTTGAGCCAGTCCCTGCTGCCCCATTCGCGCAGGCCTTCGAGGGTGAGTTCGGAGAGGCCGCCGGTCTCGACGTACTGGGCGACCTGGGTGTTGCCGACCTCGATGACGTCGGCGCTCTCGCTGCTCTTGCCTGCGAGCACGGCGTTGACCTTGTCGCCGATGCCGGTCCACTCCTGGATCTTGACGTCCAGGTCGACGCCGGGGTGCTCCTTCTCGAAGGAGGCGGTGAACTTCGCGATGAAGTCCTGCGAGGCGCTGCCCTTCATCAGCCAGAGGGTCACCCGCTGCGCCCCTCCGGCCGATCCGGCCAGCTGGCTGCATGCCGTGAGGGCGGTAGCGGCCGCGAGGGCGGTGCACACGGCAAGGAAGCGCATCTTCACGAAGGTCACCTTCTGGGGTTCGATCCCGGATGGCTTGAAATTGGCATAGACCAATGGGCGGGTCAAGGGCCTTTCGCTCGGGACTGTTCACACAAAGTTCGCGGAGAGGGACTTACTGGGGCACCGTAGAACGAGGCACAAGCCCCCACCGTCGGGAGACCCCCATGTCCAATCACACCTACCGGGTGACCGAGATCGTCGGCACCTCCCCCGAGGGCATCGATCAGGCCATCCGCAACGGAATCACCCGGGCCGGCCAAACACTGCGCAACCTGGACTGGTTCGAGGTCACACAGGTGCGCGGGCACATCGAGAACGGCGCTGTGGCGCACTACCAGGTGGGGCTCAAGGTCGGGTTCCGCCTGGAGGGCGAGGACTGAGCCCAGCGGGCTCGGCAAACCCGGCGGGCTCGGCAGGCTCGGCAGACCGGGCGGGCTCGGCACACCGGGCAGACCCGACGGGCCCGCCCGGGCCGTGGGTCCCGTTCGGGCCGGGGCCGTTCAGGCCCGTCGGCGGAGCCGTTCGGTCCTCAGGACCCGTTCGGTCCCCCTCCGGGCC
Source organism: Streptomyces sp. NPDC006430 (assembly GCF_040612395.1). NCBI lineage: Bacteria > Bacillati > Actinomycetota > Actinomycetes > Kitasatosporales > Streptomycetaceae > Streptomyces > Streptomyces sp. NPDC006430. The sequence continues at coordinate 122,951 of NZ_JBEXQA010000004.1, forward strand.
CGAACGGGTCCGCCGACGCCGGGTCAGGTACGCCCCTCACTCTCCTGCGCGGCCTGCAGCTCCGGCGCGTCCGCGGCCCAGTCCGCCAGGACCACCGCGAAGCCCTCGGCGCGCGCGGCCGCGCAGACCAGCTCGTCGTCGTCCACGAGCATCCGCACCTCCCGCCCCCGGGCGATCCTCTTCAGCACCTCCAGCTTGGTGGTCCGGGCCGGCCGGCGGTCCTGGTTCCCGCGCATCCACAGGCGTCCCTCGGGCAGCCCGTGCCGGGTCAGCCACTCCACCGTGTCCGCACGGCACCGCTCCGGGCGGCCGGTCAGGTACACGACCTCGCAGTCCGCTGCACGCGCCACCGCCAGCGCCACGCCGCGCGCGAGCGGCGGGTCCGCCGGGGCCGCACCGAAGAAACCGTCCCAGTCCCGCGGGCGACGCTCAAGGAAGTGCTGGCGGTGATCGGTGTCGGCCAGGGTGTTGTCGATGTCGAAGACGGCCAGCGGCCGGCGGTCGTTGCTGTCACTCATACGGCCTAGCCTAGGCATCCCGACCCGTCGGCATCCGGGGCGTTGGCATCCGGGGCGTTGGCGCATTGGGCACTGCCGGGGAATTCCGGCAGCGCGAGCGCGTTACGTCCTGGTGTGATCCGGAAACTCTCCATCCTCGACCGGTCCCGCACCCGCGAGGGACACCCGCCCGGGCAGGCCCTGCGCGACACCGTGGAACTCGCCCGCACGGCGGAACGGCTGGGCTATCACCGTTTCTGGGTGTCCGAGCACCACAGCGTCCCCGGAGTCGCTGGCTCCGCACCCGCCGTACTGGCCGCGGCCGTCGCCGGCGCGACCCGGCGCATCCGGGTCGGGACGGGCGGGGTGATGCTGCCAAACCACCAACCCCTCGTCGTCGCCGAGCAGTTCGGCGTCCTGGAGTCCCTCTTCCCCGGCAGGATCGACATGGGGCTCGGCCGCTCCGTTGGCTTCACCGGCGGGATCCGGCGGGCGCTGGGCCGGGACACCGAGGACGCCGACCGGTTCGAGGAACAGTTGACGGAGCTGCTGGGCTGGCTCGACGGCACCCAGCAGGCGCACCCCGAGGTACACGCCCGCCCGGCGGAGGGGCTGCGGATCCCGGCGTACGTACTGGCCACCGGCGAGGGAGCCGGGATCGCGGCCCGTGCCGGGCTGCCACTGGTGGTGGGCGACCTGCGGGCCCGGGACCGGGTCGCGGGGATCGTCGAGCGCTACCGCAAGGAGTTCCGCCCCTCCCCCGGCGGCTCGGAGCCGTACGTGGTGGTCTCCGGGACGGTGGCCGTGGCGCAGACCCCGCAGGCCGCCCGACGCATCCTGGTGCCGGAGGCGTGGTCCGTCGCGTTCTCCCGCACCCGGGGCAGCTTCCCGCCCCTGCGCCCGGCGGAGGAGATCGAGGCGCTGGCCATGACCCCGAAGGAGCGGGACCTGTACGAGGGCGCGCTCGTGGGGCACGTCCACGGGACCGAGGAGCAGGTCGCGCAGGAGCTCGCCGGGGTCGCCGAGCTGACGGGCGCGGACGAGCTGCTGGTCACCACCTCCACGTACGACCGCACGGCGCTGCTGGACTCCTTCGAACGGCTGGCCCGCGTGGCCGGGCTGTGATCCGGCGCGGCCCGTAAAAGGCGCGGCCCGTAAAATGGGGCGGATGCACCAGTCCACCGAGCCTGCGGCCCAGGCTCCGGCCGTCGATCCCTTCGTACGCGTGAGGGGGGCCCGCGAGCACAACCTGCGCGGCGTCGACGTGGACATCCCGCGCGACGCCCTGACCGTGTTCACCGGGGTCTCCGGTTCGGGGAAGAGTTCGCTCGCCTTCGGCACGCTCTACGCTGAGGCCCAGCGCCGGTACTTCGAGTCGGTGGCCCCGTACGCCCGCCGCCTGATCCACCAGATCGGTGCCCCGAAGGTGGACTCGATCACCGGACTGCCGCCCGCCGTCTCGTTGGAGCAGCGGCGCTCCTCCCCCGGCTCGCGGTCCTCCGTGGGGACGGTGACCTTGCTGTCCAACTCCCTGCGCATGCTGTTCTCGCGCGCTGGCACCTACCCGCCGGGCGCCGGACGGCTCGACTCCGACGCCTTCTCCCCCAACACCGCTGCCGGAGCCTGCCCGTCCTGTCACGGACTCGGCAGCATCCACCGCACCAGCGAAGAACTCCTCGTCCCCGAACCCGAGCTGTCGATCCGCCAGGGTGCCGTCGCCGCTTGGCCGGGCGCCTGGCAGGGCAAGAACCTCCGCGACATCCTGGAGGTGCTGGGCTACGACGTGGACGCGCCCTGGCGCTCGCTGGCGGCGAAGGACCGCGAGTGGATCCTGTTCACTGAGGAACAGCCGGTGGTCACGGTACATCCGGTGCGGGACGCAGACCGCATCCAACGGCCCTACCAGGGCACGTACATGAGTGCACAGCACTATGTGATGCGGACCTTCTCGGACAGCAAGAGCGCCACGCTGCGGGCCCGCGCCGAGCGGTTCCTCACCGACTCCCCGTGCCCGGTGTGCGAGGGGCGGCGGCTGCGGCCCGAGGCACTGGCCGTCACCTTCGCGGGCCGCACCATCGCGGAGCTGGCGGCGCTGCCGCTGACCGCTCTGGACAGCGTGCTCGCCGACGGCCCGGCGACCGCCCCCCTGGGGAACGAGGCGGCCCGGGTGCTCGCCGAGGACCTGCGGTCCCGGATCGGTCCCGTCGTGGAGCTCGGGCTGGGCTACCTGAGCCTGGACCGCACCGCGCCGACCCTGTCGGCGGGCGAGCTCCAGCGGTTGCGGCTGGCGACGCAGCTGCGGTCCGGGCTGTTCGGGGTGGTGTACGTGCTGGACGAGCCGTCGGCGGGCCTGCACCCGGCCGACACCGAGGCGCTGCTCGGCGTACTGGACCGGCTCAAGGCGGCGGGGAACACGGTGTTCGTGGTGGAACACCACCTGGATGTGGTGCGGCACGCGGACTGGCTGGTGGACGTGGGTCCGCTCGCCGGGGAGCACGGCGGGCGGGTGCTGTACAGCGGGCCGCCTCAGGAGCTGGCCGGCGTGGCGGAGTCGGCGACGGCGCGGCACCTGTTCGCCGCGCGCGGGCCCGGGCGGGTGCGGGCGGTGCGGGAGGCGACCGGTCGGGTCCGGCTCGACGGTGTGCACCGGCACAACCTGCGGGGCGTGGAGGTGGAGTTCCCGCTCGGGGTGTTCACGGCGGTGACGGGGGTGTCGGGTTCGGGCAAGTCCACGCTGGTGGGCCAGGTGCTCGCCCGGGAGGTGGGCGAGCGGCTCGCGCAGCCGCAGTTCCCGGTGCGGCGGCTGGTGGAGGTGGACCAGAAGCCGATCGGCCGGACCCCGCGGTCCAACCTGGCCACGTACACGGGGCTGTTCGACGTGGTGCGCAAGCTGTTCACGGCGGCGCCGCAGGCGCGGGCGCGCGGCTGGAAGGCGGGTCGGTTCTCCTTCAACGTGCCGGGCGGCCGGTGCGAGACCTGCCAGGGCGAGGGCTTCGTCTCGGTGGAGCTGCTGTTCCTGCCCCGTACGTACGCGCCGTGCCCGGAGTGCGGCGGCGCCCGGTACAACACCGAGACCCTGGACGTGCGGTACGAGGGGCTGAACATCGCCGAGGTGCTGGCCCTGACGGTGGAGTCCGCAACCGCCTTCTTCGCGGAGGTCCCGGCGGCGGCGCGCAGTCTGCGGGCCTTGGAGGACATCGGGTTGGGGTACCTGCGGCTGGGGCAGCCGGCCACGGAGCTGTCGGGCGGTGAGGCACAGCGGATCAAGCTGGCGACGGAACTCCAGCGGCAGCGGCGCGACCACACCCTGTACGTGTTGGACGAGCCGACGACCGGGCTCCATCCGGCCGATGTGCGGGTGCTGCTGGGGCAGTTGCACGGGCTGGTGGACGCAGGGCATTCGGTGGTGGTCGTCGAGCACGACATGGAGGTGGTGGCCGGCGCGGACTGGGTGATCGACCTGGGTCCGGGTGGCGGGGCGGACGGCGGTCGGATCGTCGCGACGGGCGCGCCGGCGGAGGTCGCCGCCGCCGGGGTGGGTCGTACCGCCGGCTATCTCGCGCGGGTGCTGGGGCAGGAGCCGGGACGGGAGGCGGGACGGGAGGCGCGGCAGACGTAGCCGCTCAGGCGTCACCCGGGAGGAGGTGCTGGGGCGCCTCTCGGAAGCTCCAGTGGCCCTCCCGGCGGGTGAACACCCACACCAGGTCGTACCGGTCGGGCCAGGCGGCGGGGACGCCGATCACCCGGTGGGCGCCGAGGGACCGGATCAGGCGGGGGATGCCAGTGTGCTCCCAGCAGATGAGCACGGGCATGGGAGCGGCCAGCGCCGCACGGGCCAGGGCCGGTTCGGCGCCGACGGCGAACTCGCTGCGCAAGGGGGTGCGCAGAGCGGTGGCCAGGCCCTCGACCGTCTGGCGACAACGGGCGGGGGCTCCCGCCGGACCGCCGGTCGCGAAGACCACCGCGGGGCGCGGCAGCGAGGGGTTTGCGGCCGGCGGGAAGAGCCGGTACAGCTCCTCGGCGCGGCGCCGGCCGCGCCCGGCGAGGAATCCGGGGTCCTCGTTGCCCTCCGCGTCCTCGCCGGTATCTCCGGCGTACGGCTTCTCCGCGTGCCGGATCACCATGATCAGGGCGTCCTTCGGCGCGGCCTTCGGGCCGTGCGCCGGCGTGCGGTCGCCGTCCCGGGCGGAACAGCCGACCGGCGCGAGCGGGGCGAGGGCGGCTGCCAGCACGGTGCGGCGTCGCGGTCCGGACCCGACGGGGGCTTCTGGCATGGGGCCCACTGTCCCCCACCCGCCGGTCGCTGCCGGGGCGCGGCGCGGCGTACCGCGGCCACGAGCGCCCGGTCGGCCGATCGGATCAGCGGATCGGATCAGCCGATCGGATCAGCGACCGGCCGAGGCGAGGCGAGTACGGGGAAGGCACCGGGAGGTCTCTCCGCACCGGGCGCCGCGTGCCCTCACGCCCCCTGCTTGCGGACCGCGCGCAGCCACTCGCGGTTCATGGCGGCGATCGAGGGCAGCGGGATGCCCTTGGGGCAGGCAGTGGCGCATTCTCCGGTCAGGGTGCAGCCGCCGAATCCCTCGTCGTCCATCCGGGCCACCATGTCCAGCACCCGGGTCTCCCGTTCGGGCGAGCCCTGCGGCAGCGCGCCCAGATGGTTGACCTTGGCGGAGGTGAACAGCATGGCGGAGCCGTTGGGGCAGGCCGCCACGCAGGCCCCGCAGCCGATGCACTCGGCGTGCTCGAAGGCCGAGTCGGCATCGGCCTTGGGCACGGCGGTGGCGTGCGCCTCGGGGGCCGCACCGGTCGGAGCGGTGATGTAGCCGCCGGCCTGGATGATGCGGTCGAAGGCGCTCCGGTCCACCACGAGGTCCTTGACCACGGGGAAGGCGGAGGCCCGCCAGGGCTCGACGTCGATGGTGTCGCCGTCGGTGAAGGACCGCATGTGCAGTTGGCAGGTGGTGGTGCGCTCGGGGCCGTGGGCGTCGCCGTTGATCACGAGGCTGCACGCTCCGCAGATTCCCTCGCGGCAGTCGTGGTCGAAGGCGACCGGGTCCTCGCCGCGCAGGATGAGGTCCTCGTTGAGGGTGTCGAGCATCTCCAGGAAGGACATGTCGCGGGAGATGCCGTCGACCTCGTACGTGACCATGGCGCCGGGGGTGTCGGGGTTCTGCTGGCGCCAGACGCGCAGGTTGAGCCTCATGCGTAGCTCCGCTGGGTGGGATGGACGTACTCGAAGACGAGTTCTTCCTTGTGCAGGACGGGTGCCGCGCCGGTTCCCTGGTACTGCCAGGCGGCGGCGTAGCCGAATTCCTCGTCGCGGCGGGCGGCCTCGCCGTCCGCCGTCTGGGACTCCTCGCGGAAGTGGCCTCCGCAGGACTCGGTCCGGTGGAGGGCGTCGAGGCACATCAGCTCGGCGAGTTCGAGGTAGTCGACGATCCGGTTGGCCTTTTCGAGGGACTGGTTGAACTCCTCACCACGGCCCGGAACCTTGATGCGGCGCCAGAACTCCTCCCGGATCTGCGGGATCCGGTCGAGCGCCTTGCGCAGGCCCTCCTCGGTGCGGGACATCCCGCAGTACTCCCACATGAGCTCGCCGATCTCCCGGTGGAAGGAGTCGGGGGTGCGGTCTCCGTCGACGGCGAGCAGTTTGGCGAGGCAGTCGCGGGTCTCGCGGAGTGCGGCCGCGGCCTCGGGGTGGCTGTCGTCGACGGGGGCCGCGCCGGCCCCGCCGGGGCGGCGGGCCAGGTAGTCGTTGATGGTGGAGGGCAGGACGAAGTAGCCGTCGCCGAGGCCCTGCATCAGGGCGGAGGCGCCGAGACGGTTCGCCCCGTGGTCCGAGAAGTTGGCCTCGCCGATCGCGAAGAGGCCGGGGACGGTGGTCTGCAGGTCGTAGTCGACCCACAGGCCGCCCATCGTGTAGTGCACGGCGGGATAGATCCGCATCGGGACCTCGTACGGGTCCTCCGCGGTGATCCGCTCGTACATCTCGAAGAGGTTGCCGTACTTCTCGGCGACCTTGTCCCTGCCCATGCGGCGGATGGCGTCGGCGAAGTCGAGGTACACGCCCTGGCCGCCGGGGCCGACACCGCGGCCCTCGTCGCAGACGTTCTTGGCGGCGCGGGAGGCGATGTCGCGGGGCACCAGGTTGCCGAAGGAGGGGTAGATCCGCTCCAGGTAGTAGTCGCGCTCCGCTTCGGGGATCTCGGCGGCCGGGCGGGTGTCGCCCTGGGCCTTGGGGACCCAGATGCGGCCGTCGTTGCGCAGGGACTCGCTCATCAGGGTGAGCTTGGACTGGTGGTCGCCGGTGCGCGGGATGCAGGTGGGGTGGATCTGGGTGAAGCACGGATTGGCGAAGTACGCGCCGCGCCGGTGCGCCCGCCAGACGGCGGTCGCGTTGGAGTTCATGGCGTTGGTGGAGAGGTAGAAGACGTTGCCGTAGCCGCCGCTCGCCAAGACGACCGCGTCGGCGTAGTACGTGGAGATCTCTCCGGTGATCAGGTCGCGGGCGACGATGCCGCGGGCCACGCCGTCGATCGTGATCAGGTCGAGCATCTCGGTGCGGGCGTGCATCTCCACGTTGCCGGCGGCGATCTGCCGCGACAGCGCCTGGTAGGCGCCGAGGAGGAGCTGCTGGCCCGTCTGCCCGCGGGCGTAGAAGGTGCGGGAGACCTGGACGCCGCCGAAGGAGCGGGTGTCGAGGAGGCCGCCGTACTCGCGGGCGAAGGGGACGCCTTGGGCCACGCACTGGTCGATGATCTCGACGGAGATCTGGGCGAGGCGGTGGACGTTGGACTCCCGGGCGCGGAAGTCTCCGCCCTTGACGGTGTCGTAGAAGAGGCGGTGCACCGAGTCGCCGTCGTTGCGGTAGTTCTTGGCTGCGTTGATGCCGCCCTGCGCGGCGATGGAGTGGGCACGGCGCGGGGAGTCGGAGAAGCAGAACTGGACGACCCGGTAGCCCTGTTCGGCGAGGGTGGCGCCGGCCGCCCCGCCGGCGAGGCCGGTGCCGACGACGATGACGGTGTGCTTGCGGCGGTTGGCCGGGTTGACGAGCTTGGCCTCGAAGCGGCGGCGGTCCCAGCGTTCGGCGATCGGACCGTCCGGGGCCTTGGTGTCGGCGACGGGCTCGCCGGTGGTGTAGTTGGCGTACTCGCTCATGGTCAGCTCACCACTCCGGTCATGACGGCGACGGGGACGGAAACGAAGCCCGCGAAGAGGACGAGGGCCAGGGCGTTGGCGAGGGCCTTCAGGCCCCGGTCGCGCCGGGCGTTGCCCGCGCCGAGGGTCTGGGCGGCACTCCAGAAGCCGTGCCGGACGTGCAGCCCGAGGGCGGCCATCGCGACGATGTAGACGGTGTTGCCGTACCAGGTGGAGAAGGTGGCGAGGACGTTCTCGTAGGGGTGGCCGTCCCATGCGCGCTCGTTGACGGTGAGCGTGGTGAGGTCGAGCAGGTGCCAGACGATGAACAGGGCGAGGATGACGCCGCCCCAGCGCATGGTGCGCGTGGCGTAGCTGGCGCGGCGGCGCTTGTGGGCGTACTTGACCGGGCGTGCCTTGATGTCGCGGCGGCTGAGCTGGAACGCGGACACGCCGTGCGCGAGGACGGCTGCGAGCAGGGCGACGCGGGCCGCCCACAGGCCCCAGTGGCTGTGCAGGAAGGGCTCGCCCATGTGACGGAGCCAGTGCGCGTAGCCGTTGAACTCCGCCGCCCCGAAGAAGATCTTGAGGTTACCCATCATGTGGACGACCAGGTAGCCGAGCATGATCAGCCCGGACACCGCCATGACGGCCTTCTTGCCGACGGTGGAATCCCAGAGCGTGCGCGTGGTGGACGGCCGTCGACCCGTCCGCGTTGCCAGAACCATGTCCCAGACGGTAAGGACCAAAGTCCCGAGAGGTCCAAGACATGATGACGCTGATCCCAATAGGATCCAGCTATGTACGGGCTATCCTGGAAGGATGCAGTTCCAGCAGCTCCTGTACTTCGTGTCGGTCGCCGAGACCCGGCACTTCACCCGCGCCGCGGAGCGGGTGCACGTGGCCCAGCCGTCGCTGTCGCAGCAGATCAAGGCGCTGGAGCGGGAACTGGGGGCGGAGCTGTTCAGCCGGGCGCGGGGGAACATCGCGCTCACCGACGCGGGCGAGGCGCTCCTGCCGCTGGCCCGGCGGATCCTTGCGGACGCGGACACGGCGCGCCTGGAGGTCGCGGAGCTGGCGCAACTGCGTCGAGGGCGGGTCCGGTTGGGGGCCACGCCGAGCGTGTGCACGGGCCTGCTGCCGGATGTGCTGCACGCCTTCCACGCCGCACATCCCGGGATCGAGCTGCTGATCGAGGAGAGCGGCTCGCTGGATCTCGTACGGGAACTCGCGCGTGGGGCCCTGGACCTGGCCCTGATCGCGCTGCCCCTCCCTCCCTCGGCTCCGGCGCTGACCACGGTGGAACTGCTGACGGAGGACCTGGTCGTGGTTTCCTCCGCAGAACTGCCGCCTCCGGCGGGCGGGAGCCCGCTCACGGTGTCCGCGCTGCGCAACGAGCCGATGGTGATGTTCCGGCACGGCTACGACCTGAGGGACCTGACGGTGGCCGCCTGTCGGGCCGAGGGCTTCGAACCGGCGTTCACCGTGGAGGGCGGGGAGATGGACGCCGTCCTGGGTTTCGTCCGCGCAGGGCTGGGCGTAGCAGTGGTCCCGGCGATGGTCGTCGACCACGGCGGCCCGGGGCTGCGCACCACCGCCCTGGCGGGCTCGCCGCTGCGCCGCACGATCGCCCTGGCACACCGCACGGACGTCGCTCCCCCACGCGCGGCTCGCGAACTCAAACGCATCCTGTTGGGCTGACCCGGCTCGCACCCGCGCCGGACCGCGACCATGGAGGCGAGGCCCGCGCCGCCCGAGGCGAGAGGATCGCTCCCGCCTCCCCGCCGCGGCACGCCGGCGCTTCGGCGCCGGAGGCGTCTGTCGCGCCTGCCGGGCCTGACGGCCGCGGTACGCAGTGGCCGTCAGGCCTGACGTATGGGCAGGGCCTTGTCGAGACCGTCGGCCAACATGGCGAAGGCCCGGTCGGCGTCCGCCACGGCGGCCGGATGGGCCTCGTCGACGCTCTGGCCCGAGTCGACGCGCCGCCAGTTCTCCCGGCCCAGTTCGTGCCGGACCACCACCAGGTGGATCGCCGCGAGCCGTGCGGTGAGCGGCCGAACCGACTCCGCCTCGAGCACGGCGGCGAGCAACTCCACCTCGCGGTCGGTGTAACGCACGAGCCGGGTCTCCAGACTGGCAGTGCTGTAGAGCAGCCGCTGGAAGGCGAGCACATCGGGGTGATCGCAGAGCCCGGTGATCGGGTCCCGCTCGGCGAGGGCCGCCAGGAAGTGTGTGTGCACCGCCGCCACCGCTGTCTGACCGGCCGGCCGTTCGCGCACGATGCGCGCCGCCTCGTCCTGATGGTCGGCGAACCGGTCGAGCACCAGGTCCTCCTTGCTCGGGAAGTACCGGAAGAGGGTGGGCTTGGAGACCTCGGCCGCTGCGGCGACATCCGCCACGGACACCGCGTCGAAGCCCCGCTCCAGGAAGAGTTCCAGCGCCGTGGCCGCCAACTGGCGACGCGTACGGAGCTTCTTGTTCTCACGCAGACCCGTCGTGTTCTCCATGCGTACACCATAACACGCATACGTAACCGAGTAAATTTTGTGACCGGGTTGCTTTTTCTGGCGGGAGTTGCTTTCCTTGGGACAACGACGAGGAGAGGACATGCCATGACCGACGTACTGATTGCGGGCTCCGGCCCCACGGGGTTGACCCTGGCCTGCGACCTCGCCCTTCGGGGTGCCGCCGTGCGGATCCTTGACCAGCGCCCCGCACCGCACCGCGAGTCCCGTGGCAAGGGGCTCCGACCGAGCAGCCTCCAGGTGTTCGAGTCGCTCGGCGTGGCAGAGTCCGTGACGGCCACCGCCAACACGGAGGTGGTCCTGCGCAAGTACTTCGACGGAGCGCACGTGAACGACACCGTCGTCGGCGACGCACTACTGATAGGGCAGTGGCAGGTCGAGGAGGCGCTGCGCGAGCGGCTCGCCGGACTGGGCGTGCGGGTCGAGTACGAGTCCCGGCTCGTCGGAATCACCCAGGACGCGGCCGAGGTGCGCGCGGAGCTCGCGGACGGCACCGTGGTGGCGGCCCGCTACCTCGCAGGGTGCGACGGCGGGCACAGCACCACCCGCAAGCTGCTCGGAATCCCGTTTGAGGGGAACTCGCAGGCGGAGCCCGCGATGGTTCTCGGCGACGTCAGGGCACCGGGGCTCAGCCGGGACTTCTGGCACCAGTGGTTCAGCTCGGACGGCGGCGGGATACTCCTGTGCCCGATGCCGGGAACGGACACCTTCCAGCTCCAGGCCGCTCCCGAGACCGACGAGCGGGGCGAAGCCCAACCGCCTTCGCTGGAGAGCTTCCAGCGGATCTTCGACCGGCACGCCCGGCTGCCGGGGATCCGGCTCGCGGACCCCACCTGGCTGTCCACCTGGCAGGTCAACGTCCGCATGGTCCCTCGCATGCGCGACGGGCGGGCCTTCCTCGCCGGGGACGCGGCGCACGTCCACCCCATAGCCGGCGGTCTGGGCATGAACACCGGCATCCAGGACGCTGCCGCCCTCGGCCGGACGCTGGCCGCCGCCGCGCTCACCGGGTCGGCCGATCAGGACGTACTCGACGCGTACCAGAAGGAGCGGCTTCCGGTGGCCGCCGAGGTCCTGACCGACACGACCCGGCGGTACGAGCGGGTCCTGGCGGCCGTCCGCACGCCCGGCCACGGGACGGAGGCGGGCCTGGGCTGAATGCCGCGAGGGCCGTCCGGCACGGGGTCCGGAGCCGGGTCCGGACCCGGCTCCGGAGCGGGGACGGGCGTCAGGAAGGCGTGGGCACGGCGTCCGACAGGGACAGGGCGTGGATGCGGTCCGGGGAGCCCGGCCGGGCGTAGTACCAGCCTTGGGCCGTGTCACAGCCGAGGTCGCGCAGCTGGGCCGCCTGGGCGCCGGTCTCCACGCCCTCGACCGTGACGGCGAGTTCGAGGCTGTGCGCCAGGGCGACGATGCCCTCCACGATCTTGACGTCGACCGGGTTGGCGGGCTGCTGCTGCATCCCCTTGGTGAAGGAGCGGTCCAGCTTCAGGACGCTGACGGGGAGGCGGCGCAGGTTCGCCAGGTTCGAGTAGCCCGTACCGAAGTCGTCGAGCGCGATGTCCACGCCGAGGGCGGCCAGCCGTCGCAAGGGTTCCAGGAGTTCGTCGTCGGCCCCGATGAGCGCCGATTCGGTGACCTCCAGGCACAGGGCGCCCGGGGCGAGGCCCGAGTTCTCGAGTACTGCGACGGTGTCGGCGACCAGGCCGGGGTGATGCAGCTGGGTCGGCGAGAGGTTGACGTTGATCCGCAGGGCCGAGCCGCCGTGCTGGCGCTGCCAGTTACGGGCCTGGCGGACCGACTCCTCCAGGACCCAGCGGCCGAGCGGCACGATCAGCCCGGTCCGTTCGGCGAGCGGGATGAAGCGGTCCGGCCCGAGCACCCCGTACTGCGGGTGCGACCAGCGCACCAGCGCCTCGGCACCGTGGACACTGCCGTCGTGCATGTGGACCAGGGGCTGGTACTCGATGAAGAACTCGCCGCGTTCCAGCGCGGCTGGAAGGGCGTTGGTCAGGCCGTGCCGAGTGATGGCGCGGGCGTCGGCCTCCGCGTCGGCGAACTCGAAGCGGTTGCCGCCCGCCGCCTTGGCCCGGTACATGGTGATGTCGGCGCTGCGCAGCACCTCAGCTGCGGTGCGCTCGCGAGCCGGGCCCTCCACGATGCCGATGCTGCCGCGGACCGACAGCTCGCGGCCCTCGATCCGGATGGGCACCGACAGCGCGGACAGGATGCGGACCGCGAGTTCGGTCACCTTCTCCTCGGTGTCCGAGCCGGTGGTGAGCGCCACGAACTCGTCCCCACCGAGGCGCGCCACTACCTCGCCGGGGCCCGTCGCGCAGCTCTGCAGCCGGTCGGCGACCTCCACCAGGAGACGGTCTCCCGCCGAGTGGCCGAGGCTGTCGTTGACCGCCTTGAAACCGTCGAGGTCCAGGTAGCACAGGCCGAAACGGCTGCCGCCGGCCCCGCTCAAGGCCTTCTCCAGACGCTCGAAGAACAACGTCCGGTTCGGCAGCCCCGTCAGGGCGTCATGCGTGGCCTCGTAACGGAGCCGCAGGTTCAGCAGCCGGCGCTCCGTGGTGTCCTCCATCAGGGCCAGCTGGTACTGGGGCACTCCCTCGGCGTCCCGGAGCAGCGACACCGTCAGGTTGGTCCACAGCACCGTGCCGTCGTGACGGTAGTACGGCTTCTCCACGCGGTAGCTCTCGCGCTCGCCGCGCACGAGTTCGCCGTACATGCGCCAGACGTGGGGTGCGTCGTCGGGATGGCCCCACTCGCTGACGTTGCGGCCCCGCACATGTCCGCCCATGCCGCCGAACATCTGCAACAGCGCATCGTTGACTTCGAGCACGTTGCCCTGGAGATCAGCGATGCCGATGCCGATGGCCGCGCCCTCGAAGACCGCCCGAAAGCGTTCCTCGCTCGCGTGCAGCGCCTGCTGGGCGTCGATGCGGGCGGTCAGTGCGGAGCGGGCGATGGCTTCCTGCTCCTTGAGGGTGCGCTCGCGCAGGGCCCGGGCGAATCCCGCCGCGATGCCGTGCTGGAGCCGGGCGCAGCGGGACCGGTACTCCTCGGTGCCCTCCACGCCGATGCCGTCGGGACCGCAGTAGAGCACGAGGTAGGACTCGACCACGCCGAGCGTGCCGGCCAGCGCCTCTGGGTCGGTGCAGTGCACGGCGACGAGTTCGGCGCCGACCCGCTGTGCGACGCCCGCGTCGAAGGGTCGGGCGTGCAGGGCCTCGGCGAGGGTCCGGGCGAGCGGGATGAGGTGCTGTTCGAACTCGACACGGGTCAACGAGGTCGCCGTGACGGGGAAGATCGCCCGCCCCCAAATGGTCGCGAAGCGCCCGATCCGGTCCTCCAGCCCGCTGCGCAGCGCGGCAGGGCTCGCAGGAGCCGACGGGTCGTTGAGCGTCGCCGGGGGCTCTGCTCCCGGCGCGGGCTCTGCGTTCCCCGGGGTCGGTGTGCCGGAGGGCACCGCGGCCGTGGATCTCACGCCTTGCGTCCCACTCCGCTGTAGCCGGAGAACGCGTACGGGTCCTCCGGCGCCTCGCCGTCCGCCGGGTCCTCGGATCCTTCGGCCTGCCACATCGGCATCGACACGACCCCGGGATCGACCAGCTCGAACCCGTCGAAGAAGCGGACGATCTCCTCCCTGCTGCGCATCACGAGCGGGTTGCGGATGTCGCGGTAGACGTCGACGACGCCGCCCGCGACCTCCTGGGGCAGCGGGATGCCCTCGTAGGAGGCGTGCGTGAGCACCAGCAGGCTGCCGGGGGCCAGCGCGTCGCTCAGCTCGGCGACGGCCGCGTACGGGTCGTCCGCGTCCTCCAGGAAGTGCAGTACGGCGACGAGCAGCACGGCGACCGGGCGTTCGAGGTCCAGCAGTTTGGCGACCTCGGGGGCGTCGAGGATCTCCCGCGGCTTGCGCAGGTCGGCGGCGACGACGCCGGTGCGCTCGTCGCCGTTCAGGACGGCCCGGCTGTGCGCGACGGCCACCGGGTCATGGTCCACGTACACGACCCGGGCCTCGGGGCTGGCGCTCTGGGCGATCTCGTGGACGTTGCCGAAGGTCGGGATGCCGGAGCCGACGTCGAGGAACTGGGTGATGCCTTGGGAGACGGCGTACCGGACGGCGCGGCGCATGAAGGCCCGGTTGGCCTGCATGATCTTGGGGAGGCCCGGCAGGAATTCCATGGCGCGGCGGGCGGCCTGGCGGTCGACCTCGAAATTGTGGGAGCCGCCCAGGTAGTAGTCGTAGATGCGGGACACGCTCGGCACCGATATGTCGATACCTGGCGGGGCCCAGGCGGGGCGCTCCATCGGGGTCTCCAAGCCGTAGTCCAGCGCGGTCGTCCGGAGTCGGACGCCTGTCCGAGCCGAATGTACTGATCATTGCCCAACGGGGCGAGCAAAAGCGGAAATTGGTGATCCGTTCTTCATCACACACCAAAGGACTCCATGACCCCTGCCGCAACGGATGACCGAAACCGATAAGTCGCTTATGGGAATCGACCGGTACGTGACCGGACTGCTTCGTTCCGTGGCTCAAACCTCTCTGGTCTTCACTCCATCCGTTCAGGCGAACCACGACCGAGCCCCGCGTGCGCGGGCACGCGTGGGCCCATGCTCCCCGGGTGAACAGAGCCCGTACCCGACGCCTGCTGGTGGTCCCGGTCCTCCTGTGGGCGGCCTGGTCCACGACGCCGGCCGTGGCTGATAGCTGCGCCTACGTGGCGATCGACAACGGCGACGGCGCAGCCGCCGTCAGGCTCGTCGTGGCCGCCGGGAGCGGCTGGGCCGGAGGTGGACGAGGTGGCGGACATCACGGCGACGGCCCCCGAGACGGGCGGGGGAACGGGCACGGCCGCGGCCACGGCGAACACCACTGTCCCCCGCCACCGCCTCCGCCGTGCCCGCCGAAGCCGACCCCGCCTCCGACCCCGGCGCCGCCTCCCTCCCCGAAGCCGACACCAAAGCCGACCCCACCCCCCGCGCCGGCACCCCCGCCCGCCCCTAAGCCCACGCCGCCACCCCCGCCGCCCGCTCCGAAGCCCGAGCCACCCGCGCCGGCCCCGCCGCACCCGGTGACGGCCGCGCCACCGGAGGTGGAGGCGCCACCTCCCGTGGTGACGCCGCCGGCCCCGCTGCCGAAGAGGCCGGTGGCCCGGCCGGCCTACCGCACGGCGGCCCCGAAGCGGATCGAGCACCACATCTCACCGGTGACCTTCACCCTGATGACCGCGGCTCCCGCGGTGCTCGCGATCGTCGCGCTGCGCCCGCGCTAGACCCGCCCCGCACCCCCTGCTTGCGACCGATTGGGAGTCGTCTTGTCGGAATGGCTTGTCCTGTCCCTCGCGATGGCCGCGGCCTGCGCCGTGGTGCTGTCCATCGCCTTCTTCAACCACCGGCGCATCGGCGACGACGACGATCCCAACGAGACGCCGGACGTCATCGAGTACATGACGATGATGATCGGCGTGATCTACGCGATCGTGCTGGGTCTGGCGATCGCCGGGGTCTGGGAAGGCCGGGGCGCCGCCCAGGAGTACGTGCGCCAAGAGGCACAGGCCCTGCACGAGATCAGCGTCCGCTCCGAGGTCTACCCGGCCGAGGTGCGCAAGAAGATCCGGTCCGACGTCGACGCGTACGTGACGTACGTGGTGGACACTGAGTGGCAGGAGATGGCCGACCACGGCGACCTCACGGACCACAGCGGGGAACTGCTGGACCGCATCCGCCGGGACGTCACGGACTACGAACCACAGACGGACCACGAGGGGCAGGCGTACCAGCCGTTGGTGGACCAGGTCGCACTGGTGGACGATGCGCGCAATGCACGCGGGCAGAGCGCGGGCGCGACGATGCCGGGGGTGGTGTGGTTCGGGCTGATCTCCGGAGCCGTGGTCACGGTGGGCCTGGTCTTCACACTTCAGATCCGCCGCTCGTTCCGGGAACTGCTGCTGGCGGGTCTGTTCAGCGCGCTGATCGCCTTCCTGCTCTTCCTGATCTGGGACTTCGACGCGCCGTTCGGGCGGGGCATCGCGGCCACGGCCGAGCCCTTCCTCGCGCAGTTCCCGCACCTCTCGCTCGACCACTGAGGCGACCGCGTACCGCACCTCCCGCCTGCCGGAACCCGCGAACCCAGCGGACCCCGACCTGATGGACCTACCGAACCAACCAGACCAACCAAGCTAATCGAGCAAACCAGGCGAACCGGGCCCACCGGGCCGGTGCAGCCGTCCGTCCGATCGATCCCCCAAACCGGGGCCGGTCCCCCCGCCCCCGGTTCGGCCCAGCACCGTGCCCCATTTGCCCGTTCCTGATCGCGGGTCACCCCGCCCGCGCCTAGCGTGTCGGACATCGAGGCGCACGACCCCCCACGTGCGGAAACCGTTCCGCGGCTGCTCCTCGGGGATCCGGAGAATCAACCATGGGTGCGATACGTACCAATGCCACAGCCCTGCTGAGCGCCGGCGCCGCGGGCGCCGTACTCGCCCTCGGCGTCCTCGGCGCGCCCTCCGCGACCGCGGCCGAGGCCCAGCCCATCACTTCCTTCGGCTTCGCCATCACCCCCTCGACGATCGCCCCGGGCGGCCAGGTGGTGCTCTCCGTCAGCGGCTGCAACGCCGCCTACACCAGCGTCTCCTCCGGTGTCTTCGACACCGTGAGCATTGCGCGCGGTCAGACCGCGCAGGTGACCGTGGACCGTGACGCCCGGCGCGGAGCCGTCTATTCCGTCTCCTTCACCTGCAACGGGGAGACCGGTTCGACCGACCTCACCATCGCCGGCGGCACCACCCCGCCCACCACCAGTTCGACTTCCACCTCGACGGCCACCAGCGGTGCTTCCCTCGGGGTCCGCGGCGGTCTGGGCGGCAGCGTGGCCGGAATGGACCCGTGGGAACTCGGCGCGGGCACCGGACTCTTCCTCGCGTCCGCGGGCGGTACGGCGTACGTGCTGCGCCGCCGCGGTTCCACCCGCGGCCACTGACGCCCGGGCGGTCGGTCGCGAACGGGCCACCACCGCACCGCGACGCGCCACAGACCACCTACCGCCGGTCGCCCCGAGTCCTGGCTGAGGATTCGGGGCGACCGGCGGTTCCCGGGCTGTGACCGGGGAGGTCCGGCGACCGGTCCGGCGTTCGTCAGCCCCGCCCGTGCACGGGACGGCGGCGGCGCATCACGTGGATGCCCGCGCCCAGGGCCGCGGCGCCGACGAGACCCGCGCCGATGGCGGTCTCGGCGGTGGACGGGCCGAACGAGCCGCCGATACCGCCCTGGGCACCGTTGCCGCGGAGGATGGTGAAACGATGGGAGGCGACCAGGCTGTTGTCGTGGCACTTGACCGACAGTGTGTGGTTGCCGGGCGAGGCATGGTTGAAGATCCGTACGGTGGCGAATCCGATGGAACCGGCCGACAGGTTCGTCTGGGGAAAGTTGCCGGGCGACCAGACCGTGCCGCCGTGGTTACAGCCGGCCGCGCTGACCTGCATCGTCGACCCCTGATGCACGGAGTAGGGGTTGACCGTGACGTTGCTCGGCCCGTGGCCACCGCCCGACGTCGGGCCGCCCGCCGGGTTCGCGGAGGCGGAGGCGAACGGAGTACTGAGCCCGACGGCGACGCACGCCGCCGCGGTCACGGTGAGAGCGCGGAGAACACGCATGGTGAAACCTCCAGCGGGAGCGCCCCGGAGCGGTCGCCCGGGAAGATCGACGAGAACGCCTCCCACGTCGAACCCTCGGGGCGGCTCGCAACCAGCGCATTTCCGGCTTTGGGCCGCAAGGTTGAGCGACACGCCGGGGCACGCACGACTCGGCTGACGGATCCGCAGGTCACGACCCGTCAGGCATTTATGTGATGAATACCTGGATGGCCGCACCCCTTCCGGCCCCGCCACCCGTTCGCCCTTCACCGATCGCCGTCTTGCGCAAGCGGCCTTAGCGTGCGTGGGAAAGGGCGTACAGGGGTGGGACTGGAACGCGGGTCGGGACCCCCGCGTCGGGAAGGGAGAGCCATGACCGAGGACGAGAGCGAGCGACCACCGAGAAGACGCTCCCCCTGGGGCGTGCTCGCGATGGTCATGCTCAGCGGCCTCGCCATGATGCGCAACGGAGTGGACGTCGGCGACGGGCCGCCCCAGCCGACCGCCGCGGCGGCGGTCGGGGTGGCGATCGATCAGCTGCCCTCGGATCCGGCCGGGCAGGGCGAACAGCCCGTGCAGCAGGCCGAGCCACCCGCGGAGGTGGAAGCGCTGGAGCACTCGTCGGTGCAGCGCATCCGCATCCCCAACATCAAGGTGGACGCGCCGGTGATGACGGTCGGGCTGGACACGCAGGGCTGGATCGAAGCCCCGCCGCCGCAGGACCCGAATCTGGCCGGCTGGTACCTCAACGGCATCTCACCGGGCCAGCGCGGCTCGGCGGTGATCGTGGGCCACGTCGACAACGCGCAAGGTCCGGCGGTCTTCTACGGCTTGGGTTCGCTGCGCAAGGGCAACCACATCGAGGTGGAGCGCTACGACGGGCGCACGGCGGTGTTCGAGGTGTACGGAGTGGAGGTCTTCTCCAAGGACACCTTCCCCGGAGCCCGGGTGTACGGGGACACCGGGCACCCGGAACTCCGGGTGATCACCTGCGGCGGCGGCTACTCCAAGGGCCGGGGCTACGACGGCAACGTCGTCGTCTTCGCCCGGATGGTGGAGGCCCACTGAGCGGCGGCACGCCCCCACCGATCCGACCCCGATCCCACCCCCCACTCCCGCCCCACCCCGCCCCGCCCCACCCCACCCCGTCGAGGGATGCGCGCCCTCAGCGCGGCGGCAGCGTGGGCAGTGTCATCCGGTAGCCCCGGGCAAGGAGTTGGGGAAGGTAGGTGCCCAGCGCCTGGACGCTCTGCGAGCGGTCGCCGCCCGCGTCGTGGGACAGCACGATCACACCGGGCGCCGCGCCCTTGAGGACGCGCGAGACGATCGTGGTGGTGCCCGGTTCCGTCCAGTCCAGGCTGTCCACGGTCCAGGCGAATGGCTCCATGCCCAGTTCCGCGCCGAGCTCGAACGCGGCCCGGTTCCACGCTCCGTACGGCGCCCTGAACCACAGCGGCGCCTCCCCCACCGCCTGGTGCACGACCTCGCTCGTGCGGCCGATCTCGGAGGCCAGGTCCGGCCGGGTGAGCTTGGGGATGAGCGGATGGGTCCAGGTGTGGTTGCCGACGACATGGCCCTCGGCGGCCATCCGGCGCAGGAGGTCCCGGTTCTCCGTGGCCATCTCCCCGCAGACGAAGAACATCGCGCGCACGCCGTACCGGGCGAGGGTGTCGAGGATCGCGGGAGTGTAGCGGGGGTCGGGCCCGTCGTCGAAGGTGAGGACCATGCCGCTCGCCGTGTGCCCGTCGGGGGGCAGTTCCAGGATGGGCCGGGTCCGTACGGCGGGCTTCGCTGCGGCCGGCCGCAGCGGGGCCTCGGCCGTCATGGGGCTCAGCCGGTACGCCGCCCGGCCCGGCGCCTGGGGTCGCAGGGCGCGGACTCCGCCCGGACCGGCGGCTCCGCCGGGGCCCGGCTGCCCGGCCGCGGAACCGGCGCCGAGGCCCGCGCCCGGTGCGCCGCCCCCGGCGCTCTGTCCGGGCGTCGCGCCCTCGCCGCCGGTGAGCAGTCCGGAGGCAGCGGCGATCCCGAGGAAGACGGCGGTGCGCAGGAGCACGCGCCGCCCTACTGTCGGTTCGTCATTTTTCATTATTACTACGTATCAACGACATCCCCGCAGATGTCGAGAGGCACGAACGCGCCTTCCGCCCCTCACCCGATCAGCTCCGTCGCACCAGCGGGAAGGGCAGCGTTTCGCGGATCGTCAGGCCCGTGAGGAACATGATCAGCCGGTCGACGCCGATACCCAGGCCGCCGGTCGGCGGCATCGCGTACTCCAACGCGTCCAGGAAGTCGTCGTCGAGTTCCATCGCCTCAGGATCGCCGCCCGCCGCGAGCAGCGACTGCGCGGTGAGCCTGCGTCGCTGCTCGACCGGGTCGGTCAGTTCCGAGTAGGCAGTGCCCAGTTCGGTTCCGAAGGCGACCAGGTCCCAGCGCTCGGCGAGCCGCGGGTCCGTGCGGTGCTGTCGGGTGAGCGGGGAGACCTCGGTGGGGAAGTCCTTGTAGAAGGTGGGCAGCTCCGTCTTCTCCTCGACCAGCCGCTCGTACATCTCCAGCACCACGTCACCTCGGGTGTTCTCGGGGGTGTGCGGCACCTTGGCCCGGTCGCACAGCTTGCGCAGCACGTGCTCCGCGGTGTCGGCGTCGACCTCTTCGCCGAGTTCCTCACTGATCGCCCCGTACATCGTCTTGACCGGCCAGTCCCCCGAGATGTCGTGGACGGCCAGCTTCCCGTCCGGGCCCGCCTTGTGGGCGACGGGCGAGCCGAAGGCGGCGGTCGCGGCTGCCTGGATCAGCTCGCGCGTCAGGTCGAGCATCACGTCGTAGTCGGCGAAGGCCTGGTAGGCCTCCAGCATCGTGAACTCCGGGTTGTGCTTGTACGAGACGCCCTCGTTGCGGAAGGTGCGGCCCATCTCGAAGACCTTCTCCAGGCCGCCGACGCACAGCCGCTTCAGGTACAGCTCGGGCGCGATGCGCAGGTACAGGTCCAGGTCGTAGGCGTTGATGTGGGTGCGGAAGGGGCGGGCGTTGGCCCCGCCGTGGACCTGCTGGAGCATCGGGGTCTCGACTTCCAGGTACCCGCGGTCCAGCAGCCCCTGGCGCAGTGCCTGGACGGCCGAGGAGCGGGCCCGTACGACGTCCCGCGCCTTGGGGCTCGCGACCAGGTCGAGGTAGCGGCGCCGGACGCGGGCCTCGGGGTCGGCGAGCCCCTTGCGCTTGTCGGGGAGCGGTCGCAGGCACTTGCCGGTGAGCTGCCAGGAGGAGACCACGAGGGACAGCTCCCCGCTGCGACTGGCGCCCACCTCGCCGCTCGCCACCACGTGGTCGCCGAAGTCGACCTGGGAGGTGAACGAGTCGAGCACCTCGGCCCCCGCCTCGTCGCGGGTGAACATCAGTTGGATGTCCCCGGACCAGTCGCGCAGGACGGCGAAGACCACACCACCGAAGTCGCGCACGACCATCACGCGTCCGGCGAGGGTGGCCTGCTCGCCGGTGCGGGTACCGGGCGGGTGGCCGGGGTGAGCGGCCTTCAGCCCGGCCACGGTGTGGGTGCGCAGGCGGATGCCGACCGGGTACGGGTCGGTTCCGGCGGCCCGGATCCGCTCCAGCTTGTCGTGGCGGACGCGGACCTGTTCGGGCATCCGCTCCGGGCGCGGGGCCGCTTCGCCCTCTTTCCCCACGCGTTCCAGCCCGAGGGAGTCGATGGAGGGCAGCCCCTCGGTGCTGACGGGGGCGGTGAGGCCCTTGGGGTGGCCGTTTCCCCACAGCTTGCGCAGGCTCGGTACGGAGACGAAGCCCTCGGCGATGCCCGAGGCGAGGCTGACCCGGGCGAGCGAGCCGGCGTCCTGGTAGCAGAGGAACCGCGGGTACCACTCGGGGCCGTACTTGACGTTGGAGCGGTACAGGGCTTCGAGTTGCCACCAGCGGGAGAAGAACAGCAGCAGTCGGCGCCACAGCTTGAGGACGGGCCCGGCACCGATCCGGCCGCCCTCCTCGAAGGTGGAGCGGAAGACGGCGAAGTTGAGGGAGATCCGGCGTACGCCCAGGCCGGGGGCTGCGGCGCAGAGCTGGGCGACCATGAACTCCATGACGCCGTTGGGGGCCGTGCGGTCGCGGCGCATCAGGTCCAGCGAGATGCCGTCCTTGCCCCAGGGGACGAAGGACAGCAGGGCGATCAGCTCGCTCTGCCCGTCGAAGGCCTCGACGAGCAGGCAGTCCCCGTCGGCGGGGTCGCCGAGCCGGTCCAGTGCCATGGAGAACCCGCGCTCGGTCTCGGTGTCGCGCCAGGTGTCGGCGCGGTCGATGATCCGTTGCATCTCCTCCTCGGCGAGGGTGGAGTGGCGGCGGATGACGGTGGTGGCTCCGGTGCGTTTGACGCGGTTGACGGCCTGGCGGGTGACGCGCATGTCGCGGCCGTCGAGGTCGAAGTGGGCGACGTGCAGGATCGCCTCGTCGCCGAGTTGGAGGGCGCTGAGACCGGAGCGGGCGTAGGCGGTGGCGCCCTCTTCGGAGGCGCCCATCACGGCGGGCTGCCAGCCGTAGCGACGGGCCACGGCGAGCCAGGCGTTGATGGCCGGGGTCCAGGCGGCGGGATCGCCGACCGGGTCGCCGCTGGCGAGGCAGACCCCGGCCTCCACCCGGTAGGTGACGCCGGCCTTGCCGTTGGGGGCGAAGACGACGGCCTTGTCGCGGCGGGTGGCGAAGTAGCCGAGCGAGTCGCTGCGGCCGTAGGCGCGGAGCAGGGCGCGGATCCGGGCCTCCTCGTCCCCGTGCAGGGCAGCGGTCAGCCGCTGGGAACGGAAGAGGGTCGAGGCGGCGTTCAGCAGGGCGAGGGCGCCGAAGAGGCCGAGGAGGAAGTACAGCGGGCGGGGCGGATGGCCGTCGAACTGGCGGGGGGAGACGAGGCCGCCGAAGACCTGCCGGGCGGCCCAGTCCAGCCGCTGCCCCGGGGGCAGGGTGCCGGGGAACAGGACGACCAGGCCCCAGCCCAACAGCACGCCGGCGAGCAGGCCGAGCCCGAGGACGAGCAGGGCCCGCCAGAAGGCGCCGGGGCGGGAGGCTGCGTAGAACTCCTGGCGGGCGGCGACCAGGATCCCGAGAGCGGCGACGGCCAGGGCCATGGAAGGCCCACCGACCCAGTAGTACTCGTCGGCCAGGATCAGGAGGTCGACCAGGATGAGCAGGCCCAGATAGGTGACGACGATCCACCAGGCGACCTTCTTGCGGATGCCGAGCGCTGCGGCGAGCAGGAAGAGGAAGACGGCGTAGGCGAGGTTCGCGCTGACCGGGACGACGATCTCATCGAGGAACCGCACGACGTGCCGCAGGAGGTGCCGCAGCGTCGGGGAGAGCGCCAGCAGGGCGCACAGCAGCCCGAGCGCTGCGAAGAACGCGGCGAACGCGTCGGGCACCCGGTTCAGGAAGCGGTTCCGGGTTCCCCGGGTCTCCTCCACGGTGGCACTCATGGTTCGCACTGTAGGGAGGGCCGCTCGGGTCCGCGCGCCGAAGCGCATACCCTCGGGAGGGTGACTGAGCACGTGAACACGGGGTTCGAACGCGGTACGGACGGCCCGAAGGTCATCCTCGCCGGAGTGGACGGGTCGGAGTCCTCCCTACGGGCGGCGGCGTACGCGGCGGGGTTGGCCCGACGGCAGAACGCGCTCCTGGCGCTGGTATACGTCCAGCCCGTGGTGCCGGCCGGGGCTTCGCTGGGCGCGCCGGTGGCCGACGCCACCGAGGAGATCGCGCAGGGCCTGGTGACCGAGATCCGGGAGGCCGCGGAGCGGCTCAAGGGCATCTACGAGGTGCGCTGGCAGTTCCACACCTTCCGCGGCGACCCGTATGCCGGCCTGGTGAGCGCGGCGGCGGAGCTGATGGCGGACGCGGTGGTGGTCGGTGCCTCCGAGCAGGCGGGCCACCGCATCGTCGGCTCGGTGGCGGTCCGCCTGGTGAAGGCGGGGCGCTGGCCCGTCACGGTGGTGCCGTGACGGGCGTGACGGGCGGGGCCTGAAGGGGCAGGGCGGGGCGGCCGGGGCGGGGCGGGCGTGACGCGCGGGCCCCGGACTACTCGGACATCTTCAGGCCGTCCTTGGCGGCGCCGCGGCTGAGGACGGCTTCGCCGACGGCCTCCCGGGCTGCCCCGTAGCCCTCGTGGTCGGGGTCCTTGGCCAGGGCGGCGGGGATGTTGACGACCCTGCCGGTGGAGAGGTCCATCATCTGCGGGATGAACTCGGCCTTGGTGACCTGCCAGCGCTGCCCCGCGGCGGCCGGCGGGGCGAAGGTGAACCGGCCGATCGAACCGTAGTTGCCGCGCATGTCCCGCGCGCCCGAGTAGTCGAACATCTCGCCGGCGACCTGGTCGCCCATGCCGTAGACGATCCACGTCCCGTTGACCTTCTCGTAGGCCTGTGGAATGTGCGCGTGCGTGCCCAGGATCATGTCGATGTCGGGGCGACCGCCGGTCTGCGAGGCCGTGAGCGCCCTGCCCAGGGACAACTGGGTCTCGTCCGGTTCGGTCTGCCATTCGGTGCCCCAGTGCAGGCTGACCAGGACCACGTCCGCGCCCGCCTTCCGGGCGGCCCGGGCGTCCGCGAGGATCTTGTCCTTCTCCATCAGGTTGACGGCCCACGGCCGGCCCTCCGGTAGCGGGTAGCCGTTCGTGTCGTACGTGTACGCGAGGTGGGCCACCTTCGCGGAGCCGGCCGTGTACAGGGTCGGCGTTGCCGCCTCGGCTGCCGTACGGGCCGAACCGGCGTGTTTGAGCCCGACCTTGTCGAACCGGTCGAGGGTGCGTTCGAGCCCTTCGGCCCCGGCGTCCAGGGTGTGGTTCGAGGCCGTGGAGCAGCCGTCGTACCCGGCGTCCTTGAGCCCGTCGGCGACCTCGGGCGGGGACTGGAAGGCCGGGTAGCCGGTGAAGGGCCCGCCGTCCTCGCCGTAGACGGTCTCCATGTGGCAGAGGGCCAGATCGGCCGCCGAAACCACCGGCTTGATCAAGGAGAACATCGGCTTGAAGTCGTGGCCGTCGCCGTCCGCGTCGGTCGCCGCCCTCTTGATGATCGAGTCGTGGGGCAGCACGTCCCCGCTCGCGACCAGGGTGAAGCCCTTCGCGGCGGCGCCGGTCGGGGCCACGGTGGAGGTGGAGCCGCCGGCGCTGGAGGGCGTCGGGGCGCGGGAGTTTCCCAGCCGAGCCGGCGCGGACGCCTTGCCGGTGGAACAGCCTGCGGCGGCCGACAGGAGGACGGCCGACAGGAGCGCGAGGGCCTGTCGGGCTCGCTTGATCATCTGAGCCAGCTCTCATTAATAGGACTATCGGCTCATCTGTACTCCATAGGAGGAGGTGTCGCCCGTCGAGCAACAGCTCCGCAGGCCCGCCCCGGACTCACCCGAGCGGCCGTTCGCCGCGCCGTTCGACCGTTCACCGCCGGGTGCAGCCGCCCACCGGATGACCGGGGCGCTTGGGCGCACCGCCCGGGCCGGACGGTTCCCGGGGCGCTCGGTGCAGGTGAGGGTGAGTCCGTCGGACCCGAACGGACCCTGGAAGGAGCCACGCGTGCCCCTCTCCCCCACCCTCCTGCGCACGGATCCCGAGGCGCTGGCCGAACTCCAGCGCGACCACGGGCGGGCCCTGTTCGGATTCCTGGTCGGCCTCACGGCCGGGGACGCACAGCGCGCCGAGGACCTCGTACAAGAGACCCTGGTCCGCGCCTGGCAGCACCCCGAGGCCCTGGAGAGCGCCCACGAGTCCATGCGGCCCTGGCTGTTCACGGTGGCGCGGCGCCTCGCAATCGACGCCCGGCGCGCGCGGTTGTCACGGCCTCAGGAAGTGGACCCGGAGGGGTTGGAGCAGGCCCCGGCGCCCGAGGACGCGGTGGCGGGGTCGGTGACCGCGATCGACGTCCGGCGGGCGGTGGGCTCCTTGGGCCAGGAGCACCGCGAGGTGCTGATGCAGGTCTACTTCCAGGACCGTTCGGTGGCCGAGGCCGCCGCGGAGCTCGGCATTCCGACAGGAACGGTCAAATCCCGCACGTATTACGCCCTGCGTGCCCTGAAAAAGGGCCTTCAAGGATACGGATACGGTCTCGGCGCCTGAGAAACACGGAGAACCACTCACCGAACGACCTGAATGAACACAGACCGGACACGAAGCGCATCGAAATCAGCCTCAGAGCGTTCAAATTGGGTAAACATCCCCCGTTTCGCGAGTCGCTCGGTGAAGGCTCATGGCTGACGACGGGAAGCTCGACGCGCGGGAGAAGGTGGAACGGTGCAGCCCGAGGGTACGAACGGCACCAGTGACGGCGGGCTCGCGGTGCCCATGGCATGGCTCTACGCGGAGTACATCGCCGACGAACTGCTGCGCACGGGACGGCTGATCCCGGTCAGTACCCTGGAGTTCCGTGCGGGGCGCGACACGCTCGCGCTGACCATCTACCTCTCCGACGCGGCCGGCGAGCTCTCGGGGATCCGGGTGGTCTCCCAGCTCGACGAGTGGTTGTCGCTGACGGCGTACGGGCACCCCTGGCGCGACTGGGTGCACACCCGGTTCCTCGCACTGGGCGAGGAGGCCAGGGAACGCGGTGGCGGCGAGGACCCGGACCTCGAACTGGCCCGGGCGGCCTGGCGCTGGCTGGACCGCACCGAGCTGTTCGCCACCAACCTCGACCCGGGCCGGCACGGCCAGCCCGACACCCCGCTCGGCTTGGACGAGAACGTGCGGGTGTGGACCCCGGCCTGGCAACTCGGCCTCCCACTAGGCCACTTGGCGATGCACCTGTTCTGAACCTGCCGGATGCGGGGCCGGGGCCGACCAGGGCCAGGGCCGACCAGGGCCGGGGCCGGGGCCGACCAGGCCCTAGCCGGGCCGGTGGAGGGAGATCGGCGCCTCGGCCGGATCCATCACCAGCCCGGTGAAATCGGCCTCGTTGCGCTCGGCCCGGGTCACGTACCAGCGGGCGATCAGCCACATCACCGGGTACACCACCAGGCCGATGGCCACCCAGACCAGCGGCCCCGACGCGGAGCGCGGCAGCGAGAACACCACGGGCAGCGTCCCGACGAGCAGCGCGAGGGCGCCGAGCGCCCCCAGTCCGGCGCGGAGTTGGCTGCGCATCAGGGCCCGGACGTAGGTGGCGCCCAAGGTGGTCTGCTCGGAGATCTCCGAACGGGCCGGGGTGTGCGCGGGCGGACGGCGGTTCACGCCCCGCGGCACGCCCGTGACGATCTCCCGCCGGGGTGGCGACGGCGGCTGCTCCTCGGCCATGGAGCCGGATTCTACGCAGGGGAGCGTCATTTGAGGAGGCGGGAGAGCCTTCGGTCAGCGAGCGGTTTGCCGCCGGTCTGACAGGTGGGGCAGTACTGGAGAGAGGAGTCTGCGAACGACACCGAGCGGACTGTGTCCCCGCACACCGGACACGGCTCCCCCTCACGGCCGTGCACCCGCAACCCGCTCTTCTTCTCGGCCTTGAGGTTCCCGGCCGCCACGCCGTGCGCCCGGGCGACGGCCTCGTGCAGCGTCTGCCGGACGGCTTCGTACAGCTGGGTGACCTGCTCCTCGTCGAAGGAGGCTGCCAGCTTGAACGGCGAGACCCCAGCCGCGTGCAGGATCTCGTCGCTGTAGGCGTTCCCGATCCCCGCGATGACGCCCTGGTCCCGGAGCACGCCCTTGATCTGCCGCCGCTCCCCGTCGAGGAGGGCGGCGAAGGCGTCACGGTCGAAGCCGTCGGCCAGCGGGTCGGGGCCGAGGCGGGCGATGCCGGGCACGTCCTGGGGGTCGCGGACGACGTACACGGCGAGGCGCTTTTGGGTGCCCGCCTCGGTGAGGTCGAAGCCGCCGCCGCCCTCCAGGACGACGCGCAGCGCGAGCGGCCCCTTGCCGGGGCGCGGCGGCCTGTCCGGCAGGGAGTCCTGCCAGCGCAACCAGCCGGCCCGGGCCAGGTGCATGACGAGGTGGAGCTCCCCGATCCGTAGGGCGAGGAACTTGCCGTAGCGGGCAGTGGATCCGGCCCGCTGTCCTTCGAGGGCGGTCAGTGGCGGATCGTACGTCTTGAGCACGCTGACGGCGAGCGGGATGACGCGCTGCACCACCCGCCCGGCGAGGTGCTCGTCGAGGTACTCCCTCAGGGCCTCGACCTCGGGCAGTTCGGGCATGACCCCAGCCTGCCGTGCGTACGTCGGCTCGGCGACCCGAACCGGGAACGGCGCGAGCACCTGCCCGGCAACCAGCGGCGGGCGCCCCGGCCCGTGGCGGGGGGTCAGGACATCACGAACTCGCACCACACGCATTTGCCGCTGCCCCGCGATTCCACGCCCCAGACGTCGGCCAAGCGGTCCACCAGCATCAGGCCACGCCCGGAAACGCCGGCTTCGCCGGCCTCGCGACGGCGCGGCAGTGCGCTGGAGCGGTCCTCGACCTCGACCCGGAGCCTGCGCTGCGAGCCCGCCAGGACCCGGAGGGTCACGATCGCCGGGCCCTCCGTGTGCATCAGGGCGTTCACGATGAGCTCGTCCGCCACGAGTTCGATCTCATCGGAGCGTTCCCGCGCGCCCCACGACCGCACCGCCGCGCCGATCATGTGGCGGGCGGCGACCAGGGCCTCCGGGTCCCCGGGGGCGACGTGCTGCTGGAGGCGACCGCCACCCTGCGGGGGCTCCTCCACCTGGCGGCGCAGCAGGAGCAGCGCCATGTCGTCGTCGCCGCCCCGCTCGTCGATCACCCCGCACAGCCGGTCCGCCAGGAGCTGGAGGTCCGCCGGTCCGCTCCGGACCAGCGCGGTGAGCAGTTGGATGCCGTCGTCGAGGTCGGCGCCGGGGTGTTCCACGAGGCCGTCCGTGCACAGCACGATCGTCTCCCCCGGGTCCAGCTCGACGGTGGTGACCGCGTACTCCAGACGGCCGAACTCCGCCGAGAGCCCCAGCGGCATCCCGCCCTCCACCGGCAGCCGCCGACAGTCCCCCTCCCGGGTGCGCAGCAGCGGGTCGATGTGCCCGGCGCGGACCAGTTGGAGGACGCCCGTCGAGAGGTCTGCCTCCACATAAGTGCACGTCGCGAAGCGGTCGGTGTCCAGCTCGTGCAGGAAGACCGAGGCGCGGGCCATCACCGTGCCCGGCGAGTGCCCTTCGGCGGCGTACGCACGCAGGACGATCCGCAGTTGCCCCATGACCGCCGCCGCGTGCGTGTCGTGTCCCTGGACGTCGCCTATGACCGCACCGACCCGGCCACCCGGCAGCGGGATCACGTCGTACCAGTCGCCGCCGATGTCCTGGCCCATTCGGGCGGAGCGGTACCGTACGGCGATCTCCGCACCCGGGACGGACGGGATCCGGCGCGGGAGCATCGCCTGCTGGAGGCCCTCCGCCAGGTCGTGTTCCTGTTCCAGCAGCATCGCGCGCTGGAGGCTCTGCGCGATGCTGCTGCCCAGTGCGACCAGCAGGTTCCGCTCGTCCTGGGTGAATCCGTCCTTGTCCTGGTAGAGCAGTCCGATCGCACCGATCGGACGGGCCTGGGCGATCAGCGGCAGGTACGCGGCTGCCGAGACGTCCATGCCCCGGATCTTCGCCCAGAGTCCCGGATAGCCCTCGGCGAACTCGCGCGCGGAGTCGAGGAAGCGCGGCTGGAGGGAGCGGACGACCTCGCTCATGGGGTACTGCTCGTCGATGCGGGTGTAGCGGGTACCGGGGACGAAGCTGCCCTCGGGCCCCTCGGCCACGAGGTGGATCCGCCCGGCCTCGACCAGGCCCATCACCATGCCCATCGAGCCGAGCCGCTCCAGGCCGTGGGCGTCGCCGATGACGTCGATGACGTCCCGTACGGTCCGGGCGTGGGCGAGCGCCGCGGTGGTGCTCTCGACCACCGAGGTCTGGCGCCGCCGCTCCTCGTCCAGGCCGAGACGTTCCGCCGAGTGGCTGAGCTCCTCGGTGGCGTCCCGGACGATGCCGATGATCCGGTACGGGCGGCCGTCGGCGTCGCGCATGACCCGGCCCTGGGTGTGGGTCCACTGCAGCCGGCCGTCGTGGCAGCGGATGCGGAAGTAGGCGCCGTAGCTGTCGTCCCCGCTCTTGAGGGCGGTGGAGACGACGGCGTCGAGCCGGGTGGCCTCGGTGGGCGGGACACGGGGGGAGAGGGATTCGGGCCGCCCGTCGTACTGCTCGGGGGGTGTGTCGAACACGTCCAGGGCCGCTGCGTCCATGTGCATGAGACCGGTGACCAGGTCCCAGTCGAAACTTCCCATGCGGTTCAGCGAGAGCGACCGGTCCGGGTGTGCGGGCCAGTCGTCCGGCAGCGATACGGTGGTCGGCACCGATCCACCATGACACACGGACGGGTCAAGCGCTCCCCAAGAAGGGAGCGGGATCCCCTTGCGGAGGCTGCTGGCCCGCAGCGGCGAAGGGGTCGTACGGATCGCCCGTGTCGGGCGGCAGCGGCACCGAGCCGTCGGGCTCCGGCGCGGTCCCCGGGTCGATCGGCGCGAGCGGGTCGATCGCGTCGAACGGATCCTGCGGGGGAAGCCCGGGGGCAAGGTCCGCGGGGGCGTCGGGGAGGACCTCGCCCGGCAGGTTCGGGGGTACGTCGGACTGCGGAGGCGCGGGCGGTTGGACGGGCGGTCGGGCCGGCCGCTGCTGCGGCGCGCGCGGTGGGGCGGACGGCGCGGCCGGGGCGTCCTCGCCCCGCGCCGGCGGGCAGGGCGTGACCCCGGGGGCCGGGAGCCCGCTGGAACCGACCGGCGGCGCCGGGGGTGCGGTGCGGGCCGGGCCGTTGCCGGCCGACGGGGTGCACGGCTCGGCCATCGCCCCGGGCGGGGTCGCGGGGCCGGTGGTGATGCCGTGGGCCGGGTCGTACGGCGGGACCACGGGCGGGGTTCGATCCTGGGCCCCGGCGTCCCCGATCTTGCGTTCGAGCCAGGTGTTGTCGGTGATGTTGACGATGACCAGACTGCTGATCTTCTGGGGGGTCGGTTCGATGACGATGACCTGGTGGGGCTGGTAGCCGCTCCACTGCTCCCCCTTGAGTACCGGGGCGTCCCGCGGGGCGCGCGGCGCGAGGAGCGGGTTGCCGCCGGCACACCGGACCCGGGGCATGCCGTGGTCGTCGACGAGGACGGCGGTGCCGGCCTGGAGGACGGACTGGAAGCCGTTCGCGCGACCGTCGCGGAAGCCGTGGCTCGTGACCCGGGTATCGGCGCGGAGCACGACGGGCGTAAGGCCGCGCAGGAACTCGGGGATCTTCGACTGCTCGATGGGGGTGACCAGGGCGAAGGCCCGGGCCTTGGCGTCCTCGGCCGTGAGGGTGCGCAGCTGCTGTTCCACGTCGCAGCTGCCCAGCCGCTGGGTTCCGCCGTACAGGCCCGGGGTGGCCGCGTTGACGGTCCGGATGCCCCGGCCGGTCGGGTTGGGGAGCGGGGGCTGCGCGGGGGCGGACTCGCCGGTGGCGGAGGAGGGGGTGAAGGGGTCGGGGCCGGCGGTGGTCACGGGCTGGAGGTGGACGTCCCGACTCTCAGGGCCGGCCGCTGCCTCGGTCTCCTCGGAGGCGCCGCAGGCCGCGGCGAGTAGCCCGAGGAGTGTGAAGAGGGCGGCGCGGGCCGGCGCGTGACGACGCGGCGCCTGACGAGGTGTCGGTGCGTGCACGTGATTCTCCCTTTCGCCCGGTTACTCCCTCCTATCTGCCGCATTCGCCGGAGGGTCGCAACCGGAGCGCCGGAACGCATCCGGGGCACGTCTTGAACATGTTCAAGGAACCCCGTAGGGTCGCGACCATGAATTGAACGCGTTCAAAGCGTTCGTGGTGTGCGGAGGGGAGTCCACGGTGACGGTACTGGTGCATCTGATCGTCACCCTGGGCATGCTCTACGTCGTCCCCACCGGCCTGCGCCTGATCGACCCGGTCGGGCTGCGCGGGACCGCCCGGATCTGGCCCCTGCTCGCGGCCCCCGGAGCACTGTGCCTGTGGCTGCCGCGCGGCACCACCGCCACCGTGCTCGCCGCCCTCTACGCCACGGCCACCGTGGCGCTCGCCGCCCGGGCCCCGGCCCGGCTGCTGCGGATCCTTCGCCGGACCTCGTCCGGGCGGATGCCAGGGCGCGACCGCGACTGCGACCGCGATCCCGAGCGCAGCCACGACCGCAGCCACGCCCCGGCCGAGATCGCCGTGCTCACCGCGCTGGCCTCGCCGTCGATCGCCGGGGCCGCGCTCGTCGCCGAGCGTGCCGGGTACCCGCTGTTCGGCTTTGACCTGGATGTGCTGACCCTGACCGTGCCGCACTTCCACTTCGCCGGGTTCACGGCGGCCCTGGTCGCCGGGCTGGTGTGCCGGACCGCGAGGACCGGACCCGGCGCTACGCCGGCGCGCTGGGCGGCGTACAGCGTCCCGGCCGGGACGCTGCTGGTCCTCCTCGGATACTTCGTGGACGACTGGGCGGAGCTGGTGGGCGCCGTGGTGCTGGCCGCCGGGATGTGGGCCGTGGCCCTGCTGACCTGGCGGGAGATCCGGCCCGGCAGCCGGGACCGCACCACCGGCGCGCTGTTCGCGACCTCGGCCGCGGTCCTGGTGGCCACCATGCTGCTCGCCCTGTGGTGGGCGCTCGGCGAGGCCACCGGCATCGTGCACCCCACCGTGACCTGGATGGCCGCGACCCACGGTCTCGGCAACGCCCTCGGCTTCGCCCTGTGCTCGCTGCTGGCCTGGCAGCGGCTCGCAGGGGACGCCACCACCCGACGGGAGCAGACCACCCCATGACCCGACTCGTCAACGCCGACCGGCCCACCTTCAACTACCCCGACCGGGGAGCGACGGACCGCCGTCCGCTGCCCGCCGGATACCACCACCTGCACCACCGCACCCGGATCGGCCGCGGGCAGGCCGTCTTCGAGACCGCCGGTGCCGCCGTCACCACCTTCCACGCCCACCGGACCTCGGGCATGCGGATCCGGACCGACTACGGCGCCGTCCGGCCCGGGAGCCGGGTCGAGGTCGGCATCGGCTTCGGACCGCTGCGGATCACCGCGCCGTGCCAGGTGGTCTGGACGGCGTACGAGCCCACGCGCATCGGCTTCGCGTACGGGACGCTGGCCGGCCACCCGGAGTGCGGGGAAGAGTCCTTCGTGGTGTACCTGGACGCGGACGGCACGGTGTGGTTCGAGATCACGGCCTTCAGCCGCCCGGCCGCCTGGTACACCCGGCTCGCCGGGCCGGTGGTCCCGGTCCTCCAGCGGAGCTACGCCCGCCTGCTGGGCCACACCCTGCGAAAGCTGGCCACCGCGGCCCGATCAGCCGGATACTGAAGGAGATGGACTGGTTCACGGCGCCCGGTTACTGGCTGGGCCGGCTGGTCTTCCAGCGGGCCCTCGCCGGCGTCTACCTCTTCGCCTTCCTCGCGGCGGCCCTACAGTTCCGGGCACTGATCGGCGCGCACGGCATGCTGCCCGTGCCGCACCTCGTGCGGTACGGGCCGTTCAAACGCGCCCCGAGCCTGTTCCAACTGCGCTACTCGGACCGGCTCTTCGCCTGCTGCGCCTGGTCGGGGGTGGTGATCGCCGCCGCCCTCGCAGCGGGGGTGGGAGACCTCGTTCCGCTGGGCGCGGCCATGGCGATGTGGGCCCTGCTGTGGCTGCTGTACCTGTCGATCGTGAATGTGGGGCAGACCTGGTACTCGTTCGGCTGGGAATCGCTGCTGCTGGAGATCGGTTTCCTCGCGGTCTTCCTCGGCAATGCGCAGGTCGGGCCGCCGGTGCTGGTGCTGTGGCTGCTGCGCTGGGTGGTCTTCCGGGTGGAGTTCGGCGCAGGGCTGATCAAGATGCGCGGCGACCCCTGCTGGCGCCGGCTCACCTGTCTCTACTACCACCACGAGACGCAGCCGATGCCGGGCCCGCTGAGCTGGTTCTTCCACCATCTGCCGAAGCCGCTGCACCGGGTGGAGTGTGCGGCCAACCACGTCACCCAACTGTTCGTGCCGGTCCTGCTGTTCACTCCGCAGCCGGTGGCCTCGTACGCGGCCGGGGTCATCGTGGCCACGCAGTTGTGGCTGGTGCTGTCGGGCAATTTCGCCTGGCTGAACTGGCTGACGATCACGCCGGCCCTGTCGGCGATCGACTTCACCGGGCTTGCGGGACCGCCGCCGGCCGCCGCCTCGCGCCCGCCGGCCCTCTGGTACGCGGTCCTGGTGGGCGCCGTGACCGTCCTGGTGCTGGTGCTGAGCCGGCACCCGGTGCTCAACATGGTCTCGCGCCGCCAGGTGATGAACCGCTCGTTCGACTCCCTCCACCTGGTCAACACCTACGGGGCCTTCGGCACGGTGGGCCGGATCCGGGACGAGGTGGTGGTGGAGGGCACCGCGGACCGGGTACCGCGGGAGGACGGGGCGTGGCGGGAGTACGGCTTCAAGGGCAAACCGGGCGATCCACGCAGGATGCCGCGCCAGTTCGCCCCGTACCACCTGCGGCTGGACTGGCTGATGTGGTTCGCGGCGCTCTCCCCGGGCTATGCGCGGGACTGGTTCGGGCCGTTCGTGGAGCGGCTGCTGGCGGGTGACCGGGACACGCTGCGCCTGATCCGCCACAACCCCTTCCCGGACGCCCCGCCCCGCTACGTCCGGGCCCGGCTGTACCGCTACCGGTTCACCACGTGGCGGGAACTGCGCGAGACCGGGGCCTGGTGGCACCGCCGCCTGGTGGGCGAGTACCTCCCGCCGACGCGCCTCGCGGAGCCGGTCCCGGGACGGGACGCCGTCCCGGACCCGGCCCCGGACCCTGCCGCGGACGCCACGCCGTCAGAGCGCGAGTAGCGCGGCCTCGCGCTCGGCGTCGATGCCCGGCGCCGGCCGGTCGGGGCGCTGCGGGGGCACTCCGCCGAGGGAGGTGAGCCAGGCCCAGGTGTCGGCCACGGTCTCCTCGACGGGGCGGCACTTCAGACCGGCGGCCAGCGCCTTGCCGACGTCGCCGCCGAACATGTAGTCGTGCGACTCGCCCGCCGGGATCCAGATCGGCAGTTCGGTCCAGGGCTGCACGCCGGCCTCCTCGATCCGGACCGGGTCGGTCCAGCGGAGTTCGGCGCCGCCACCGGTGACGGCCGCGCAGGCCTCCAGGAGGCTGCCCATCGTGGCGTGCCCGACCGGGGAGACGACGTTGTACGGCCCGCCGCGCCCGGCCCCGGCCGCATCCAGGGTCCACTGCGCGAGGTCGCGCACGTCGATGTACTGCAACGGCATCTCACGCGGACCGGGGGCGAGGGTGGGGCCGCCGCGGGCGGTCCGGTTCAGCCACCAGGGCAGCCGTCCGACGTTCTCGTACGGTCCGAGGATCAGGCCGGCCCGGACCAGCAGGGCGTGCTCGCCGAATGCGTCCAGGGCGGCGAGTTCGCCGCCGCGCTTGTCCTCGGCGTACGCGACGGAGGCGGCGTCGGGCGAGCCCTCCACCAGCGGGCCGTCCTCCGCCTGGTCCGCCGGGGCGGGGAACGCGTACACCGAGCGGCTGGAGACGTACGCGTAACGGCCGGCCCGACCGCGCAGCAGGCGTGCGCTGTCGCGCACGGCGGTGGGGGCTCCGCCCCAGGTGTCGACGACGAGGTCCCACTCCCCCGTGGCGAGGCCGTCGAGGCCTCCCGGCTCGGTGCGGTCGCCGTGCACGGCACGGACTCCGGGCGACGGCGCGTGGTGCCCGCGGTGGAAGACGGTGACCTCCCAGCCCCGGTCCAGGGCGTCTTCGGTGATCGCGCGTCCGGCGAACTCGGTACCGCCCAGCATCAGTAGCTTCATGCGGGCCAGCGTGCCGGGGTCGCGGAGCGGCCGGAAGCCTTGATCGCTCACAGCGATGACGCCGACGGCGTACTCGCGGCGGGAACTTCCGCGTACGGGCCGAGTCTGACTGGCTCGGGCCGGTGGGGCCGGTGGGCGGTTCTGGGCGGACGCGGTGCAGCGCCCCCGTCGCGCCGACGGCGTCGCCGGCCGGCTAGGGGGCGCTTCGGGGTGGTGCTAGTCGATGCCGGGCAGGATGTGGGACTCCGCCAGGTCGTCCTCGTAGCCCGCGAGCCGGATCGGGGCGGACCGGGCCCAGACTTCGAGGCTCCCGAGTTCTTCGGCCTGGGGGCGACGTCGCCACCCCGTCCGCTCCGGCTGCGTCGCGTCGGACGTAGTCGTCGTGTCTGTCACCGCGCACTCCTTTGTGTCGCGTACCCGGAGGGCGAGCCGCCGTGCCGGGCACAAGGGATAAAGGGTTTCCGGACGCGGTGGCGCCATGGTGGAGCGTGGCCCGGATGAGGCCGTCGTGTGCCACTCAGAGTACACATTTGAGCGCGCCCCCGCTCGATGGATTGGCAAAATCCACTCGCCTGCACGATTTCGTCATATGTTCAGAACGTCGTACGCCTGTGTACCCGTGACGGGTGATCTGCTCGCCGGCGGTAGCACGACAGCAGCGGGGGCGATGGAGGGAGCGACTGTGGCGAGGTCCGGAGTGCCGGGGGCGCCGAGGGTGCCGGCGGTCGACAGCGTCGACGAGCTGATGGAGTTGCTGCTCGCCTGCCGGGGGGCGTGGGACACGCCCGACCACAGCGGGGACCCGGTCGATCTGTTCGATCACGGACTACAGACTGCGGCACTGCTGCGCCGCTCGCATCCGTTCGACAAGGAGCTCCAGGTCGCCGGACTCGTACACGACCTGGGCCATCTGCTCTTCCCGGGGGACGACGCCGGCCACGCCGACCACGCCGCGGAGGCGATCCGTCCGCTGTTGGGCGAACGGGTGGCCCGGCTGGTCCGGCTCCATGTGCCGGCCAAACGCTACCTGATGGCCGTGGAGCCCGGGCGGACGCTGTCCCCACAGAGCGTACGGACACTACGGGCCCAGGGCGGCGCGATGGACGGGGCGGAGGCCCGGGCCTTCGCGGCCCATCCGGACGCTGAGGCGGCGCTGACGTTGCGCCAAGCGGATGACGCGGGCAAGGTCGCCGGGCTGGACGCGGGCGCGCTGGAGGACTGGCGTTCGGTCCTGGAACTGGTGGCGGCAGGGGCGTACGCGCGCACGCCGTGAAACCGCCGTGCCCCGGTCCTCCCTGCGGGAGGACCGGGGCACGGCCGGCGGCGGGGGCGGGCAGCGGACTCCGGGCGGGCAGCCCGGCGCGGTCCCGACCGGGCGGCCTACCAGTTGGCGGGCGCGTAGTCCTTGAGGAAGACGCCGTACAGGTCCTCGCCGGCCTCGCCGCGCACGATCGGGTCGTAGACCCGTGCCGCGCCGTCGACCAGGTCCAGCGGAGCGTGGAAGCCCTCCTCGGCGAGGCGGATCTTGTCCGGGTGCGGGCGCTCGTCGGTGATCCAGCCGGTGTCCACGGCGGTCATCAGGATCTGATCCTTCTGGAACATCTCCTGCGCGCTGGTGCGCGTCAGCATGTTCAGGGCGGCCTTGGCCATGTTGGTGTGCGGGTGGCCGGCGCCCTTGTAGCCGCGGCTGAACACGCCCTCCATCGCGGACACGTTGACCACGTAACGGCGATCGGCCGCCGCCGCGGCCATCGCCGGGCGCAGCTTGCTGATCAGGATGAACGGGGCGGTGGAGTTGCACAGCTGCACTTCGAGCAGCTCGATCGGATCCACCTCGGACACCGTCTGGATCCAGCTGTTGGTGTCGTGCAGGTCCGGGACCAGGCCGCCCGCGTCGATGGCGGTGCCGGCCGCGATCCGCTCCAGGGAGGCCGAGCCGGAGACCAGCGCGAGCTCGGTGACGTCCTGGGCGGTGAGCTTCTCGCCGTGGCCCGTGGGCAGGGCTGCGACGCGGTCGACGGTGCCGCTGCCGAAGGTGCCGATGACCTCGGCGGAGGGCAGCTCGCCGGCCGGGAGCGGGGCGCTCTCGGCGGTGACGAGCTCGCTGTAGGCGCCCGGGGAGCGGCGTACGGTCTGGGCCGCGTTGTTGATCAGGATGTCGAGCGGGCCCTCGGCGGCGACCGAGTCGGCGAGCGCGACGACCTGGGCCGGGTCGCGCAGGTCGATGCCGACGATCTTCAGCCGGTGCAGCCACTCGGAGCTGTCGGGCATCGCCTTGAAGCGGCGGATCGCGTCGTTCGGGAAGCGCGTGGTGATGGTGGTGTGCGCACCGTCGCGCAGCAGGCGCAGCGCGATGTACATGCCGATCTTGGCGCGGCCACCGGTGAGCAGGGCGCGGCGACCGCTGAGGTCGGTGCGGGCGTCGCGGCGCGCGCGGTTGAAGGCGGCGCAGTCCTGGCAGAGCTGGTGGTAGAAAGCGTCAACCTCGACGTAGCGCGTCTTGCAGACGTAGCAGGAACGCGGGCGCTGGAGTATGCCGGCGATCGGCCCCTTGGTGGCAGCCGTCAGAGCGTTGCCCTGGGTCTCGTCGTCGATGCGCTCGGCCGAGCCGGTCGCGGTCGCCTCGGTGACGGCCTTGTCGTTGGCGGTCTTGGCGGCGCGGCGCTCCTGGCGCCGGCGCTGCTTGACCGTACGGTAGAGACCCGCGGTGGCGCGGCGTACGGTGACGGCGTCGGGGTGGTCGACGTCGAGCTTGTCCAGCTCGTCGAGCACGCTGAGGCAGAGCGCCAGCCGGTCGGGGTCGATGCCCGGCCCGTATGCGTGGTTGTCTTCGGTCACCGTCATGGCCGCTGCCGTTCCTTGATCACTCGTCCGCGTCCGCCTGCTGCGGAACTCCCCAAAACGGCAACTGTACGGATTCGACACGCCCGGAACCAAACCCGTTCCCGCGCATCTCACGCATCGCGACGGGGCCGTCACCATGGGGAGGGCCCGGCGGCTCCGTCCTCCTTCCGGAGTATGCCCTGGGTATGACTCGCGACCTCCTGTAGAGGGAGGAATAGCCCGCCCGAGTCCGGCATTGTGGATTCCATGAGTGCCCTAGCGCTGTCGGTCCTGCTCTGCCTGGTTTCCGCCGTCGCGTACGCGGGCGGCGCGATCATCCAGGAACGGGTCGCAGCGAGCACCCCGGACCGCCCGTACGCGCCGCTGCGCCGGGCCGGCTGGTGGTTCGCTGTAGGGCTGAACTGCCTGGGCGCCCTACTGCACGTGCTGGCCCTCGCGTACGGGCCGCTGAGTCTGGTGCAGCCGCTCGGCGCGCTCACCATCGTCTTCGCACTACCGATGGCGGCGGTGTTCGTCCACCGCCGGGCCGGCGCCGCGGCCTGGCGCGGCGCGGTGCTGGCCACGGTGGGCCTCGCCGGGCTGCTGGCCCTGACGGGCGGGAGCGGCGACACGGAGCAGCCCCTCGCGGACGGCGAGCGGAACCTACTCCTGGTGGTCACCGGGGCCGGGGTGGCCGCCCTGTTCGTAGCGGCGCACCGGATGCACCGGGCGGTGCTGCGCAGCGTGCTGCTGGCCGCCGCGGCCGGTACGGCCTTCGGCATGTCCTCGGTGTTCACCAAAGCGGTGGCGGAGGACTTCGGCCCGGGCGCGCTCGGCTCGCTGTGGCCGGATCTGGTGGCGATCGCCGTCCTGGCCTCCGCCGGACTGCTGCTCTCCCAGGCCGCCTACCGGGGCGCGGGGCTGACCGCGCCGCTGGCCACGGTGACCGTGGTCAACCCGGTGGTCGCGGCGGCGGTCGGCATCTCCCTGTTCGACGAGGGCTTCCGGTACGGGACCGCGGGCGCGGTGGTGGCACTGGCGAGCGGCGCGGTGGCGGCCACGGGGCTGATCCTGCTCACGGTCGTACCGCCGCACGTGCGGGGGTCAGATGTCGACTCCGTGGCCGCGGAGGTATTTCAACGGGTCGATGTCGGATCCGTAGCCGGGAGACGTGCGCATCTCGAAGTGGAGGTGGGGCCCGGTCGTGTTGCCCGTGGAGCCGGAACGCCCGATCCGCTGGCCGCCCGAGACCTGCTGCCCGTCCTTGACCCCGAGCGCCGACAGGTGCGCGTACTGGGAGTACCTGCCGTCGGCGTGCCGGATGACGACCTGGTAGCCGTACGCACCGGCCCAACCGGCGGAGACGACCTCACCGGGGCCGACGGCCTGGACGGAGGTCCCGGTGGCCACCGGGAAGTCGACGCCCGTGTGGTATCCGCTGGACCAGGAGGAACCCGCGACGCGGTACGCGGTGCCGAGGGAGGCGTCGACAGGGGCGCCGAAGCCGCCCGACGCCGGCTTCTGCTGCGCTGAGGCCGGTGCGGGGGCGGGCTTCTCGGCCGGCTTGGCGGCGGGTTTCTCGGCCGGTCTAGCGGCGGGCTTCTCGGCCGGCTTCTGTGCGTTCGGCTCCACGGGCTTGACGGGGTCGGCCGTGCGCGGCGGCTTCTCGGGGTTCTGGGCGGGCGGCGCGGCCGGTGCCGGCGGTGCGGCGGTGATACGCAGGGTGAGCCGCTGCCCCGGGAAGATCAGGTTCGGGTTGCTTCCCACGGTGGCCCGGTTGGTCTCGTACAGGGCCTGCCAACCGCCCTCGACGTGCTGGCTCGTGGCGATCGCCGAGAGGGAGTCGCCGGGTGCGACGACGTACGGGTTGGGCAGCACCGACATCCCGGTCGGTCGGGGCACGGTGCTCTGCGGGGCGGCGCCCTCCGCCTGCTGGACCCGGACCTGGACCTTCACGCCTTGGCCCTGGCTCTGGCTCTGGCTCTGGCTCTGGCCTTGCGGGGCAACGGCGGGCGCCGGGCCGCCGCGGGAGAGCCCGGCCCCCTTCCCGCACGCCGGCCAGGCCTGCGGTCCCTGCCCCTTGAGGACCTTCTCGGCGACCGCGATCTGCTGGTCCTTGGTGGCCAGGTCGGCGCGGGCGGCGTACGCGGTGCCGCCGAAGGCGCGCCACGTGCTCTGGCTGAACTGGAGTCCGCCGTAGTAGCCGTTGCCGCTGTTGACGTGCCAGTTGTTGGTGGATTCGCAGTCGGCGACCTTGTTCCAGGTGTCCACCGACGCGGCGTGGGCGGTTCCGGCGCCGATGAGCGGGAGCGCGAGCCCCGCGCCACCGGCGGTGACGGCGAGCGAGGCGCGGTTGATGCTGCTCGGCTGGTACCGGCGGTGCCGACCCCGTACACCCATGGGAGCCCCCATTGAAGACATCAGGAACCGCACAACCTAACGGCGCGACCAGAGCGTGACAAGGGGCGCAACAGGGCGCACGAATTGGCAAGTTGACACTGATTCGCATGGCGGGAGATCTACGGGCATCGGCGCCGATGTAGCGTCGCTTCCACCCGCACATCGAAGCACTCAGGAGCGCACGCATGAGCAGCACGGCCCAGATCGGCGTCACCGGGCTTGCGGTAATGGGCAGCAATCTCGCCCGCAACTTCGCCCGCAACGGCTTCACCGTCGCCGTCCACAACCGCACCGCCGCGAAGACCACCGCCCTGGTGGAGGAGTTCGGGCACGAGGGCACGTTCGTCCCCGCCGAGTCCGCGAAGGAGTTCGTGGACGCGCTGGAACGACCCCGCCGCCTGATCATCATGGTGAAGGCCGGGGAACCGACCGACGCGGTGATCCGCGAGTTCGCCCCGCTGCTGGAGCCGGGCGACGTCATCATCGACGGGGGCAACGCGCACTTCGAGGACACCCGGCGGCGCGAGAAGGAGCTGCGCGAGCAGGGCATCCACTTCGTGGGCGTGGGCATCTCGGGCGGCGAGGAGGGCGCGCTGCTCGGGCCGAGCATCATGCCGGGCGGGTCGCAGGAGTCGTACGCCTCCCTCGGCCCGCTGCTGGAGAAGATCGCGGCGAAGGCCGCCGACGGCACGCCGTGCACCTCGCACGTGGGCCCCGACGGGGCCGGGCACTTCGTGAAGATGGTGCACAACGGCATCGAGTACGCCGACATGCAGCTCATCGCCGAGGCCTACCACCTGCTGCGCGAGGTCGCCGGGTACTCCCCCGCGAAGATCGCCGAGACCTTCAGGGCATGGAACCGGGGCCGGCTGGACTCGTACCTGATTGAGATCACGGCGGAGGTGCTCGCCCACACGGACGCCGAGACGGGGCGTCCCTACATCGATGTCGTGGCCGACGCGGCCGAGCAGAAGGGCACCGGCCGCTGGACCGTGCAGATCGCCCTGGACCTGGGCGTTCCGGTCTCGGGGATCGCGGAGGCCGTCTTCGCCCGTGCGGTTTCGGGCCACGCGGACCTGCGTACGGCTGCTCGGGGGCTCGCCGGCCCGTCGGCCGCGCCGCTGTCGGCGGAGGCTGCAGACGCGTTCGCCGCCCAGGTGGAGCAGGCCCTGTACGCCTCGAAGATCGTCTCGTACACACAGGGCTTCCACCAGATCCAGGCGGGCAGCGAGGAGTACGGCTGGGGGGTGGACCTGGGGGCGATCGCCTCGCTGTGGCGGGGCGGCTGCATCATCCGGGCCGCGTTCCTGGACCGGATCCGCGCGGCGTACGACACCCGGCCGAACCTGCCCAGCCTGCTGGCAGACAACGGCTTCGCGCAGGAGATCGGCTCGGCCCAGGAGGACTGGCGGGCCGTCCTGGTGGCGGCGGTGCGCCACGGCATCCCGGTACCGGCGTTCTCGGCCTCGCTGGCGTACTACGACGCGCTGCGCGCGGAGCGACTCCCGGCGGCGCTCACCCAGGGCCAGCGGGACTTCTTCGGGGCGCACACCTACCGGCGCACCGACCGCGAGGGCTCGTTCCACACCCTCTGGAGCGGCGACCGCTCCGAGGTCCGTACGGACTGACCCGCGACGGCGTCGTCAGCTGAGGGGCCCGGGCTGCGGAATCGGCGCGGGCCCCGGCGGCGCGGGTACCGGATCGGGCTCGGGTACCGGCGCGGGCACGGGCGGCACGGGCCGCGGAATGGGCTCGGGATCCGGGAACGGATGCGGCTCGGGGGTGGGTGGGACGGGATCCGGTCCGGGGACGGGGGGCTGCGTCTGCTCGTTGTTTCGCACCATGTGTCCCACCTTCCCCGGATTCGAATGCGTACGCCCGCCGAAGGCGATCGGGCGATCGGGCGGTGGGGAGGCGGGACGGCCCGGAGGTCGGGCGGCCGGGGCCGGGAGTCGGGCCGCCGGGCATCGAGCCGCCGCCGGGCCCGCCGCGCTCGCGTCACCGATCGCTGCGGGTCACGGGGCGCTGCAGAGCGCGGCGGCGAGACCGAGGGCCGGGCTGTCGAGAACCGGAATGCGAGTCTCGGTCAGGGACGCCGCATCGGCCATCGAGGCCTGGGCCAGCACGATGACGTCCGCGTCGGTGACGGCGTCGGCCGCCTCGGCCACGAGGTCGAGGTAGCCGGCACTGTCACCGTCCTCGAAGCGGGCCCACGCACCGGCGACCACGTGCGTGCGCACCGACACCGGCCGGTCCCCGGCCTCCTCGGCCAGGAGCTCCACGGTCGGAGCGAGCGTCGACTCCACGGTGGCCAGGACCGCGATGCGCGGGCCCGTGCGGACGGCCGCGGCCGCCATCGGGCGGTCGAGGCGCAGGACGGGCACGCCCAGCTCCGCGCCCAGGGATTCCGCGACGCCGCCGATCGTCGAGCAGGTGACGAGGACCGGGCCGCCGGAGCCGCTCAACAGGCCTCGGAGGGCCGCAGCCACCGAGTCCGGACCCTGCGTACGGGCCCGGTCGAGCAGCTCCGGCACCACCAGGTGCCGGAGCACGGCGCCGGGGTGGTCCCGGTCCCGCAGGGCGTCGAAGGCCGGCACGTGGACCGGCGAGGTGTGCAGCAGGGTGAGGGTCGTCACCAGAGGTCGGGGTTGGCGTCGAGCTGCGCCTTCGCCGCCGCCACGACCTCGGCCGGCGCCTCGGGCGCCTGGTCGGGGTGCCGGGAGGCCCAGCTGGCCGCGTACGGGCACAGCGGCACCACGGGCACCCCTTCGGCAGCGGCGATCACGTAGAAGGCCTTCACCAGGTCCCCGGCGATCCCCCGGCCTTCGTGACCGGGCTCGACGATGGTGTGCACCGCCACCAAGGCGTGGGGCAGCTCGTCCAGCACGAAGTACGCGATGAGGCCGACCACCTCCCCGCCTTCGACCGCGAGCAGCCGTCCGGCCTTGCGCTCGTCCTTGAACTCGATCGCACCGGTCTGCGTCATGGTCCCCGACTCCCCTCAGACAGCCACCGCGTGGGGGCTGCGCTCCTGGTCCGTGCCCGGCACCGGGGCGGACGGGTCCGCGCCCAGCTCGACGATCCGATTGTCCGCATCGACGTGCACGACGCGGGGCTTCAACACCCGCGCCTCGGCGTCCTCGACCTGCGCGTAGCTGATGAGGATGACGAGGTCCCCGGGGTGCACGAGGTGCGCAGCGGCGCCGTTGATCCCGATGACCCCGGAACCGCGCTCGCCCTCGATGACGTACGTCTCCAGCCGCGCCCCGTTGGTGATGTCCACGATGTGGACGAGCTCCCCGGGCAGCAGATCCGCCGCATCGAGCAGGTCGGCATCGATGGTCACGGAGCCGACGTAATGCAGGTCGGCCTGCGTGACGGTCGCCCGGTGGATCTTGGACTTGAACATTGTCCGAAACATGAAGAAACTCCCGAAATGTCTGCTCCCTGCCTGCTTCGAGCAGGTCAAGGGCGGTCTCCGGAGCCTACAACGATTCGCATGTTCGGTCAGCTTTCCCCAGGTCTTTCAGGACTCATGCTGACCGCTTGCTGACTTTTCTGACATCCCATCAGCTCCACGCGAGCCCAGTTCATGCCCTCCACTCCTCCTGTCTCAAGGAGTGCCGCCGAGATCCCGGCGGCGATCCTCGCCAGGACGCTCGGGATCCACATCTCAGTCGCCATCCAATGGCAGCACGCCAGCTGCGGCGACTGGATGGCCTACGCCGCCGACGTCGCCGCCCGCACCTCGGCGTCGAATGATGAGCCGGCCGCCGGCACACAGCCGCGCCCTGGCCGGTCCCCGGATCACCATGCCCGGCCAGCGGCCGGGCTGGGATGGGTGCAGCGGCGGGAATGGCACGGGCCGATGACAACCGTTCAGAACGGGAAGCGTTCCGACTCCGAGCCAGTGGCCATCCATCACCCCGCGCGCCAGCCTCCCGTCCCTTCCTGGCGGGGTGCGGGAGCCGGGGTGTGGTGGCTACCGGCGAGCGGCGGGAACGAGTCGGGTGGCGGCCCAGTCC
This sequence comes from Streptomyces sp. NPDC006430, assembly GCF_040612395.1. NCBI lineage: Bacteria > Bacillati > Actinomycetota > Actinomycetes > Kitasatosporales > Streptomycetaceae > Streptomyces > Streptomyces sp. NPDC006430. Next base: position 167,742 of record NZ_JBEXQA010000004.1, read on the forward strand.
TGGCCGGCACTGAGGGACACAGCCGAGGAGAGGCCGACGGCCTGGGCGACTTCGGCTACGTCGCTCGACTTGATGTAGCCGTCGTGGCCGACCTTGGGGGTAAGAAGCCAGATCGCGCCGTCGCTCTTGAGCCCTCCGATGGCGTCGACGAAGGCGTCGGTGAGTTCGCCGTCCTCGTCGCGGAACCACAGGATGACGGCGTCGACGGCGCTGGCCGAGTCCTCATCAGCCATTTCCTGGCCGGTGAGTTGCTCGACGCCCGTACGCAGTTCCTCGTCGCTGTCCTCGCCCCAGCCGATCTCCACGACGGTTTGGCCGGGTTTGAAGCCCATCCGTGCGGCGGCGTTGGTCTGCGTGGTCATCGTTACCCTCCGGTGCCGTGGGGTGGCACACGGGAGATCCCGGATGCCCACCGAGCAGTACCACACGGACATCACCAAAAGTAATCAAGTGAATTCGGAACGTCCTCGGTGTTCTGAAGGGCCCTGTGGAGCGAGGCGACCGACAGGTGCTTGCCCGCGTTCTTCCCGGTCTTGATGACGAACTACGGATCACCGGGTGGGTGGCGTGTTCGAGATCGGCGTTCACGAGCCGAGGGGGCGCATTCGGTGGGGGCTACCGAAAGGTACGCGGCTCGCCGCATAGATGATTGATCGTGATCGTTGGTAACCGGCGACGACCAAAGACGGCCCTCGGATGCCGCGTGTAATGGGGTCGGCGGAGGGGCTGCCTGATGGGCGGAGGGCCTCATGACTTCCTGCGAAGTCCGACGTTCGGCCGAGATATCTCGCAGTGTGCCGGCAGCCGTCTGTGCCCCGTCGCGTTCGGGCGATTGCTGCGTGACCTGCGCGGGCAGGGTCGCATTCATCGGCTACGCGAAAGATCATCTCGTGTGGCCAGGGTGTGCTCCGGGGATCGGCATTCTCGGTAGCGTGACCATCTGCTGCATGGAGTGTCCATGTGTCCGGCTGGTCCGTGCGAGGGCTTCCGACGGAGAGTGATGAGGCGGCAATGAGTGAACTGACGAAGCCCGAAGTCGATGTTCCGGAGGGTGACGCTCCTACCGAGCTGACCATCCGGGACCTGGTGGTCGGGGACGGGGCTGAGGTGAAGCCGGGCATGGTGGTCAGGGTCCACTATGTCGGGGTGACCTTCGAGTCCGGGAAGGAGTTCGATGCCTCCTGGGACCGGGGCCAGCCGTTCAAGTTCGCCCTGGGCAGTGGCAAGGTCATCAAGGGCTGGGACCGGGGAGTGAGGGGGATGAAGGTCGGCGGGCGGCGCGAGATCATCGTTCCCCCGCGTCTCGGCTACGGCAATCAGTCACCCTCACCGTTGATCCCGGCGGGCTCGACCCTGGTTTTCGTGGTGGACCTGCTTGACTCGTTTTCCAGCACAGCCGGGTGGAGCAACGCCTAGTGACCCTGGCCGCTCCTCCCCTGCGAAGTGCTGCGTCGTCTCCCGCTCCTCGCTGCCGCTTCCGCAGTGTCCGAACAGTTCCGCTGCGACTCGTTGACCCCAAAGGCTACGAAGCGACCGACTTCCTCAATGGCCTGCCCAGCGCCGCCGCCCGGACGCCTGAACCCGGTGGCCGCGCTCGGCGGACGGGGGAGGTCCTCGGCGGAATCCAGCTCGTCCCACTGCGGGTCACAGGGCCGGTCCAACCTTCTGGAAGAGGAACTGGTTGGGAGGCCGCCATCGTGATTCTCTTGCCGCCGAACCACTGCGTGAACGGGCCGTACTTGGTCCACGAGCCTCCACCGTTGTTGGTGACGTCCAGCCGGACGGAGCCCTTCGTGCACATGCGCCACGTGCCGGAGGTCTGCAGATGAGCTCCGCCCATCTCCCGTCCGCCGACGTAGCCGGTCTGCATCCCGTAGGAAGCGATGGAATTGTCGGCCAGGCCACAAGCCGACGGCTGTTGGCCAGAGCGCGGGGGGCGTTCACAAGCGCACGGGCTGGAAAGGGCAGGCGGCGGACGGCGGGGGTGCAGAGCGGGCGCCGGTACGGCCGTGATGGCGCGACCGGTCGGCAGCCAGCTGAGCGGGATCTCTTCGGCCGGCCCTGTGTCGATATTCCCGCAGCACGAGCAAGCCCAGAGATCCGAGGATCGTCAGGGCCATCGTCCACACCAGAGCCGCTGCCATGGCTAGACCGGTTCGCCTGTGGCGGCGCAGCGGATGCTTCGGGCGGCCGACGCCGCTTCGTGCACCCCCGACGGCTGCCCTCGTACCCACTGGCACCAGGGCAACCGCCTGACGAGGGCACAGCCTTCGTCGCTGCGCTTCCTACCTGACCATCAGTGCCCAGTATGCCCCTGCTTGGACGTTGAAACAGCAGCTGGGCCGGGGCACGTCCGACGGCCACACGCCGCTCATGTGAGGCATGGTGACCCCGTCCGATAGCCGCCCGCTCCCGATCACTCCCAGAACTTCCCATCCCACCCCAGCAGACGAAGAACCTCCTGGTGTCGTACTCGCCGAAGCGTCTCGGCTTCTTCTAGAGGCACGAGAAAGGGCACCTGACCTGGGCTTTTGCCCGGCAGGCGCCTTCGGCGCGACTCGCTCGAAGCGAGATTCGATCTACTCTGTTCCTCCCAGTTTCTCCCACCCCTATCCCGCTTCTGACCAGTGCTTCCGGACCAGTCACGGACCAAACCGAGCTCACCTCGTAGGTCCCGCGCCCTGACTGACGCGGTTCCACTCCTCCATCGACTGCTCGATGAGACGGTTGGCCTGCTCCTGAACCCCGTCCAGGAACTTGGCGTAGTGCTTGAACAGGACATGGATGCTGTGTCCGGCTTGCCGCACACACCCCGCGGGGTCAACCCCGGAGTGCAGCCAGAACGAGATCCCGGCGTGCCGGAGGTCGTAGGGCCGCTTGGCCAGACCCATGGCAATTTCCGTCCGTGTCAGCACGTACTTCCTTGCCCTCGACCAAGTGATGCCATACGCCCCGGCCTCTACGCAGTTGCCAGCCCGATTCCGGAACAGCCGCCCGTCCCGGGCGACGCCGAAGCGGTCAATGTGCGCGCGAAGCATGCTCACGAAGTGGGGCGGGATGGGCACAGGGCGCGTCGCCGTAGCGGCACGACGCTTGAGCGAGTGCACTTCGTACACTTCGCCGTCGTCCGTCCAGTCCTTGCCCGCCGCGACGACACCGCCGGACAAGTTGAGCAACCCCCATCCCGTCTTGGGTAGGTGGCATTGCTCGATGCGGAGGTGGATCACCTCCGCCGGCCGCATGGCGGCGTAGTACATGCAGCCGAAGAACGCCTCGAGGTGAGGGCCGCGCCCGCGCTGCTGCCCAACTGCGGACAGCAACCGTGCTACCTGGAGGGGGTTGGGCACGGCGACCGGGTCCACCTCGTCGTTGACGGTCGGCGTGTTCCACCTGATCCCGTTCAGGGGATTGTCCGCGAAATACCCTTTCTCCACTGCCGTGTTCAAAGCCTCGTTGGATGCTGCCCGCTTACGCCGCGCGGTCTTCGCCGAAGCCGGCTTGCCATCTAGCTTGCGACACAGTGCGTCCAGCGCTCGCCGCAAGACATCCGCCTCTTCCAGGGAACTGACGGGGAGGGAATTGCGTTTGATCCAGTCGAGTGCGTGCTGCCAGTCATCAGCAGGCTTTTGTTCCCAGGCATTCTTGTTGAAGGCCCACGAATACAAAGCCCGCCGCAAGACACGCGGCTCCGCATAGGTTGCACCTGGCCGAACCAGTGCGGGAGTGATGGTGGCAAACGCATCAGCGAGAGGGCTGGCACCTGCTACGGAAACTCCGCTGTAGCACGAACCGGATCACCGACATCGTGAAGGCAGTCCTCGTCCTTCACCACGCCTCAACATGAGGTTGGAAAAGGCTCAGTATGAAGGACCGTCCGGCCTCAGTCGAAGCGCAGGTCGGCGAGTTGCCGTTCGAGGGCGGTGACCTCGTCCGCGGGCTCGGCCCGGGGCGGGCGGGCCGCCATGAGCGCGGCCAGCTCGCCGCCCGCCCGCCCGCCGGACGCGCGCGGGCAGGCCGTCGGTGTACTCGTCTCCCCCGGATCCCCAGTCCTCGGAAGCCGCGTACACCGCGGTGGGAACGACGGCGGCGCGCAGATAGGCGAAGAGCGGGCGCAAGGCGTGCTCCAGGACCAGGGAGTGGCGAGCGGTACCGCCCGTCGCCGCGACCAGGACCGGCTGCCCGGTGAGGGCGTCCGGGGCGATCACGTCGAAGAAGGACTTGAACAGCCCGCTGTAGGAAGCCGTGAACACCGGGGTCACGGCGATCAGGCCGTCGGCTCCCGTCACCGCGTCGATCGCGGCGGCCAGTCGCGGCGGTGCGAATCCGGTCACGAAATGGTTGGCGACGTCGCCGGCGAGTGCGCGCAGCTCGACGACCTCGATCGACACGGTATGGCCCTGGTCGGCGAGTTCGTCGCGGGCTGCCTCGGCCAATCGGTCGGCGAGCAGGCGGGTGGAGGAGGGCGTGCTCAGTCCCGCGGAAACGACGGTCAGCTTCATGCGGCGGTCGCTCCCCGCTGCGCCGCGGCGGCGGTGACCCGCGCCGCGTGCGCCGGCGCGTCCGGAACGCCGACGGGACGCCCGTTCGCGAACTCCTTGCGCAGTACGGGCACGACCTCTTCGCCGAGGATGTCGAGCTGTTCCAGGACGGTCTTCAGGGGAAGCCCCGCGTGATCCATCAGGAAGAGCTGGCGCTGGTAGTCGCCGACGCTCTCCCGGAAGGACAGGGTCCGCTCGATGACCTGCTGGGGAGAGCCCACCGTCAGCGGGGTCTGTTCGGTGAAGTCCTCCAGCGACGGGCCGTGGCCGTACACGGGCGCGTTGTCGAAGTAGGGGCGGAACTCCCGTACGGCGTCCTGCGAGTTCTTCCGCATGAAGACCTGGCCGCCGAGGCCCACGACGGCGTCCTCCGGGCGGCCGTGGCCGTGGTGGGCGTATCGCCGACGGTACAGCTGGACCATGCGCCGGGTGTGGTCGGCCGGCCAGAAGATGTTGTTGTGGAAGAAGCCGTCGCCGTAGAACGCGGCCTGCTCCGCGATCTCCGGAGACCTGATGGATCCGTGCCAGACGAACGGCGGGACGCCGTCCAGCGGCCGGGGTGTCGAGGTGAAGGCCTGCAGGGGCGTGCGGAACGTACCCTCCCAGTCCAGGACGTCCTCACGCCACAGCCTGCGCAGCAGCGCGTAGTTCTCCTTGGCGAGGTTGATGCCCTGACGGATGTCCTGTCCGAACCACGGGTACACCGGGCCGGTGTTGCCGCGCCCCAGCATGAGATCGACCCGGCCGTCGGCCAGGTGCTGGAGCGTCGCGTAGTCCTCCGCGATCTTCACCGGGTCGTTGGTGGTGATCAGCGTCGTGGCGGTGGACAGGATCAGCTTCTCGGTGCGGGCGGCGATGTAGCCGAGCAGGGTGGTCGGGGACGAGGGGACGAACGGCGGGTTGTGGTGCTCGCCGGTCGCGAAGACATCCAGGCCGACCTCTTCGGCCTTGAGGGCGATGGCGATCATCGCCTTGATGCGCTCGTGTTCCGACGGAATACGGCCGTCGGTGGGGTCGGGTGTCACGTCCCCGACGGTGAATATGCCGAACTGCATGAGGTTGTTCTCCTGGTCCTGTCTGGATCCTGCGGCGGTGGCCGTGGAAGGCGGGGTGACGCCGGGGTTTCGGCATCACCCACCGCGGCAGCCGGGCCGGTTCCCCCGGCTGCCGCGCGGCGATGCGCTCACCCCGTGTGAACCGGCGGGTGGGGCGTCACTTCGCCAGGAAGGCGAGGAGGGCGGTGTTGACCTCCTCCGCGTGGGTCCACAGCAGGCCGTGCGGGGCGCCCTTGATCTCGACGTAGTCGGCGGAGGGGAGCGCCTTGTGGAAGGGGCGCGCGGTGCCCTCGGCGGGCAGGATGCGGTCGGCCGTACCGTGCAGGATCAGGGCGGGCACGTCGACGGACGGGATGTCGGCGCGGAAGTCGGTGTACCAGGTCGACGGCGCGGCGGAAGCGGCGAAGAAGCCGCCGCCGGCCGCGGTGTTCCAGCTGTTGCGGACCGCTTCCTCGCTGATCCGGGTGCCCAGGTTCTCGTCGAGGTTGTAGAAGTCGTTGAAGAAGGCCGTGTAGTAGGCGTAGCGGTCGGCCTTGACGGCGGCGACGACTCCGTCGAAGAACTCCCTCGGGGCCACGCCGTCCGGATTGTCGTCGGTCTTGAGCAGGCAGGGCTCCAGCGAAGCCAGGAAGGCGACCTTGGCGACGCGGGCGGAGCCATACGTGGACACGTAGCGGGCGACCTCGCCGGTGCCCATGGAGAAGCCGACGAGGACGGCGTCGTTCAGGTCGAGGGTCTCCATCACGGTGTTCAGGTCGGCTGCGAAGGTGTCGTAGTCGTAGCCGGTCGTCGGCTGGGAGGACTGCCCGAATCCGCGGCGGTCGTACGTGATCACGCGGTGGCCGGCGTCCAGCAGCGCGGCGGTCTGTCGCTCCCAGGAGTGGCCGTCGAGCGGGAAGCCGTGGATGAGGACGACCGGCTGCCCGGCGCCGTGGTCCTCGTAGTAGAGGTCTATGGGGGTGGTGTTCTCCTGGCCCACGGTGATGTACGGCATGGGTTGTCTCCTCGATGCGAAGTGGCTGGTCCGCGCCTCTGTGCGGTACGGAACGCCGCCACGCTACGTTCGGGGAAGCGCCGCCTGTTGTCGCGCCACGCACTACGTCTTGCCCATGAGCGCAGCGTTCTGCCCGGTCTGGGAGCAGATCGATCGGACGGCGGGTTTCGACGTCCACGAGGACGGTGCCGCAGGGACGGCCCTTGCGCGTGGCGTCCTCGTCGAGACCGACCAGCTCGACGCGGGCTGGCAGTTCCCTTCGGTTGCTTGCTCACGGTGCCCTGCGCTGTTCGGGTACCTCACACAGCACCGGACGTGCCCGTCGGCTCCCGCGATTCCTGCCTGTGGTTCTGCCTGGAGACAGAAACGTCCCGCTGCTTGGCTGCTCGGTGCGGGCGGGAACCCGGACCTCACCGAAGTGGTCCGGTTGCGCTCCAGCGAGGTCGCTGCCCGTACGACGAGCCGTCCGGCCCTGCCGGGCACCGGCCGCCGCCTTCCGGGGAGGTGCAGCGTCCTGTTCCCGCCCGTCGCAGCCCCGGAGTCACTTCCCCTGAGCGGAGAGCAATTTGAGCTTGGTGTTGACGACCGCCTCCGTGCCGGACCGGGACAAGGTCGCGTACTGGAACGATGCGGTGAGCAGGACGCTGGTGCCGATGACGGTCGCCCCTCGGGGCGACGGGCCGTTCGACGGCCGGATCGCCACCGACCGCCTCGGATATCTCCAGGTCTCCACCATGGAGGCCGACGCGGAGCGGGTCAGCCGCACGCCGGCGCTGATCGCCAGGTCGTCCGAGGCGCTGGTGGCGGTCGGTGTCCAGATATCCGGCACGGCCACCTTCGTCCAGGACGGCCGGCGGGCCGAGGTGGGTGAGGGTGACCTGGTGGTGTACGACACGACCCGGCCGTACTCCTTCGACTATCCGCAGCGGTTCGCCACGCACGTCTTCCAACTTCCGCGCCGCACGCTGGGCGTGTCGGACAGCGACATCCGGCAGGTCACGGGCAACGCCATCGGCACCGGGGACGGCTTCGGCGCGATGCTGCTGCCGTTCCTGGCCACCCTGGCCTCCTCCCCGGCCGACGGCTACCCGCCGGCCGTCGCGAACCGGTTGGCCGGCAATGTCGTCGACCTGTTCGCCACCCTGATCGCGGAGCGGGCCCACCCGGGCGGCACGGACGCGGACGCACGGGGCCATCTGATGCTGCGCGTCCGCGACCACATCGACCGGAACCTGGGCGACACGGACCTGTCACCGGAGCGCATCGCCCGGACGCACCGGATCTCCGTCCGGTACCTGCACCGGCTGTTCGAAGGCGAGGGGACCACCGTCGGCCGGCTCATCCGGCAACGGCGCCTGGAGGAGTGCGGCCGCGAACTGGCCCGCCGCGGCAGGACGGCCCCCACCGTGTCCGCCGTGGCCCAGAGATGGGGCTTCGTCAACCCCGCCCACTTCAGCCGGGCCTTCCGCGCCGCCTACGGCGTCTCCCCCCGTGAATGGCGCAACCTGCGCACCGCCCAGGACGACCTCGGGCGGTCCCCGGCGGTCACCTCGGCGCCCGGGACCATCCCCAAGGACGCCGCCGATGTCAACGGTACTGACCGGCAAGGGGCTGACCTCCCGCCGTCCAGCGGGTAAGGTCCCCGCTCGGAGCCGCACCGGCCGCCCTGTGCCTGCGGCGGCAGTGTCCCGGCCCGACAGCCGCCGCACTGCGTCCCGCCGCCCGACCAGGGACCCGGTGCACCGAACCACCCTTTCGCTTCAGGCCCTCTCGGCAGGAGACCGTGTGTGACCGACTTCGTCCCTTCGTCCGCTCGGCACCCGGTCCTGGACCACCCGACCCGAGCATTCGTGGCCCGGCACACCTGCCCACCGTCGGCGCACGACCCGGACCTGGAACAGGCCCGTCTGGACCTTGCGCGTCTCCAGGGGAAGGACGCCCCCGACCCTCTCGACGAGGAAACCACCTCCACGGAGTGGTTCGCACTGCCGGGCGGGCCGACCGGTCACGTACGGGTGCAGGTGGTCAGGCCCGCCGATAGCGTCGGCGAGATCCCCGTCGTGCTGTTCCTGCACGGTCTGGGCTGGGCCCTGGGCGACGCCGGAACCCATGAACGTCTGGTGCGCGCGTTCGCCCTCGGCACGGACGCGGCCGTGGTCTTCGTCGAGTACGAGCGCGCCCCCGAGGCGCAGTATCCGATCGCCGTCGAGCAGTGCTACGCGGTCGCGAAGTGGATCTGCGAGCAAGGCGGCGAAATCGGCCTGGACGGAAGCCGGATGGCCGCCGTGGGCGACTCGGCGGGCGGCAACTTGGTGGCGGCACTGACCCTGCTCGCCAAGGAGCGCGGAGGGGTGCGGCTGCTGCACCAGGTGCTGCTCTGCCCGGTCACCGACGCCGGCTTCGACACCCCCTCGTACCAGGAGTTCGCCAACGGCTACTTCCTCGGCCGCGAGACCATGCGCTGGTTCTGGGACCAGTACCTGCCCGACGTACGGCAGCGGAGCCAGGCCACCGCATCACCGCTGCGGGCATCCCTGGAACAGCTCACCGGACTCCCCCCGGCACTGGTGGTCACCAGCGAGGCCGACGTGGTACGCGACGAGGGTGAGGCGTACGCGACGAAGCTCCGGGCGGCCGGCGTCCCGGTGGTGTCCATGCGCTACCAAGGGACGATCCACGGCTTCATGGTGCTCGATCCGCTACGCGATACGGACGCCGCCCGCGCCGCCCTCGTCCAGGCCCTCGACACCGTGCACGTCGCCCTGCACCGGCACCGCGGCTGAGCCCTCCGCCCCGGGACCGGCGCACCCGCACGTCGGGCCGTGATCATCAGGGCCGGCGGCAGCCCGCGGGATGCCGGGCCCAGGGCACATCGCGGCGGCATGCGCTCCTCACTCGGCGGGGAGCGAGTCCAGGAGCTTCCGTGCAGTCTTCAGGTCCTTGTTGTCGATCGCGTCGCCGAAGGCCAGGGCCTGACGGAGGCAGGTGCGGGCTTCCTCGGCTTCTCCCAGTTCGATCAGGGCCTCTCCGAGATGCACCAGCGTGCTGCCCTCGATGTGGGGAATGTCGATACGAGTGGACTGGGCCACAGCGTCGCGATAGTGGTCGGCGGCCTCGCGCCATCGCCCCAGAACGGCGTAGCCGCGACCGAGTGCGCGGGTCGTGTTGGCACGGTAGATGTCGGCTAGGTGCCCGCTCACCGGACAGTCGGGCGCATCCAGGAACGTGATGATGCGCTGGTGCTGGATCAGGGCTTCCTCCCCACGGCCGAGCAGGCCCAGGGAGGTTCCGTGGGTGAACATGGCACCCAGCCAGCCCTCGCGGTCGTCGGTCTCTTCGTAGAGTCCTATGGCGGCGAGCGACGTGTCGGCTGCCTCCTGGACCTCGCCGAGCTCCGATTGGGCCCATGCCGCCAGCGTCAGTGCCGAGGCCTGCTGGGGAGCGTTCTGGGCGCGGCGGGCGCAGTCCAGCCCTTCGCGGGCCCGTTCGACGGCCTCCCCGTACCGGGATTCGCAGGAGAGGGACCAGGAGTACATGTTGAGGTGGAAAGCCTGCATGTACGGGTCGTCGAGTGCGGTGGCGGCTTCGCCGGCCAGGCGGAAGACCTCGGGCCAGTGTCCCCAGTGGACCCATAGGTCACAGAACCACTCCATGGCATAGGTGGTCTCCACGACCTGCGTGTGCTCACCCCGGTGGGCGGCGACGCGCAGCGCGGCGAGCCAGGAGGGGGCTTCGCTCTGAAGCCAGGCACGGGCCTGCTCGGCGCTCTCCAGCGGCACCAGGCCCTGCCAGGAGGACGGCGGCGCCCCGTACTTGGGCTTGTACCAGCGGCCGGCGACCACAGCCGTCTCCAGCAGCCAGGTGCGCAGCCGGTCGTCGGCCGCTTCCGGCTCGCCGGGTTCCTCCTCGCGGGACAGCCGGGCACGGGCGAACAGCCGCAGCAGGTCGTGCAGCTGGTAGCGGCCGGTGAAGGTGGCCTGCAGCAGCCCGGCCTCGACCAGCTCCTCCATCACGTCCTCGGCCTCGAAGACGCCGGTCGCGGTCAGAGCGGCGCCGTAGGCAGCGGTCATGTCCGGCCCCGGAACCAGACTCAGTAGCCGCAGCATCCGCGCGGCTTGGCCGGTCAGCTGACGGTAGGACAGTTCGAATGCCGCCTCCACCCGCACGTCGCCGGCGGCGAGCGCGCCCAGTCGGCGTTCTTCGTCGGCCAGGCGCCGGACCAGGTGGTCAACGGTCCATCCGGAACGGACCGTCAGCCAGTTTCCCGCCACCCGCAAGGCCAACGGCAGTCGCCCGCACAGCTCCGCCACCTGCGCCACAGCCTCGGCTTCCGCGTCCGCCCGCTCCTCGCCCAGGATCCGGCGCAGCAGATCGACCGCCTCGTCCTGCGCCATCTCCGACAGCGCCAGGCGGTCGACATCCTCCAGCCCGGTCAAGGGCCGCCGACTGGTGACCAGCACCAGACTCCGCCCGCCCGCGGGCAGCAGCGCACGGACCTGCCCCTCGTCGCGGGCGTTGTCCAACACCACCAGGCACCGGCGATCACCCAACAGCGCCCGCAGCAGCCCCGCGCGGCCCTGTGGATCCTCGTGCGCCAGCCGGCGGTCCGACACGCCAAGGGCCTTCAGCAGCTTCAGCAGCGCCTCGCCCGTGTCCACGGGGCCATCCACCCCGTGCAGGTCCACCACGAAACGCCCGTCGGGGAACTCCTCCGCCAGATCCGCTGCTGCCTTCAGCGCCAGCGTCGTCTTCCCGCACCCCGGAGGACCCGAGACGACCCACACCGACACCTCCCCGCCGGCACGGGCCCGTTCCGCCGCCCCCCGCAGTAGCGCCAGCTCCGGTTCGCGCCCCGTGAAGTCCCCCACCGATCGCGGCGGCACAACCGTCCCCGCCACCGCAACCGCGCGCGTCGGACGCGCCCCCCGCGCCGCGGCCAGCAGCGCCTCCCGCTCCGCGTCCGCGAGCCCCAGCCCCAGCCCCTCCGCCAGAGCCACCACCGTGCGCCGCTGCGGAACCCGACTGCGCCCCCGCTCCATATCGCCGATGGCCCGGACACTCACACCTGACGCCTCGGCCAACTCCTCCATCGTCAGACGAGTCTGCTGCCGCAGACCACGTAGAACGGCCCCGAACGGTCTCTCCCCGGACATGATTCTCCCTGCTCTTCCCAAAACCGAAGAATATGCCTTTGTCCTAGGCGGTGGGATGAGTCGCTCGCCGGCGGTAGGAGGCGATCGTGAGGAGAGTCGGCTGGTCACGGAGGTGGCGTGCCGACGGGCACCAATGCCGCGACCGGACACGCGGGCACCTGCCGCCCGGACCGACCCGGGGGGCCTGAGGGTGCACGCCTCGCCGGATCCGTGTCGCGCCGGGCAGGCCGGCCCGTGGCCTTCAGCCGATCGCCCGGTTCTCCCGCAGCGGTCCCCATGCAGTGCTTGAACCCAGCACCGTAGTGCGCCACCTTGCCGTACCGGCGCCCCAACCTGGACACCCTGACCGCCACGTGCCTGAGCCCGTTGCGCCAAGCCTCCCTGTCCGCGGCGGTGACGAGGGCCACTGACCGTTCGCCAGCCCGGTTCGAGGTCAGGGGCCGAGGCCGTCCCGCAATTGGGCGCGTCCCGTGATGCCTGGCTTCGGGAAGATCTTGTTCAGGTGAAAGCCGATGGTGCGAGGGGACAGATGGAGCCGGGCGCCCATGTCGCGGTTCGTCAGTCCCTCCGCGGCCAGTTGGGCGATCTGCAGCTCCTGCGGCGTCAGGCCGGCCACGGTCTCCGGGGCGGCGGAGGCCGCCACGGTCACGGCGGCCGCGGCGAGATCGGCGAGGTAGTAGTGCGAAAGGTGGTGGTGTACGGGGACGGGAGGGGAATCCTGCGTGAAGACGCGGCGGAGGTTCTCGTACGCCGTCCTGTGGTCGCCTTCGGCGACCGCCGCCATGCCGAGCGCCTGGCAGTGACGGACGTACAGACTGCGGGACTTGCTCAGCTCGATGCCGCGGACGGCCTCGGCGGCCCGCTCCCGCGCGCCGGTGTGGTCGCCGCGGACGGCGCGCAGCGTGGCCTGGAGGATCGGCGCCCCCACGGCGACGTTCTCCGCCCCCGCTCCCGCGGCCAGGTAGTAGGCGTCCTCGGCCGCGGACCCGGCTGCCGTCCATGCTCCGCCGTCGAACAGGGCGAGGGCGAGAGCCTGGGTGACCGTGCAGTTGGTGCCGGCCGTGGCGGCCGGGCGGAAGTGGTCCATGGCCCGGCCGAGAAGACGTACGGACAGGTCGGTCTCGTCCAGGATCCAGGCGGTGGCGCCGAGCATGGTGAGGTCGCCGAGGGTGGTGGTGTCCGAGACCGACGCTTCCCACAACGGGCCAGCCACGTCGCGCAGGCGCTTCAGTGCCTTCTCCCGCTCCGTGAAGGGGCGGGCGACCGCCTCCGCCCACAGTCTGTCGCTCCGGTCGGGCTGCAGGGGGATCAGGTCACCGACGCGCTGGAGTTCGGCGCGGTAGGCGGGGTCGCCGGAGTTGTAGGCCAGGGTCGCCGCCGTTCCCAGCGCGTCCAGCGCCAGGGCGGGAGCCGCGGTGGCCATGGATTCGGCAACGGGCAGCAGGAATCCGAGCGCGTCCGCATGGCGGAGTGCGACGGACAGCGACCAGCCTCCGCACAGAGAGGCCTCGGCGAGCAGCTTGGGATCGTGCGTCAGGGGGCCCACCCGGGCGAATCTCCCCGCGGTGGCCCAGCGCTGGGGCTTCGTGAACCCGTCCCACTTCAGTCGCGCCTTTCGCACCGCGTACGGGATGTCGCCCCGGGAATGGCAGTCGAGTACGCGTCACGTGTGAACCGAAGCGGTTCTCGCCCGGCGTCACCGTAGCAACCGGCCGACCGCCTCGCGCGGGCGTGCCGACCCCGCCCCGAGGGGTGGGATCGGCACGGGCTCCGGGCCGGGGCTCGGGTCAGTGGGCGGTGGAGCGGACCGCGTCCTGGATCAGTTCGGCCACGGCCTTCGGCTGGGCGAGCATGACCAGGTGCGAGGAGTCGACCTCGACGGTGGTCATGCCGGCGCGCTCGTAGCCGTAGCGCTCCACATCGGGGTTGATGGTCCGGTCGGAGGAGGCGACCAGGCCCCATGACGGCTTGCTCTTCCACGCCGCGACCGGCGCCGCCTCACTGAAGGCCCGCGCGGCCAGGGGCCGCTGGGAGACGGCGAGCACGGCGGCGAACTCGGGGTCGACGTCCGCGGCGAACAGGGCGGGGAACTTCCCGACCTCCACCGAGACATCGGTGCCGGTCTCGTCGGACCCCGCCACGGGGAACGGCGTGTAGACGAGCGCGTCGGCGAGGCCGGAGTCGGGGAAGCGTCCCTGCAGCTCGCCCAGGCTCTCGCCCTCCTCCAAGGCGTATCCGGCCAGGTAGACCAGCGCACGGACGTTGTCCTCCGTGCCGGCGAGGGTGATGACGGCGCCGCCGTAGGAGTGCCCCACGAGGATCACGGGGCCGTCGACGGCACGTATCACCGAGGCGATGTACGCGGCGTCGTCGACGAGGCTTCGGTTGGGCACTGCCGGAGCCACCACCTCCAGGCCGGCGGCGGTCAGTTCGGGGATGACACGGGCGTAGCTGGAGGCGTCGGCGAAGGCGCCGTGGACCAGCACGACGGTGGGGCGGACGGGTCGGGACATGCGAGAACTCCTCGGTGCGTGGGTAGCGGTGTGGAAGGCGGAATCGTCGTGCTTTACAGGCCGAACCGGGCGCGGCGCGTCTCGGGCACCAGGCCGACGTACTCGGGGTGCTTGCCGATCCACCCCCGGATGAAGGGGCAGTACGGCAGGACGTGCAGCCCGCGCGCGCGGGCGTCGTCGAGGGCTCCCTGGGCGAGCAGCCCGCCCAGGCCCCGGCCGGCGAACCGGGGATCCGTCTCGGTGTGGATGAAGGCGATCTCGTCCTCCGAGAGGAAGTACTCGGCGAAGCCCGCGGTCTCGGTGCCGTCGTCTCCGGCGAGGATCTCGTACCGGGACTTCTCGGGGCGGTCCACCACCTGCGGTTCCATGGATGCTCCTGTGCGGTTGTGGAAATCGTGGGTCGGCGTGTGGGTGTTCACAGCGTGCGGCGCACGCCCGCCTGGCGTTCGAGGTTCCGGAGCTGGACCGCGAGGTCGCCCTCCACAGCGGCGTGGGCGGGGCCGCTGCGGCCGATGGGCAGGACCTCCTCGCTGCGCATGTCCTCCAACATCAGGGCGAACGCGGCGTACATCGCGACGAGCGCCACCAGGAGGCCGAGGATCCCGGACGTGCGCGTGAGCCATTCGGCGCCGGTGAGACCCGACAGACCGGTCGCGGCCCAGCGGGGCAGGGAGACCGCCAGGACGAGCCACAGCGCGCGCTTGGGCCGGGTCACGGCGGTCATCAGCGCCCCGAAGCAGAGGAGCGCCAGATTGAAGACGCCCAGCACGCGCAGGCCGTCGGCCGCGCCGCTGAACATGACGAGTGCGTAGGCCAGCCAGCTGCCGGCGAAGACGGCCATGAGCGTCGCCGCGATCACGTCACGGGCACCGAAGGCCAGGATGCTCACGAGGAATTGCAGGGCGAACGCGGGCAGTACGCACAAGGCGACGGCGCCGCGAGCCGCGTCCTCGAAGAGCCCGAGCTGCATGCATCCCGTCATCACGGAGGCGATCGCCACCGTGAAGAAGCCCAGCGGCATCGGTGAGGCGATGGGGCGCAGGTTGATCCGGGTCATCGACCGGAGGTCCGGTTCGAAGCGGCGTCCCGGGGGAGCGTCCGGTCGGCCGGAGGACCCGTCGTCGGCGCCGTCGGCGGAGGCGGAGTCTGTACTCATCGTGGGGATCTCTCGTTCAGTGCTCGAAGCAGGGGTCGAGGAACGGCGGAGGCGTCTCGGGAGTGGAGCCACGGGCGACGCGCCACCGGCGGTGCTGCTCGGACTCGGCGACGGCCTCGGCCACGAGCGACGCCTGGCGGGCACCGCTCTGGTAGCCGCCGAAGTGGGCCACCGGGCTCCACTCCGGGCTGACCGGCGGGACGGCTTCGTCGAGTCCCTCGTACTCCGCGCTCGCGTAGACGACGCGGCCGCCGACGACGGTGAGCACGGACTCGATGTCGGGGATGACGTCCTCGGGCACGGTCAGGAAGTCGTCGGACAGGATCGCGAGGTCGCCGTACCAGCCTTCCCGCAGGCTTCCCTTGACGTCCTGCTCGCCGGTGAGCCGGGCTCCCCCACGGGTGTAGAGGTCGAGGGCGGTCGCCCGGTCGACCAGGTTCCCGGCCGGGTAGAGCGCCGTGCCGCCGACGGTGCGCCCGGTCACCAGCCAGTGGAGTGCGACCCACGGGTTGTACGAGGAGACGCGGGTGGCGTCGGTTCCCGCGGCGACGGTCAGGCCGCGGTCGAGCATGGCCCGGACCGGCGGGGTGTGGGCGGCGGCCTCGGCACCGTAGCGGTCGCGGAAGGCGGTGCCCTGGAAGGACATGCGGTTCTGGACGGACAGGGCGCCGCCGAGGGCCGCGATCCTGTCCAGGCTGTCGGCCGAGACGGTCTCCGCGTGGTCGAAGAGCCAGCGGTTGCCGCCGGGGAAGAGTCCTTCCGCCGCGAGCTTCTCGAAGACGGACAGGTCGCGGCGGATCGTCTCGTCGTACGTCGCGTGGAGCCTAAAGCCCCAGCCGTTCTCCAGAAGGAGCCGGACGGCCTTCTCGAACTCGGCCTCGTACCCTTCGACGAGCTCGGGACGGGGTTCGGAGAAGTTCTCGAAGTCAGCGGCGGCCCAGGTGAGGTTCTCGCCCGCGCCGTTGAGCCGGAGCCACTCGTCACCGTCCCCGGGCTTGACCATCTCGGCCCAGCGCTTCAGGTCGGCGAGCTCCTGACCGGCCGTCTGCGGGAACAGGTGGTAGGCGATCCGCAGGGACAGCTCCCCCGACCTGGCGAGGTCGACGACCGTGGCGTAGTTGTCGGGGAAGTTCTGGAACCCGCCGGCGGCGTCGACCGCGGAGGTCAGTCCGAAGCGGTTCAGCTCGCGCAGGAAGTGTCGTGTCGACGTCCGCTTGTCCGCCTCGTCGAGGGTCGGCGCCTTGGCAAGGGTCGAGTACAGGATGAGCGCGCTCGGCGCCGCGAGGAGGACGCCGTTGGGTTCGCCGTCCCGGCCCCGTACGATCTGGCCGCCGCGCGGGTCGGGGGTGTCGCGGGTGAATCCGGCGGCCCGCACCGCGGCCCGGTTCATCAGGGCGGACTGGTACAGGTGCAGGACGAAGACCGGGGTGTCGGGGGCGGCGGCGTTCAGCTCGGCGACGGTCGGCATCCTGCGCTCGGCGAACTGTTCGGCGGTCCAGCCGCCGACGACGCGGATCCACTGCCCCTTGGGGGTGCGGCCTGCCTGCTCGCGCAGCATGGCGAGGGCGTGGCAGAGGCTGTGCACACCGTCCCAGCGCAGCTCCAGGACGTAGTTCAGGCCGCCCCTGATGACGTGCAGGTGCGAGTCGTTCAGCCCGGGGATCACCCGGCGGCCGAGGGCGTCGACGACCCTGGTTCCCGGCCCGACGAGGTGGGCGAGGTCGTGGTCGTCGCCGAGGGCCGCGACCCGGCCGTCGCGGATCGCGACGGCGCGGGCCTCGGGCCGGCCGGGGTCGCCGGTGAACACCTTCGCGTTGCGGACGAGGAGGTCGGCCTGCGAGGGTTCCTGCCGCGTGGCGGGAACGAGGCCCGCCACCGGCATGCTCGCCGACGGCCCGATCACGCCAGGGCCTTGCGCAGGGTGTCGGTGGCGACACCGATGGCGAGTTCCGCGGCCATCGTCTCGCGCAGTGCGTTCAGCATGACGAAGTCGTGGATGGCCCCCTGTACGCGCAGGGCGGTGACGGGGACTCCGGCGGCGCGGAGCTTCGCCGCGTACGCCTCGCCCTCGTCGCGCAGGACGTCGGCCTCGGCGGTAATGACCAGGGCGGGCGGCAGGCCGGTGAGCTGCTCGGGGGTGGCGCGCAGCGGCGAGGCGGTGATCTGGGCGCGCTCGGCCTCGTCGGTCGTGTACTGGTCCCAGAACCACTTCATGGCGTCCCGGCGCAGGAAGTAGCCCTCGGCGAAGGCGTGGTACGAGTCGGTGTCGAAGCCGGCGTCGGTGACCGGGTAGAAGAGGACCTGGTGGGTGAGGCGGACGTCGCCGCGCTGCTTGGCCATGAGGGTGAGGGCGGCGGTCATGTTTCCGCCGACCGAGTCGCCCGCGACGGCGAACCGTGTGCCGTCGAGGTCCTTGTGGTGTCCCTCGCGGGCGATCCACTGGGCGACGCTGTAGTTCTGCTCGATGGCGACGGGGTAGCGGGCCTCGGGTGAGAGGTCGTACTCGGGGAAGACGACGGCCGCCCCCGTGCCGACGGCGAGTTCACGGACGAGCCGGTCGTGGGTGTGGGCGTTGCCGAAGACCCAGCCGGCGCCGTGGATGTAGAGGATGACGGGGAGCGGGCCGGTCGCGCCGCGGGGGCGGACGATCCGGGCGCGGACGTCGCCGGTGGGACCACCGTGGACGGTGACCCATTCCTCGTCGACGGCGGGCAGGGGGACACCTTCACCGTTCTGGACCTCGTCCACGGCCTTGCGGCCGTCCGCCACGGGGATCTGGTAGAGGAACGGAGGCTGGGCGGTGGCGTCGGCGAAGGCCTGGGCGGCGGGTTCGAGAGTCGGGGTGTTCGTCATGAAGGTTCTCCTTCTTGGGACGTACGGGTGGGTGCTCAGCGGGTGGCGCGCGCGGCGTCGAGGATCACGTCGGTGACCACGGTCGGGCGGGAGACGGCCACGGCGTGCGACGCGTCCACCTCGGTGGTGTGGGAGCCGGCGCGCCGGGCCATCCACCGCTCGGCGGCCGGCGGGATGTTCTTGTCGGCGGTGGCGATCAGCGCCCATGACGGGACCGTCTTCCACGCCGCGTCCTGGGCCTTCTCCTCGAGCGCGAGGGTGGAGACCGGGCGCTGGGTCGCGGCCATGACCGCCGCATCGGCGGCGGGGACGTCGGCGGCGAACTGGCGGTGGTACTCGGCCTGGTCGATGACGAGTTCGGTGCCGGTGCCGCCGCCGGGCAGCGGGTACGGCTGCGGGTTCACCGTCTCGCCGAGGGTGGAGCCGGGGAACTTGGTGGCCAGTTGGGCAGCACTCTCGCCCTTGTCCGGGGTGAACGCGGCGATGTAGACGAGGGCCTTCACGCGGCTGTCGCCGGCGGCGGCGCCGCTGATGACGGCGCCACCGTACGAGTGCCCGACCAGGACGACGGGGCCGTCGACGCCGGCGAGGACTCCGCGGAGGTAGGCGGTGTCGTCGGAGAGGCCGCGCAGCGGGTTGGCGGTGGCGACGACGGGATAGCCCGCGCGGCGCAGTCGCTTGATCGTGCCGCTCCAGCTGGAGGCGTCGGCGAACGCCCCGTGCACCAGGACGATGGTGGGCTTGGGAGCGTGCCTGTCGGTGTCGGCGGCGGGCGAGCTGCTCGCGGGTGCGGCGCCGATCAGGGAGGCCAGCGTCGCGGGCAGGGCGAGGGCGAGCGTGAGGGCGCGCTTCGTGGGAAGCATGTGCGGTTCCTTGTCGGGTGCTTGTGTTGGTGCGGAGGGACGTGCGGCGGTCGCCTCAGAGGCCGTACGCCTCGAGGAGGCGCAGCCAGACCTCGCTGACCGTCGGGAAGGCGGGGACGGCGTGCCGCAGACGCGAGAGCGGGACTTCTCCCACGATGGCAACGGTGGCCGTGTGGATGAGTTCGGTCGCCATCGGGCCGGTGAGGGTGCAGCCGACGACGACTCCGCGGGCCTCGTCGACGACGAGCTTGGCGTGACCGCGGTAGTCGTCCGCGTACAGCGCGGCCCCGGCGACGTCGTCGATGCGGTACTCCACCGCGCGTACCGCGACTCCCGCTTCGCGTGCCGCGCGTTCTGTGAGACCGACGCTCGCGACCTCGGGGTGGGTGAAGACTGCCTGGGGGACGGCGATGTGGTCGGCCTCCGCACTCCAGGCCTGCCGGCGACCGGTGTCGGCGGGGCGGCCCGCGGCTCGCTCGGCGATCGCCGCGGCGCAGGCGCGGGCCTGGTACTTGGCCATGTGGGTCAGCGGCGCACGGTGGTTCACGTCGCCGACGGCGTAGAGCCAGTCCCCGTCGAGAGCGGTGACGCGGCAGGTGTCGTCGACCGGGAGCCAGTCGCCGGCCGGCAGGCCGACGGTCTCCAGGCCGAGGTCCGCGGTACGCGGGCGACGGCCGACGGCGGCCAGCACCTCGTCGCAGACGAGGGTGGCGCCGTCGTCGGTCTCCACGGTGACGGTGCGGGTGGTCTCGTCACGGGCGACCCGGGTGGCCGAGACCCCGAAGCGGATCGTGACGCCCAGACCGGTCAGACCGCGGGTGACCTCCTCGCCGGCGCACGGCTCCCAGCCGGTCAGCAGGGCCTGGTCACGAACGAGCAGGGTGACGGAGGAGCCGAGTGAGCGCCACGCGGTGGCCATCTCGCAGGCCACCACTCCCCCGCCGATGACGACGAGCCGCTCCGGCACCGCATCGGCCGTGGTGGCCTGCCGGTTGGTCCACACACCGATCCGGTCGAGCCCTTCGACCGGCGGCAGCGCGGGTTCCGTGCCGGAGCTGAGGACGACCGCGAGCCGCGCCCGCAGGGTACGGACCGCGCCGTCAGCCCCGGTCACCTCCACCCGGCGCTCTCCGGCGAGGCGGCCGTGCCCTCGTGCGAGGGGTATGCCGGCGCTGTTCAGCCAGTCGGCCTGGCCGGTGTCGTCGCCACGGCCGGTGAAACGGTCGCGGCGGGCCAGGACCTGCGCCGGGTCGAGCGCCCCGGTCACCGCCTGCCGTGCCCCGTCGACCGACCGCGCGGCCTCTCGGGCCGCGCCGGGACGCAGCAGCGCCTTGCTCGGCACGCACGCCCTGTAGGAGCACTCGCCGCCGACCGCCTCGGCCTCGACGACGACGACGGTCAGCCCCGACCGGACGACCCGGTCGGCGGCGACCTCGCCGCCCGGCCCGCCGCCGACCACCACGACGTCGTACGTGTCCTCCATCAGCCGCGCACCAGGGGGGTGTCCACCAGGTGCTCGGCCAGGAACCACACCTGGCCCTCGCCGGTGCGGATGACCTCGGAGACGAGCAGGTCGGTGCTGCCCTCGTCGCCCTCTGCGGAGATCCGGGCGGCGGCGTCCCGCGTGTCGATCAGGATCCGCTCGTGCGCGTCGAGGAGCCGCGACAGCATCACGGGTACTGGCTCCACGCCGTCCGGCGGCCGGGGAACGGCGGTCAGCTCCGCGACGTGGCGCGGGTCTGCGACCGCGACGCCGCCAAGGCTCTGGATCCGCTCGGCCAGCGCGTCCACGATGGCCAGTTGGGCCTCCGCATGCTTGTCCAGCATGAGGTGGAGCGAGTAGAACGTCGCCCCGCGCATGAGCCAGTGGTGCTTCTTGTAGAGGGAGTACAGGATCTGCGTGTCGGCGAGTACGCGGTTCAGCCGCTGGCAGGCATACATGCGGGTGTCGTGGCCGAGGCCGATCGGCAGCTGCTTGAGCGTGCCGAACGGCTGGGTCTCGGCGCCCTTCTGGTGCAGCAGCGGCTGGCCGCCGCCGTGCGGGGGTGTGGCGGTCGTGGTTTCCATCGAGTCTCCTGGAAGGTGGGAGGGCCCGGCCGTCCGGTCGGGGGCCCGGAGTGGCCGGACCCGGTCTGTGTGCTCGCGGTCAGCGCTCGCCGCGGGCGGCGGTCTGCGGCGCCGCCGGGGCTGCCCTGTGCAGTACGAGCCGGGTGAGCAGCCCGCTGCCGACGCCCGCCGCGAGCACGAGGGCCGTCCACCACAGCGGGTACGGCGTGAGGCCGAGGGCCGCGTCGAGGGACCAGGCTCCGGGTCCGGTGGCGGCGAGAGCGGCGGCGGTGCCGATGAGGACGAGCGGGTACTCGTAGCCGTCGTTCTGCACCCAGAGGCCGTTGTGCCGTTTCACGGTGAGGGCGACGGTCATGACCCCGATGGCCCCGGTGGCCGCGAGCGGGGTCAGGAAGCCGGAGACGAGCAGCAGACCCGATCCGATCTGGCCACCGCCCGCCGCCAGTGCGGTGAGGGCTCCGCCGCGGAAACCGTCGGAGCGGAACTCCTCCGTGCCGCCCTCGAGTCCCCTGCCGCCCAGGTGCGAGCTGATCTTCTGCACCCCATGGCCGGCGACGAGCAGGCCCACCAGCAGACGCAGGATCAGAATGCCGGTGTCCAAGGAGGTCAGCCGGCCGCGTGCGCGCCGATGACGCTCTGGGCGTACACGACACCCAGGCCGTAGGCGCCCGCGTGGGCCTTGACGATCTCCATGACCGCGCCGTACGTCTCCTGGCGCGCCCAGTCGCGCTGCAGCTCCAGGAGCACCTGCACCCAGGTCACCGGCACCGCGCCGGCGGCCAGCATCCGCTGCAGCGCGTGCTCGTGGGCGGCCGGGCTGACGCCGCCGGAGGCGTCGGAGACCACGTACACCTCGTATCCCTGCTCCAACGCGGAGAGCGCGGGCAGCACGAGGCAGACCTCGGTCCACAGGCCGGAGAGGATGATCTTCTTGCGCCCGGTCGCCCTGACCGCCGCCACGAGCGCCTCGTCCTCCCAAGCGTTCATGGTCGTGCGGTCGATGACCTCGTGCTTGGGGAACACCTCTGCGAGCTGCGGCAGCAGGGGCCCGGAGAACGACTCGGCGGCCACCGTGGTCAGGACGGCGGGCACGTCGAACGCCTGAGCCGCCTTGGCGAGACCCACGGTGCTGTTGATGATCGCGGCGCGGTCGCCGCTCCCGGTGCCGAAGAACATCTGCGGCTGGTGGTCCACGAAGAGCATGACGGCGTTGTCGGGCGTAAGGAGGTCCGCGCTCGGGGCGGCCTGCACCTTGGTGATGTCGAACATGAGGGGTGTCCTTTCGGAGCGATCGGTATCGCGCCCGCCTCGTTCACGGCCGGGCACACCCCGAAAGTACGACCGGCACAACCGGCCGACTTTGCTCCCTGTGCCCAGGAGTTGGCACGACAGCGCACTACCCGCTCAGAACCCCGCCCCCGGTCCTACTCGATCGCATCAACGCCTCCGACTACCTCGCAGGGCAAGATCCGGACCATTCTCGGACCAGGCCGCGAATCCGAAGCCCCAAGGCGATTGTCTGTGCTGGTCAACGGCTTGCCGCTCTTGCACCAGCAGCAGACGAAGAATCTGCTGTGACCGGCAGCGCAAGAGCCAAGTCTCCGGTGCGGGGTGGGGGGCCGCCGACAACTTCCCCACTGCCGTCTCCGAGGTCAGCAACGGCGGGACATGATCGGGACCGATGCTGACTACTTGCTGACCTGGGCCCGGTCATCATGGCCCTGACCTGCACAGATGGCAAAATGTCAGGTGTTGGACTTGAACATTGTCCGAAACATGAAGAAGCTCCCAAAATGTCTGCTCCCTGCCCGCTTCACGCAGGTCAAGGGCGGTCCCGGCAGCCTACAACCGTTCGCAAGTTCGGTCAGCTTTCCCCGGGTCTTTCAGGACTCATGCTGACCGATTGCTGACTTTCCTGATGCCCCGTCGGGCTACTCCGGGGCCACCTCGAGCTTTCCGCCTCCCCTGGCTCAACCAAGGGTGGCGAGATGATCGGCGTCGCCCCCGCGCCACTCGATGAGGAAGATGGTCGCGTCGTCGCTGGTGATGCCGCCTCGTTCCTGTTTCAGGGCGTGGGAGAGAGCGCGCACCACCGGCCGCAACCCGGTGTGGTCACGGACGACACGGTTGGTCCACTCGATGAGTTGCTCCTCACCGAACTGTTCCCCGCCGGCTTGGTGCTCCTCGATCAGGCCGTCGGTGAAACACAGCAACCGGTCTCCGGGTTGCAACATCCGCTCGCTGACTTCCGGCTGCTCACCACCGAAGCCGACCGGCAATGTGGTCGGGCTCTCCAGCCGGTCCACCACGGCGCGGTCACGGATCAGCAGCGGTGCCGGGTGACCTGCATTGACCCATTGCAGCCGGCCCGTGGCGATGTTCAGACACATCATCTGCGCGGTGACGAAGTGTTCGTGGCCGAACTGCTCATTGATGGCCTGGTCCATGAACGCATACACCTGGGACAGACCGGTGTCGGCCCGTCGCGTGTGGCGATACGCGCCGATGGCCACCGTCGCCATGGTCGCCGCGTCCAAGCCGTGGCCCATCGCGTCGATCATGGCCACGTGCAGGAGGTCGCCGTTGAGGGCGTAATCGAAACTGTCGCCGGCCGTCTTGTACGCGGGCTCCAGGATTCCGGCCACCTCAACCTGCGGAACGGTCATCGACAGCGGGGGCAGCAGCGACCATTGGATCTCGGCGGCCACACTCATAGGGGCGCGGCGGCGGGCCTGGAAGAACAGGTCGGTGTAGGCGTCCTTGGTGACGATCATGTCTGCGACCAGACCGGCGAGTCTGTGCAACAGCCGCCGGTCGTCGTCATCGACGCTGTCCAGCGTGACGGCCATCACCCCGACCTGATCACTGCCGTCAAGCAGCGGCAGATACATCCGCACACTGCCGTCCTGCGGCACCTCTACCGTTCTGCGGCTCAGGAACGACGCGCCCGCAGGAGAGCCCTCGACCGGTTCGGGGTCACCGACCGTCAGCCGCCGGCCCGGCAGCGGCACCAGCAGCATCTGTTCGTAGTCCTGCAAGAGGATCGAGAGGTCCCGGCCGCCGACCCTGGCCACCTCCTCCGCAACGAGCGGGGCGATCAACTGCGGCGGCATCTCGTGCGCCCGGTCCAGCAACACGCCCAGCAGCCGCTCACCGAACCCCTCCGACCGGTCCACTCCGAACTTGCTCGACTTCCGCCCGCCTTCGGTCATCGCTGCTTGCATCCCTTCGTCCCGCTGCCTCGGGAAACCCACTGGGTGGATGTCTCCCCGAGGTGCGCGCCCGGCGGCTTCGTGCTCAGCCTCGGTGGCCAGACACCGGTCGTGGCGGGTTCCCGTCGGGATGGGGATCGACTCTCCCATCACCTCGGCGCTGGTGGCTTCAACGCCCCGGCCACGTATCCCGGCTCACCGTGCCACGGACCCGACGCACACCCCAGCGCCATCGGATCCATCCGGCGGTCACCGAAGGCTCCACTCGAGCTGCTCACACGGCCCGTACCACTCGGGGCTTCTCGCACGACAGTGATCAACCCGCACAGCCTGACACCGCCAACCGGCCCAAAGAGCCGATTACGCCAGAGGCGGCATGTCGCACCTGGTCGGAACAGCTGGCGTGCACGGTCTCCTGCGCAAGCGGGTGCTGCAGCGCAAGAGCCAAGTCTCCGGTGCAGGGCGGGAGGCCGCCGACTCTCCCCCACCGCCGTATCCGAGGTCAGCAACGGCGGGACATGACCGGGACCGATGCTGACCACTTGCTGACCCGGACCCCAACAGCACGACTCTGACCTGTACGTGCTGATGGAGTCGGCTGCGGTGTTGCTCCCCGCGTTCCCGGGCCGAAGCAGCGCGGCCACAGGCTCCCCCGTGCCAGCGCTGCCGTGGTCGACGAAACCCGTCAACGGATGGTGTCCGTAGGTCGTAGGGTTCCGGTTCGACTACCCAGCGGCGGAAGTTGATTGGGCCTGGATGTCGTGGAGGGCCGCTACCAGGGCGTCCACGACCTGCTCTGTGTTGTACAGGGCCAGCGAGGCCCGGACCGCGCTCTGCAGACCGAAGGAAGCCAGCGCCGGCTGCGCGCAGTGGCGGCCGGCGCGCACCGCGATGCCCTGTTGGTCGAGTGCCGCGGCCAGCGCGGTCGGGTCGGTCCCCTTGAGCAGGAAGGTCAGCACCCCGATCTTTCCCGGCGCATTGCCGATCAGGCGCAGTCCGGGGACGGTTGCCAGTGCGCCCGTCGCGTACGTGGTGAGCTGCTCCTCGTATGCGGTGGCGGTCTCCCGGTCCAGGCCGGCGAGGTAGTGCAGGGCCGCCCGCAGGCCGGTGACTCCGGCGATGTGACCGGTGCCCGCTTCGATCCGGTGCGGGATGGGGGCGTACGTGGTTTCCTCGAAGCTCACCGCGTCGATCATGTTGCCGCCGCCCTGCCATGGGGGCATGGATTCCAGCAGTTCACGCTTGCCGAAGAGCACCCCGATACCGGTGGGGGCGAAGATCTTGTGCCCCGAGAAGGCGTAGAAGTCGGCGTCCAGGGCGGTGACTTCCACGGGGAAGTGGCTCACGGCCTGGGCGCCGTCGATCAGTGCCTTGGCGCCGTATCGGTGGGCGAGGGCGATCATGTCGGCGACCGGCGGGATGGTTCCCAGCACGTTGGAGGCATGGGTCAGCGTGACCAGTTTGGTCCGGGGTCCGAGCATGTCGCGGTAGGCGTCCTGGTCCAGCTGTCCATCGGGGAGCAGCGGGATCGGCCGGGTTCTTGCTCGGCGCTCTTTGGCGATGAGCTGCCAGGGCACCAGGTTGGAGTGGTGCTCGGCTGCGGAGACCAGGATTTCGTCGCCCACGCCGAGGTGGGCGCGGCCCCCAGCTCTGCGCCACCAGGTTGACGGCTTCGGTCGTTCCTCGGACGAAGACAATTTCATCCTGTTCCTGCGTACCGAGCAGTTCGGCCGCTGCCTGGCCCCCTTCCTCGTACACCTGGGTGGCCTGCTTGGCCAGGGTGTGCGCACCGCGGTGGACATTGGAAGTGTCCATCGAGTAGTGCTCGGCGACTGCTTCGATCACCTGGCGGGGCTTGAGTGTGGTGGCCCCGTTGTCCAGCCAGACCAGCGGGTGTCCGTTCACCTCCCGGTGCAGTTGCGGGAAGTCGCGCCGGACGGCCTCGACATCGAAGCCGTTCGTCGGCAATGACGGTGGAGTCGGGGGCGCCCCTGCAGGTGTCTCGTTCTGCTGTGGCAGCCAGTACCGGGCGCTGCCCGCCGCATGGGCGAGCGCCCCCGGAAGCGGGCAGGAGTCCGGCGGCGGAAGCGTCCCGGGCTTCGGGAATCCTCCGAGCAGTCCCGTTCCCCCAGGCGCGCCGGCCGTCGGCACAGCTCTTGGGCGTCCGCCTCGAAGAACTGGTCGCACTCATCAAGCAGGATGAGCAGACGACGGCGTGAGTCCTCGTCGAGCCAGGCCCGGATGGCGGCTCGTACCCGTTCGGAGAAGTCCTGACATGACCTGCGGCCCTGCGACCGCCCCAGAACCTGAGCTTCGGCCAGCTCCCGGTCCAGCACGTTCCACAGCGCTTCCGGTCCCAGCGAGCTTCCCTTGCTGATGTTCTCCTGGTCGAGATTCACGTACACGGCCTGGTGATAGCAGGGGCGCTGCTCCGCGAACCGTTCACCGGCATCGCTGAGCAGTGCAGACTTGCCCAGGCCCCGGCCGCCGAAGATGACCTGGGTGCCGTGCTTGTCGAGGATGCTCTTGCGTTCGGCGTCGCGGCCGTAGAACATCTCGCCGCCGATCCGGCCACGCTTCTCCCTGATGTACGGGTTAACGCCGGAGAACGGCAGCAGTGTCTGCGTGTCGGTGCTGACCTGGCGGTTGCCCCGGGCCGCGAGGTAGGCGAGTGCGGCGTCGTCCACGACCAGCAGCGGCTGCAAGCGGGATGACCCCACGGCCGGCTCGACGCGGGCCTCGCGGCTCAGGGTGCCGAAGTAGGCGACGAGGAGACTTGCTCCGCTGGTGTCCCGCTCCGCCAGGCTCATCACGACCTTGGCGGGCGGACGGCCCCACACCATTAGGACGCGCAGGCTGCCGCCCTGCTCCCTGATCTGCGAGCCGAACGCGGGCGCCTTCGCCCTACCCCGTTGATCTCCACCTCGGTCGCCTCGAAGAAGCGGTACTCGCGCCGGTGCGGGGACCGCTCATCGAGGGGCCTGGCGCTCTTGGCGTCGTAGCCGAGCAGTTTGAGGGCCGGAAGCAGTTGGCGCCGGGCGGACACCTCGAGCCGGTCCTTCGGCTCGGTGGCGCCCAGCTCCCGCCACTCGTCGAGAGCGTCGGCCGCCAGTGCCGCCTCGTCGGTGGAGAGGGATCCGTAGTCCAGGACGGGGACCACGGGGTGCTTGCCGCCGGACCGGACGAGGTCGACGAGTTTGCGGTCGATGCCCTTGCGCAGGCTGTCGGGCACGCTCGGGAAGAACTCGATCAGGTGCGACTCCCCAGTCTCGATCTCCGGGACGGGTTCGCCGATCCCCAGGAAATAGACAAGGTCGGCGGCGGTGGCCAGGCCGCCGGTGTCCAGGTGCCGCAAGACCTGGGCCCGTTCCTCCGCGGTGATGTCCAGGGCGTCGGATCAAGGAGTCGTACGACGCCAACTACCGCGTCTACGGCGCGAGGAAGATCTGGCGGCACCTGAACCGCCAGGGCCACCCCGTGGCCCGCTGCACCATCGAACGCCTCATGCGTGACCTGGGCATCACCGGCGCCGTCCGCGGCAAGAGAGTGATCACCACGATCCCGGACCCGACCGCACCCCGGGCACCGGACCTGGTCGACCGTGACTTCGTCGCCCCGGCGCCCAACCGCTGCTGGGACGCCGACTAGCCAGTGGTCCAGGACGGTACCCTCGGCGAGGGCTGGGCCACTGACCGTCACCCAGCCGCGCATCGGGCGGCCGGTGAAGTCCATGGGGCGGGCCTCCGGGCGTGCAAGGGCCTGCTCGCTCTCATCTGGACCCACGCGGGCGATGAGCTCATCGCCGACCACTCCCACGGTCATGTTGCCGTCCAGCAGGAAGGAGAGGCCGCCGAACATGTGCTTCTCGGTGAGGCAGGGCCGCTCGCCGAGCTGCTCCCGGATCCGCTCGGCCAGCCCTTCGTCGTACGTCATGGGATCCACTCTCCTGCGGGGGCCGGTCGAGCGCGCGGCAAGCACCGACGGCCCCGTCATCTCGCGACCGTGCACCCCACTGTCTCGGTACCGCAGTCGTCAGCCTGCCCCGTCGGCGAGCCGGTCCGGGGACAGGTGGAGGCGCCGGCGTCGTTCCACTCGAAGACGGGCATGCCCATGTTGGCGGGCGTGATCCACAGGGCGCCGAGCGTCCACGCCACGGCGCCGTAGGCCAAGCAGGACGGCGGCGGGTGGGTGCGAGCCTCTGGGCGTACCTGCCGAGGAAGACGCCGAAGGTTGTGCCGAACGAAGAGGGCGATGGACAAGTGGATCAGCCGTCCGACGGACGCGTTCGTCGAGCCGAGGAGCCCGGCGACCATCGTGATCATCGCGGTGTCCGCCATCGGCCGGGACACCGACATCCAGAGCCCATGCCGATGCCGCCGACCAGTCCGGACGCGGCGCCGTAGAAGGCGTGCGCGGGGATCGCGGTGGTTGCGGATGAGGCGTGCAGAGCTGTGGCCATGGCGAACGACCTCCCCGGGATGCTGTCGGTCGAAGCACTGCCGACGCTGGGCGACTGAGCGCAGGCCTAGGCGAGGGCGCGTACGTACGTTCGATCTCGCCCGGAAATCTGGCGCCCGGGACGCGCTCGGCGGTGGCGCGCGCCGGCCTTGCGTTGGTCACCGAGCGGTCGAAGGTGGGCCGAGATGAACCAAGCCGTCACGCAGCTGCACCAGGACGGCGCAGACCGGTCACCGTGCGCAGCCGGGAGGAGTCCACCAGTCAACAGCGAGTCGCTGCGCCAGTGGGTCCGCAAGGCCTACCGTGGCCGGCGGGGCTGCCTACCGCCGTCGGCCCAGAGCGTACGACCAAGAGCCGCAGTACTCCACCACCGCGTCGAGAAGGACCTGCGCGCCCTGTACGAGCAGTTGGTCCGGCGTGTCCTCAGCCGGTGAGTGACTGACGCCACCGGTACTGGGCACGAACAGCATGGCGGTGGGCACCCTGGCGCTCATCGCACCCGCGTCGTGCCCGGCGAAGCTGGGCATCCGGGCGGCTGGAACTCCCGTGCGCCCGCAGACTCGGTCGACGGTGTCGACGAGCACCTCGTCGAAGCGGACCACCGGCTTGTGGGACAGACGGGTGACCTCGACGGAGCATCGCTGCCCCTCGGCCGCGCGGCGGGCCTCGGCTGACAGACGGGCCGCAGCCTCCCCCAGTGACGCCTCGGCAGCTGCCCGAAACTCCACAACGAGGCTTGCCTCACCCGGGATGACGTTGGGGGCACCGGGATGGAACTCGATGCAGCCGACGTTGGCGACCATCTGCTTGTCGACATCGCAAGCGATGTCCCATACCGCGTCCGCGACCTTGACGGCGGCGCGGCCGGCGTCGGCGCGTACCGCCATCGGGGTGGTTCCCGCATGGTTGGGTTCGCCGCGCATGGTCACCATGTGACGCTCTATTCCCACGATGCCGTCGACGGCGGCGAGTTCGAGGCCCGCCTTATCCATGCGGGGGCCCTGCTCGATGTGCAGTTCGAGGAAGGCGACGATGTCCGCGGCGTGACCGCCCGCGCTCAGGGCCGTGGAGCCGACGAGTCCGCCGGTCGAGGAGGGCTGCGCGCCCTCCTCGTCCCAGAAGTCCACGATCTCCAGACGGGCGGCGGCCGGATGATCCGCCTCGTGCAGGGTGCGCAGCACCTCCAAGGCGGCGATGACCCCGTACGCCCCGTCCAGGCGTCCACCCGCAGGTACCGTGTCGGTGTGCGAGCCGATGAGCAGCCAGGGCCCCTCGCCGAGGTACCGCCGCCCGAAGACGTTGCCGACGTCGTCAGTCCACGCTTCCAGTCCCGCATCCTCGATGCGGCGCGCCAGCCAGGCCCGTGAGGCGATGTCCTCGGGCGATCCGGCAAGCCGGTCGACGCCTCCGTCCTCGCGGCCCCCGAAGGTGGCGAGTTCGGCAAGGTCCGCCAGGAGGCGGGAGCCTG
Organism: Streptomyces sp. NPDC006430; assembly: GCF_040612395.1. Taxonomy (NCBI): domain Bacteria; kingdom Bacillati; phylum Actinomycetota; class Actinomycetes; order Kitasatosporales; family Streptomycetaceae; genus Streptomyces; species Streptomyces sp. NPDC006430. The sequence continues at coordinate 198,072 of NZ_JBEXQA010000004.1, forward strand.
AGATCCGCATTGCACACATAGCTGGCATCTCCCCGATCAGCTCAGGACACGGCCGTCATTGACACGCGCCGCGCGCGAACGCCGGTCGTCCAGGTGGATGAACGTCCGCTGGAGCCAGCGGTCGTGGCCGTCGTAGCGCGGTGTGAAGGCCGTCCGTCCGTGCAGCGAGGCACGGTTGTCGATGATCGCGAGATCGCCAGCGGCCAGGACGATCACCTTGCGTACGGCGCAGAGTGCCCCCTCCAGAGCTGCCAGGGCTGAGCCTGCTCGGTCGTCCAGAGGGTGAGTGCTGGCGAAGTCGACCCGGATGTCCGGGTCTTCAGGGGCTCCGGTGAGCACGGGGGAGGCCGAGGCACCGAGCGCGTCGTTGAAGGAAGGCGGCGGGTCGAAGCGGAAACGGGGCTCACTCAGGACCTCACGGTCGGCCCGCGAGACGAGGGGCAGCGCCTCCTTGATGGAGGCGATCTCCAGCCCCGCTTTCCGCTCGTGGTCAGCGCGCAGGCACAGCAGCGCCACAAAGTCGGGCCGGTTCGGGTGGAAGGCGTTCTCCACGTGCATCTTCAGGGGGGTCGACCCAGCGTTGCTCTGCTGCGATTCCTGGCCCGGCACCGGCACGACATTCTGGACGAGTGCTCCGGACTTCTCGGCACGGAAGGCGACGATCTCGCCCAGTTGCAGCGCGTTGAGAACGAGTACCGAGGCCGGTGCGGTCGCGTGGCGTTCCACGGAACCGCTCTCGACGGGTGTCGGCCGGCCGGGGTCCACCGGCAGGCCTTGTATGTGCAGCAGCCCATCGGTATCGGGATCACCTCGGAAGCGCCGCAGCCTCTGCCGCAGACGGAGGGGCAGTGCACACGAACGCTCCCGTGCGAGGGCTATCCAGCCGGCATCGTCCACCAGCCTCGGCGGGACGTTGGTGAGCTCTGCGGCCAGAGCCCGGACTTCCGAGCGCTCCCGGTCGTCCAGAACAATCGGCAACTCCTTGCCGGTGGCCTTCATTTCTGTGCTTGCGGTCATGGCTCCACGGCCCCCGATGGGTTTTCGGCTGACGCCGTCATACCGATATCGTCAGAAGGAAGAATTCAACGTCGTTCACACCGGCTGCAATCCGCCGCGCAGCGGCTTTTCGCCTCTACTCCTCCGGGCGGCGGAGGCCTGGACGTGAGCCGGTTTCGTCGGACGCGAGCGCCTGACGCATGGCGGGACTCACCACGGACGCGACGGCCAGCAGTGTCATGCCCGCACCAAGGATCAGAACGGTGGTGTGCACGCCCCGCGATTCGAGAAGCCAGCCACCCGCCAGCGCGCCCAACGGGACCGGGAGGAACCCGCACAGCAGCTGCGCGCTGAGCACCCGGCCCTGGATGGCGTCCGGGGTGATCCTCAGTTGGTAGGCGGAGACCGCCACGCTCCACAGCGCGCCGACGAAGCCGCTGACGGCGGAGATCAGGGCGAGCAGCAGGGGCTCGTGGACGAAGGCGATCAGGATGACCAGAGGTGCCCAGATCCAGTTGGTGGCGAGCACGATCACCGGCATGCGCAATCGCTCCGTGCACCAGGAGGCGCTGAGCGCTCCCGCGATGCCGCCCACTCCGGTCGCGGCGAGCACCAGCCCCACCACGGTCGACGATCCTCCGTCGCCCTCGATCAGCACGATGAGCGAGAGGGTGAGTACTTGGAAGAGGGTGTTGCTGCCCGCGATCAGCAGGGTGGTGACCCGCACGAAGGCGTGGCGCCACATCCAGGCGAACCCTTCGGCAATCTCTCTGGTCAGACGTTCGTCTTTCCGTACCGAGTTGTCCTGGAGGCCCTTCCTGATGCACAGCAGGGTACCCAGGGACATCAGGTAGGAAGCGGTGCTGCCGACGAACGGCAGCCAGGCCGCCAGGCCGAACAGTGCCCCGCCGACCGGCTGACCGAGGAGCCCGCCCGAGCGTTCGCGGGCTTCGTTCCTGGACATGGCCAGGGTCAGCTGCTCGGGAGGCACCAGGTTGGGCACCGCGGCCCGTTCGGCAATCCGGTAGAACGTGGTCAGGCTGCCCTCCACGAACGCCACGGCCGCGAGATGCGGGATCGAGCCAGTACCGGTGAGCAGGGCGGTCACCATGCTGACGACCGCCAGGGTGCGGCCGGCATCGCAGGCGATCATCATGCGGCGGCGGTCGAACCGGTCGACGAGGACCCCGGCGGGCAGATGCATGACCATGGACAGGGTGGATGCGAAGGCCACCACGCCGGCGCTGCTGGGCGAACCGGTGAGCTTGATCGCTACCAGCGGATACGCGATCGCGCCCACCCTCGACCCGAGGAAGGCGATCCCCGCGCCACTCCACAGCAGCAGGAAGTCGCGGTTGCGCCGCAGAGGCCCCGCCTCCCGGCTCGTCTCCCGGGGTGCCTGAGCTCTGCTCATGCGGTGCCCATGGCCGCGAGGACCGCGTTCATCCACCGACGGCAGCCCGCCGCCCAGCGCAGTTCCTCCCGCTCTCGACCCAGGGCCGCCTCCACGAAGTCGATGAGCTCGCCGCCGCTGTCGGCGTTGGTCATGGCCACCAGCGCGCTGCGGCGCCCGGCGTCCATGACGGTCAGGCACCGGTAGCCGTCCGTTTCACCGGAGTGCCCGAAGACCGGGCCTTGGGGATCGACGATGCAGCCGAGCCCGTAGCCGCTTCCTCGGTCGAGGAGCAGCTGCTCGGCCAGCGGCCGCGTGAGCACCACCGATGGTTCGCCCCGAAGGGCCCCGTGGACGTCCAGAGCGAGCCGGGCCAGGTCCGCCGGGGTGGTCCACAATCCGGCCGCGGCCAGCTCCGGGATGACACGCCAGCCGCCGGGGAGCGGGACGGCGGTGTGGGTATGGCCGTGGGCCGGCCCGTGCCTGCCGCTCTCGGGGAACGCCGGGGCGAAGCTGCTGCCGGTCATGCCGAGCGGATCCAGCACCAGCTCCACCATGAGTTCGGGGAACGGCTGCCCGGTGAGATCGGTGAGCAGCTGCTGCAACACCGTGTAGTGGCTGCCGGAGTAGCGGAACGCCTCGCCCGGCGATGCCTGCACACGCACGGCGGATGTCGTGGCGGGCGGCCTCCCTTCGAGTACGTCCAGCAGCGAGGGCGGCTGTTCGGTGCGCGCGTAGCCGCCGTACCGGGCGAACGTCAGCCCGGCGGTGTGACCGAGAAGCTGCCGCACGGTGACGTGCGCAGACCGGCCTTCGCCTGGGAGGCGCCACGATGTCAGGTACGTGCGCACGCCCGCGTCCAGGTCGAGCCGACCCTGTCCGGCGAGCCGTAGCGCGGCGAGCGCAGCCACGTGTTTGCTGACCGACCCCGCCTGGAAGGGCGTGTCCGGTGTGACCTGGGCTGCCCCGTCCGCCACCGTGACTCCGTAGCCCCATGCGGCGTTCAATCTCGCGTCGCTGACGACGGCGAGGCTCAGCCCGGGCACTCCGAGTTCGGCCATCTTCTCGGCGATCTCGGCGGTCAGCGGTGACCGTACAGGGCAAGTGGACCGCGGTACGACAGAGGTCTTAGCTCTGTCGCCGATCAGGTTGCGTACCTCGGTGAGATGGTCCTCGGCGAGCCGCCTCATGGTCAGGCTGTCATACCGCCCACCCGGGTACGTCCAGGTCATCCGGAGCGTGCTGTCGCGTATGGACGCCGTGATCTCCAGAACGTGGCGGCGGGCTCCCCGGGGGCTGCGCAGCTCTCCCGGGGTGTCCGGCAGCGGCAGCAGGAGGAACTGCCCGCCTCCGTCCTGGTCCTTCTGCCCGCCGAGGTAGTTGAAGCTGACCGGCGGCGAGGGCAGCGCGGCGAGCGTGCCGGTGTCGCCATGGGTGCGCATGTAGCGCAGCAGGCCGAAGCCGACACCGCCGCGTGTGATGCGGCGCCGCTGCGTGCTGATGCCGGCCAGCAGCCGCGCCGGGTCGCGGTCGGCGGGGACCGGTACGGCGACGGGGTAGAGGCTGGTGAACCAGCCGACGGAGCGCGAGACGTCGACGTCGTCGAAGAGATCTTCGCGGCCGTGGCCGTGGACGTCCACCAGCAGCTGGTTCTCGCCGTTCCACCGGGTAATGGTGAGAGCCAACGCGGCCAGTAGCACGTCGTCGACCCGGGTTTCGCGCACGCCCCTTACGCGGCGCAGGAGCGCTTCGGTGTCGGTGGCGTCCAGCACGGTCTCCACGGTGCGGGCGTCGGCCGTGGTGCCGGTCTCTCCCGGACCGGCGGACGCCCTCGGCTTGCCGGGGGGCAGGGCGGTGGGTCGCCTCAGCTCTGGCTGCGACCAGACGTTCAGTTCCGTGAGAAGTTCGTCCGAGTTGGCCAGCTCTTCGAGTTTCCGGGCCCACCGCAGGTAGGTGGTGGTGGCGGCCGGGAGTTCCGGCATGGATCGGTCGGAAATCTGTCGGCAGGCCAGGTCGAGGTCCTCCAGCAGGATCTGCCAGGACACGCTGTCGACCGCCAGATGGTGGATCGTGATCAGCAGCCGGGGTGGCCGGTCGTCGCCGGTTTTGAAAAGCACCGCGCGCAGCAGCGGTCCGGTGGCGAGGTCCAGGCTGCGATGTGCCTCGGTCGCGATCCGCTCCATCAGCGCGTCATGGTCCGCCGGGCCCTCATCGGACAGGTCCACACGCCGGAGCAGGTGATGCGGCTCCTGTGCGACGACGCGTTGCCGCCAGATGTCCCCGTCGCGGACGAGCCGCAGACGCAGCGCGTCGTGGTGATCGACGACCGCGTGCAGCGCTCGTTCGAGCAGTTCCGGCCCGAGCGTTCCCTCCACCGACAGCAGGACCGAGCTGTTGTAGTGGTGTGATTCCCCGTCCAGTTCGGTGAACCAGCGCTGGATCGGAGTCAGAGGCACCTCTCCTGTCGCCTTGTCCTGACCTGGTGTGGCCGGGGCGGTCCGGGTGTCCGCCGACGCGGCGAGAGCGGCGACAGTCTGGTGCTCGAAGATCAGCCGTGGGGGTATGCGCAGTCCGTCGCGGCGTGCCCGCTGAACGACCCGGATGGCCAGTACGGAGTCGCCGCCCAGGTCGAAGAAGTTGTCGTGCACCCCGACCTGGTCGAGCCCGAGGGCTTCGGCCCATATCGCGGCGAGGAGCTTCTCCGTCGGCGTCCGCGGAGGCGTGGGCATGCCCGCGGGAGCGGCCGAGGACGCCGCCGGGGCACGCTTGCGCTCCGCCGTGCGGACGGGCAGCAGGGGTGTGACCGGGTCTCCCGCGGCCTGTTCGAGTATCCGCAGGTAGTCATCGGCGAACCGCTCGATCGTGGTGCGGTCGAACAGCGCGGTGGCATAGTCGAAGGCCGCTTCGCAGGATCCGTCAGCTTCGCGCCGGACCACCAGGGCCAGGTCTGTCTTCGCGGCCTGGACCACGCCTTCGGACAACAGCGCCTGGTCGTCCCGGTCACCAGCCACACCGGACCGTCCCGCCTCATGGAGGTCGAACAGCGCCTGGAACAAGGGGGTACGGGACGGGTCACGCTGCGCGACCAGCTCGTTGACCACCCGCTCGAACGGCACGTCCTGGTGGGCGAAGGCCTCGACCGCGGTCTGCCGCACCCGGTCGAGCAGTTCTGCGAAGCCGGGACCGCCTCCCGTGTCCGTCCGCAGCACCACGGTATTGAGAAAGAACCCGACCACTCCGTGAACCTCCGGCCGCCCACGCCCGGCGACCGGCACTCCGACGCAGATGTCGTCCTGTGCGCAGTGCCGCGCCAGCAGCACCATGTACGCGGTGAGCAGCGCCATGAACGGAGTGGCGCCGTGTTCACGGCCGAGCTGCTCGATGCGCCGGGACAGGGCCGGCGGAATACGGAATCCGTACAGCCCGCCTGCTATGTCGCGGACCGCAGGCCGTGGCCGGTCCGTCGGCAGATTCAGCGGGGCCGCGTCGGCGAGGGCGAGCCGCCAGTAGTCCAGGTCCTCGCGGAGCGCCTCGTCGGTGAGCCAGGTGCGCTGCCACACGGCGAAGTCGGCGTATTGCACCGGCAGCGGGGCCAGCGGGGACGGGCGGCCTCCGCTCAGTGCCGTGTAGAGGGCCCGCAGCTCCTCGGTGAGGATCACTGTGGACCAGCCGTCGCAGGCGATGTGGTGGATGGTGAGCACGAGCGCCGCCCGGTGGGACGGCAGGCGCACCAGCAGCGCGCGCCACACCGGGCCGGTGGCCAGGTCGAAGCCCCGGGCGATGTCGGCGTTGGCGAGCTCGGTCAGCTGCTCGGGCGCCGCCTGTACGACCGTGAGACCGACGTCGCCGACCAGCTCGACGACCTGCCGGGGGCCTTGGTCGTCCATCGGGTACCTGGTGCGCAGCGCTTCGTGCCGGGCGGACAGTTCGACGAGTGCCCTCCGCAACACCTCGGCGTCCACATCGCCGTCGAAGGACAGCACGTGCGTGACGATGTACTCGGGGCTCCGGGGGTTGAGCTGGTCCAGCACCCACATCCGGTGCTGGCCGAAGGACAGCGGCAGGCGGTCCGCACGCGGGACCGGCTGCACCGGGGGGATCTGCCGTGTTCCGCACTCCTCGACGATCTCCGCCTGCCCGGCGATCGTGACGGCCTGATAGATGCGGCGCAGCGGCACATCGGCACCGGTTTCCGCACGCACCCGGGCGACGAGCTGCGCGGCGAGCAGCGAGTATCCTCCCAGCTGGAAGAAATCGTCGTGGACACCGACGCTGTCGAGCCGCAGCAGGTCGGCCCAGATGCCGGCGAGGAGCCGTTCGGTGGCCGTGCGCGGCGCGACGGCTCCGGCCCGTTCGGCTCGCAGGTGTCCGGGCGCTGGCAGCCTGGTGCGATCAACCTTCCCGCCGGCGCTCAGCGGCAGTGCGTCGAGGGTGACGAACTGCCGGGGCACCATGTAGTCGGGCAGTCTCTCGGCCAGGGAGTTCCTCAGTTCGTCGTGTCCGGGGCGTTCCCCGGCGACGGGCACGACGTAAGCGACCAGTCGCTTGTCGCCCGGCGTTTCCTCGCGGACCGCGGCCACCGCCTCGCTCACCCGCGGGTGTTGCGACAGCAGTGCCTCGATCTCACCCAGCTCCACGCGATAGCCGCGGATCTTGACCTGGTGGTCGATCCGTCCCAGGAAGTCGAGACTGCCGTCCGGCCTGAACCGGGCCAGGTCGCCGGTGCGGTACAGGCGTGCTCCGGGCACCGGATCGTAAGGGTCTGGCTGGAACTTGTCCGCGGTGAGCGCGGGTCGGCGAAGGTAGCCGCGGGCCACCCCGGAGCCGCCGATGCACAGCTCTCCCACGACGCCCACGGGGACCGGTTGCAGGGCGCTGTCCAGCACGTACATGCGCGTGTTGGCGATCGGCCTGCCGATCGGGAGGGGCTCGCCGGGGTCGAAATCCTCGGTTGTCTCGTACACCGAGCATCCGACCACGGTCTCGGTCGGCCCGTACTCGTTGATGATCCGCGCGGACGGGGCCACGCGGCGCCACGCCACCACGGTCTCCGGGCGCACTTCGTCGGCCCCGACCACGAAGGTGCGTACGCTGTCCACCACACCGTCCGGCGGCATCTGCATGCGCAGAACGTCCAGGTGCGCCGGGGTGATCTTCAGTAGGCTGAAGTCACCGGGCGCCTGGATCAGTTCGGCCAGGGACTGCAGACTGCGGTCCTGCGGCAGCAGCGTCACGCTGCGCCCGCCGATCAGTGGCAGCCAGAAGTTGGGGACGGACAGGTCGAACGCGATCGACCCGAGCATGGGCGCGCCCTGGGCGCCGTCCAGGCCGTAGCCGTCGACTGCCCAGTCCAGGTAGTTGATCAGTCCCCGATGCGTGATCATCACGCCTTTGGGGCGTCCGGTCGAGCCTGAGGTGTACATCGCGTACACCAGGTTCTCGGCGTGGCTGACGGTCGGGGGCTCTGTGCAGGGACGCGTGTCGAGCAGGGCCTGATCCTGGTCGAGGCAGATCACCCGCCCGTCGAACGGCGGCAGCTTGGGCAGCAGATGCTGCTGGGTCACCAGAATCGCGGCGCGGGTGTCGGCGAGCACGAACGCGGAACGGTCGGCCGGGTGGCCGGGATCCAGAGGGACGTACGCGGCACCCGACTTGACCACGCCGAGCAGCCCGGTCAGCATGTCCACGCTGTGCTCGAAGCTGACGGCGACGAACACCTCCGGGGCTGCTCCGGCCTCGCGCAGGAGGTGTGCCAGCCGGTTCGCCCGCTCGTTGAGCTCCTGAAAGGACACGCTCCGCCCGCTGACGTCCACCACGGCGACCGCTGCCGGTGCCATGTGCGCCTGTTCGGCGACCAGCTCGCCGAGACACCGGTCACGCCGGTAGCTCGCCGCGGTGTCGTTCCATTCGTGGAGGGCCTTCAGTTCGGCTCCGGGCAGGGGGTTGGTCAGCGCCGAACCGCCAGGGTCCTCGGCCATGGCCTCGAGCACCAGGCGGTAAAGCCCGGCGAGGCGCTCGGTGTTCTGCCGACTGATGGCCCTGCTGCGGGTCGTCAGGGTCAGAACACCGGGGTGGGAGGTCGCGGAGAGGGCGAACTCGTTGGGGCTGTCGTCGATGGTGGTGCCACCGTCCACGAGGCCCGGGTCGAGCCGGTGGAAGTCCAGGTAGTTGAAGAACACCTCGATGAGCCGCTCGCCGTCGGCGAGGACGCGCTGCATCTCCGGCAGCGGATAGCGCCGGTGCGGCCACACCTCGACCTCGGTCCGGAACACCTGCTGCACCAGATCGAGCCAGCTGCCGGACCGCAGGGTGAACGGGAACGGAACGGTGTTGAGGTACATGCCGAAGACGCGGTCCGCGCCGGCGAGTTCAGGCCGGCCGTCACAGACGAGTCCGGTGAACACGGCGCGCTCCTCGGTGAGCATGCTCATCACCTTCAGGTGCGCGGCGTGCAGGACGCTCTTGAGCGAGACACCCGCCTCGGCGGCGAACCCGCGCAGAGCCGCGTCGAGGTCGTCGAACGGGACGAGCACTTTGTGCAGCGTATCGGGAGCGTCCTGGTCACCGGCCCACGCCGAGGGAAGCGCGAACTTGACGTGGCTGTCCAGGACGCCCTTCCAGAAATCCCGTTCCTGCGGCGACTGCTGGGATTCCCGCTCGGCCGCGATGAAGTCGGCAAAGCGCACGGCGGGCAGCTCGGTCGGCCGCGGTACCTTGCCGTCGCGGATTCGCCGGTAGTGGTCGAGCACCTCCGCGATCATCGAGGTGCAGCTCCACCCTTCGAGGATCGGGTGGCACTCGGTGAGCACCAGCCACCATTCGGTCGGCCCGGTGTGGGCGAAGAGCCGGAAAAGGGAAGGCCGGATCAAGTCGAAGGGCCTGGCCCGTTCCTCGGCCATGTGCCTGCGGATCTCCTGCTCCCGGTCCTCGTCCGTGAGCCGGGACAGGTCACGTGCCCCCACGGGCATCCGGGCGGTGGCGTGGACCAGTTGCAACGGCTCGGAGAACGAGGTCAGGTCGATCGAGGTGCGCAGCGCCTCGTGACGCTCGACCACGAGCGCGACCGCGGCTCGCAGAGCGTCCAGGTCGAACGGCCGGTTGTCGTTGATTCGCAGAGCGGTGACATTGTGGTAGTTGCCGGTCCCACCGGAGGCGAGGAGTTCGTAGGCCATGCCGGTCTGAATCTGTGACAGCGGGTAGGCGTCGTCGAGCCCGGCCGGCAGAGCCGACCGGTCTTCAGCGGTGAGCAGCGAGAACGGCGCGACGGTCGCCGTCGGGCGGACGGGACCCGTTTGCGTCGCCAGCAGCTCCCCGAGCCGGGCGATGGTCCGGCGCTCGAAGAGGTCCCGGACGGTCAGCGAGAATCCGTCGTCCCTCAGTGCGCCGACGACGGCCACGGCACGGATCGAGTCGCCGCCCACGTGGAAGAAGTTGTCGTGCACTCCGATCCGCTCGATCCCCAGGGCCTCACACCAGACCGCGGCGATCGCGGCCTCGGTGGCGTTGCGCGGCGGCACATGCGCGACGCCCGGCCGGAGCGGCCCCGGGGCGGGGAGCGCGCGCAGGTCGGTCTTGCCATTGCCGGTCAGCGGAAGGCGTTCCAACGGCACGAAGAAGGCGGGGATCATGTGTTGCGGGAGGCGGGCCGCGAGAAAGTCCCTCAGTTCGTCCGCGTCGGGCACCGATTCGCGGGCCGCGGTGAGGTAGGCGGCGAGGCGGCGCTCGGCGTCGCTGTCTCCGACCAGTACGACGGCGGCGTCGCGTACGCCGGGATGAGCAGCCAGTGCGGTCTCGATCTCCCCGGGCTCGATGCGGAAACCCCGCAGCTTCAGCTGGGTGTCCCGGCGCCCGAGGAACGCGAAGTCGCCGGAGGGCAGCACCCTGGCGAGGTCCCCGGTGCGGTAGAGCCGTCCGCCGGGATGGGTGCCCAGCGGGTCGGGTACGAACTTCTCGGCGGTCAGCGCCGGTTGGTTCCGGTAGCCCCGGGCCACGCCGTCGCCTCCGACGTACACCTCGCCGACCGCACCCATGGGTACGGGACGGTAGTGGTCGTCGAGGACGTACGCCGTCGTGTTCGGCATCGGCCTGCCGATCGGCAGCGGCTCGACGCCCTGGGTGCCCTCGACCCGGTAGGCAGAGTTCGCGACCGTGATCTCGGTGGGGCCGTACTCGTTCACCAGCCTCGGGCCCCGCTCTCCGGCCAGTGCCCGCCACTGGTCGAGCAGACGGTTTCCGAACGGCTCACCCGCGACCACCACCACCTCGGCCAGACCGGCGGCTTGCTCGGCGGTCAGCTGCGTGGCCAGTACATTGAGATGACTCGGCGTCAGTTTCACAAACCCGTAGGGAGCCGCCGCGGCCAGCAGGCTGCCGAGGTCGGCGAGGTCATAGCCGTCCGGCAGCAGGTGCACCGTCTGCCCTGTCAGCAGCGGTGTGTAGAGCATCGGCACGGCCAGGTCGTAGGCCACCGAGGAGAACAAGGGCGTTCCGCCGCTGCCCGGCGACGCGTACTCGTCGACGGTCCACCACAGATAGTTCATCAGTGAACGGTGACCGACCATGACTCCCTTGGGATGCCCGGTCGTGCCGGAGGTGCACATGATGTACGCGAGCCCGTCCATACCGGGGTCGGGGGTGGCCGGATCGTGTGCGGGATGTCCGGCGATCGCCTCCCGGTCACGGTCCAGGTCGACCTTGGCCCCGGGGAACGCGTCGAGTGCCCCGGCATGGGCCGGCGCGACGATGACGGCGTGGGCCCCATTGTCCGTAAGCACGGAGACAAGCCGCTCCGCCGGATGTTCAGGGTCCAGGGGCAAGTACGCGCCTCCGGCCTTGAGGACGCCCAGCAGGCAGACCAGCAGCGACGGGTCCCGGTCGACGCAGATCCCGACGACCCGCTCGGGGCCGACTCCCAGCGCCCTCAGATGCCCGGCCAGCTGGTTGGCCCGCGCGTTCAACTCGGCGTACGTCATGCGGGTCCGCCCGGCGGTCACCGCGACCGCGTCGGGGGTGTGCGCCGCCTGGCGGGCGAACTCCTCGTGCACCGGCCGCTCCGGCCGAGGCCGCGCGGTGGCGTTCCCATCGACGACCATTGTGCGGCGCTCGGCCTCGCCCGCTATTTCCAGCTGTGACAGCGCACCGTCCGGAGCCGTGGCGACACCACGCAGCAGACGGGTGTAGTGCTCGGCCATCCGGGCCGCCGTCGTGGCGTCGAACAATGCGGTCGCGTACTCCAGCGTTCCCGCTATCGCTCCGTCCGCGCGTTCGGTCAGGTGCAGTGTCAGGTCGAATTTGGTGACCCGTCCAGCCGGGTCGACCGGCTCGGAGCGGATTCCGGGCAGGTCCAGGCCGCGCTGCGGCGCGGAGTGCATCTCCACCATCACGCCGAACAACGGGTTGTGGGACAGGTCCCGGTCGGGTTCGATCCCGTCGACCAGCCGTTCCAGGGGCACATCCTGGTGGTCGAATGCCTCCAGCACGATCTCCCGGCCCTGTCGCAGTAGCTCGGCGAAGGACGGGTCGCCGTCCCACCGTGCGCGCAGCACCAGCGTGTTCAGCAGGACACCGATCAGATTCTTGGTCTCGGGCCTGCGGCGGTCCACTGCCGAGGTGCCGACCGCCACATCCTGCTCACCGCTGTAGCGGGACAGCAGCACGTGCAGCGCCGTCACCAGCACCATGTACAGCGTCGCGTTGTGCTTCGCGGCCAGGGCGCGTAGGTCGTCGGCGAGAGCGGCCGGGACTGTGAAGCCGATGTCGTCCCCCTCCCACCGGTGTACGGCGGGCCGCAGTCGGTCGGTGGGCAGGGTGACGGCGGTCAGCCCGTCGAGCCGGCCAGTCCAGTGGTCGAGCTGGCGTTTCAGTACTTGGGGGGTCAACTGGTCGCGCTGCCAGGCCGCGTAGTCCACGTACTGCGCCGCCAGGGGCGGCAGCTGCGCGGGGGTGCCGGTCAGCGCCGCCCGGTACAGGGCCGTGAGCTCATCGGTGAGAACGCCGACCGACCAGCCGTCGCAGGCGATGTGGTGGAGCACCACGATCAGCAGATGATCCTGCTCGCCCAGGATGGCCAGTCGCAGCCGGAACGGAGCCCTGGCATCCAGCTCGAAGGGGGTTCTGGCCTCGCGGCGTGCGAGTTCGGCCGCCTGCCGCTCGCGTTCGGCGAGGTCCTGCATGCCCGCCGGACCGCCTGACAGGTCCACGGACTCGAAATCGACCGGTCCCGGCGCGTCGATGCGCTGCACCGGTCCGCCGCCGTCGAGTTCGTAGCGTGTCCGCAGGATCTCGTGCCGGGCGGCCAGACTGTCCGCTGCCCGCCGGAGGGCCGCCACGTCGAGCGGGCCGTGCAGGCGCCAGGCCAGGGGCACCAGGTAGGCCGGGTTTTCCGGCTCCAGCCGACTGAGGAACCACAGGCGTCGCTGGCCGGACGAGAGAGGCAGTGGGCGGCTGCGGTCCACGCGCGGCGGTGTGCCGGGGCGAGCCGTCGCCCGTCCCGCGAGCCGTTGCTGGAGCAGCTCTTCGCGGAGCGAGTCGGTACCGCCTCGTTCGGACCCTTCCCTGCTTGTCGTCATCAGCGGGCCTCTCGTGCCGGGTCGAAACGATCGCGATCGGTGGCATAGGACCGGATCTCCGCATCGGACATCGCGGCGATCTCGGCCCGGATCACGGCCTCCACGGCCTGCGCCATGGCCGCGACGGTGGCGTGCTCGAACACGGTGCGCAGGGGCAGGGCCACGTCGAACTCCTCCTGTAGGCGTACGACCAGCCGGGCCGCGAGGATGGAGTTCCCGCCGAGGTGGAAGAAGCTGCGGTGGACTCCGAAGCCGCCGGTGATCCCGAGCAGGTCCGCCCAGGCGTCGGCGAGCCGCTGTTCGAGCGCGTTGCGCGGCGGGGTGTCGTCGGGCGCCGGGCCCGCTGCCGCGTCCGGTGCGGGAAGTGCCCCGCGGTCGGCCTTACCGTTGGCGTTGAGCGGGATGCGGTCCAGCGGCACGTACAGGTCCGGCACCATGTGGTCGGGCAGCCGGGCCGAGCAATGTTCGGCCAGCTCGGCCGGTCCGGGAAGGGCATCGGCGCTGGGCACGCAGTAGGCGATCAGCCTGCGGCTACCGCCGTCGGCGGTGACGAACGCGTCGCGCACTCCGGGGTGACTGGTCAAGGCCGCGGCCACTTCGCCCGGCTCGATCCGGTGGCCGCGGAGCTTGATCTGTTCGTCCGTCCTCCCCAGGAACTCGAGTTCGCCGTCCGGCCGGTGGCGGGCCAGGTCGCCAGTGCGGTACAGCCGCCCACCAGGCCGGTCCGAGAAGGGATCGGGAAGGAACCTCTCCGCGGTCAGCGCGGGCAGGTTCCGATAGCCGCGTGCCAGACCGACACCTCCGATGAACAGCTCGCCGACGACTCCGACGGGCACCGGGTTCAGCCCCGGGGCCAGCACGTGGGCCGTGGTGTTCGGCAGGGGCCGGCCGATCGGAACGATGCTGCCCGGTTCGGGTCCGTCGATGATGTGGGTGGAGTTGGCGACCGAGATCTCTGTCGGACCGTACTCGTTGAGCAGCCTCGGCCCGTTCGGTCCGGCGAGCGCAAGCCAGCGGTCGAGCACCGTGGAGGGGAAGGAGTCCGCGCCGACGACCAGGGTTCCGGCCAGGCCGGCTGCCTGGTCGGGGGTCAGCTGAGCCGTAAGCAGGTCGAGGTGACCGGGGGTCAATTTGATGAACGCGAAAGGCCCTGCTTCGTCCAGCAGCCGCCCCAGCTCGGTCACGTCGAACCGTGGCGGAAGCAGGTGCACCGGCTGTCCGGTCATGAGCGCGGTGTACAGGTCCGGAACGACCATGTCGTAGGCGACGGAGGAGAACAGGGGCGTGCCTCCGGTGTCCTGCCGGGTGTAGTCCTCGACGGTCCACTCCAGGTAGTTCGCCAGACCGCGGTGACCGATCAGCACCCCCTTGGGCCGACCGGTCGAGCCGGAGGTGTAGATGATGTAGGCCAACGCGTCCGGGTCGGTGGGGGGCAGTGCCGTGCCGTCATGAGCGTCGATCGCCGTACGATCACGGTCGACAAGGATGTACTCGGCGTCGTGCGCCGCGGCCAGGCCGGCACTGTGGTCGGTCTGGGTGAGGACGTGGCGGGCATCGGCGTCGCCGAGCATGTACGCCAGCCGGTCGCGCGGGTGCGCAGGGTCCAGCGGGACATAGGCGGCACCCGCCTTCCACACCGCCAGGAACGCTGTGATCAGGTCGGGGCCCCGGTCCAGGCAGATCCCGACCACGGATTCCGGGCCCACGCCGTGCGCACACAGATGGCGGGCGAGCCTGTTCGCGCCCCGGTCCAGGTCGGCGTAGCTGAGGTACGCGCCGCTCACGCGGACAGCGACCGCTTCGGGTGTGGCTGCCGCCTGACGGGCGATCACCTCGTGGGCTGGCCGCAGGGCGCGTTCGACGGCTGTGTCATTCCACTCGTGCACCAGGCGATGCCGCTCCGGTCCGGAGAGGATCTCCAGTCGTGAAAGCCGGCTGTTCTCCGCGGTGGCCACGCTCTCCAGCAGCCTGACGTAGTGCTGGGCGAACCGTCGCACGGTCGCCTCGTCGAACAGCGCGGTGGCGTACTCCAGCACCGCGTCCACGGAGTCGTCGGCGCGCCGTGAGACGGTGAGGTTGATGTCCACCTGTGCCCCGCGCCAGTCGCCGCCGAGCCCGTCGAACCGCGTGTCTTCGGCTGCGAGCCCGGTAACGCCCTCGTCGTGCAGGTCGAACACGACCTGCACCAAGGGGTTGCGGGAGAGGTCGCGGTCCGGCGCCAGCTCCTCGACGAGGAGTTCGAACGGAGCCTCCTGGGCGGACTGGGCGGCAAGCGTCGTCGCGCGGATCCGGTCGACCAGTTCGCCGAAGGCGACGTCGCCCGAGGTGTCGCAGCGCAACACCACGGTATTGAGGAAGCAGCCGACGATATCGCCGACGTCCGGGTGCAGCCGTCCTGCCACCGGGGTGCCGATCGCGATGTCGCTCTGGCCGCTGTACCGCGCCAGCAGCGCGGCGAACGCCGCGAGCAGCGTCATGAACGGAGTGCCGCCGTGTCGTCGGCCGACCGCCAGAACGGCGCGCGCAATGTCGGCGGGCACGGTGAAGCCGATCGCGGCGCCGAGCGGGTCACGGCCGGCCGGACGCGGCCGGTCCGTGGGCAACTCCAGCTGGGCGAGACCGGCCAGTTGATTCCTCCAGTAGGCGAGCTGGTCCTCCAGTTCCCCGGCAGCCAGGCGGCCTCGCTGCCAGACCGCGTAGTCGGCGTAGCGCACGGGAAGTTCCGGCAGTGCGGGGGCACGGTGTTGCAGCCGTGCCGCCAGCAATTCCAAGACGTCTCGCTCCAGCGTCACCGCTGACCATCCGTCACACGCGATGTGGTGGACGGTCACGAGCAGCAGAGGCTGCTCGTCCGGAGCGGTGATCATCAACGCCCGCCAGACCGGGCCGCGTTCCAGATCGAACCCACGGGCCAGCTGCCCGGCGGTCAGGGCCGGGATCTCGTGCGGCCGTGCTTCCACTACCCGCAGGTCCACCAGGACCCCGTCCTCGATCACCTGCCGCGGCTCGCCGTCGATCAGCGCGTAGCGGGTGCGCAGGGCTTCGTGCCGGACAGCCAGCTCTTCGAGGGCCCGCCGCACGGCGCCGGCGCCCGCGGACGCCGGCGGCCGCACGAACAGCGGCAGGGTGTACTGCGCGCTGCCGGGATTCAGCCGGTCAAGGAACCACAGCCGCTGCTGGGCGAACGACAGCGGATGCGGAAGGTGTCGGCCGACCGGCCGGATCGGTGGCAGGGTGTCGTGCCCGGCGCCAATGAGCTGAGCCTGTGCCCGCACGGTGTACGCACGGAACAGCTCGCGTACGGGCACGTTCCGGCCGGTCTCGGTGCCGAGCAGGGCGGCCAGCCGGGTCAGCAGCAGCGAATGACCGCCGAGCTGGAAGAAGTCGTCGGTCGCCCCGATGCCCTGGACGCCGAGTACGTCGGTCCATATCCGGGCCACGATCCGTTCGGCCTCGGTAGCCGGCGGTGTGTGGGGCGGGCGCAAGTCCTCACCCGTGGCGAGGGACGGCAGCGCGGCACGGTCGATCTTCCCGCTGTCGGTCAGCGGGAACTCGTCCAGCCTCACGAACGATGACGGGACACGGTCCTCCGGCAGCCGAGTACGCAGGAACTCGCGCAGCCCGGCCGAGGTGATCCCTTCGGTGTCGCCCGGCACACCGTCGGCGGGCTCGCCGAGCACGTACGCGACGAGCCTGGAATTGCCGTCATCGCCCGTCCGGGCGGTGACGGCGGCAGCGGCGACGCGAGGGTGGCCGAGCAGTGCGTGCTCGACCTCCTCCAGCTCGACGCGTACACCGTTGACCTTGACCTGGTGGTCGATACGGCCGAGGAACTCCAGTTCCCCGTCCAGTGACCGGCGGACCATGTCACCGGTGCGGTAGAGGCGTGATCCTGACGGCCCGTACGGGTTCGGTACGAAGCGCTCAGCGGTCAGGGCGGGCGCGGCCACGTAACCACGGCCCACCCCCGCTCCGCCCACGTACAGCTCGCCCGGCACCCCGGCCGGCACCGGCAGCCCCTGGGCGTCCAGGACGAGCAGCCGGATGTTGTCGATCGCCCGGCCGAGTGGCACCAGGCCCAGGTCCTGACCGGGCCGCCAGCGCCGATCGGTCACGCCGATCGCGCACTCGGCGGGCCCGTAGGCGTTCCACATCTGGGCGTCGCTGTGCCGGGCCAGCCGGTCGCACAGGTCGGCGTGGAGGGCTTCTCCCGCCGAGGTCAGCCAGCGCAGGCCGGTGGCCTCGGACAGCCGGGGCTCGTCGGCGAGTGCGCGAAGGACAGAGGGGACGAGTTCCAGTCCGGTGATGTCGTGCCGGGCCAGCAGCCGGACGAGTTCGGCGGAACTGCGCTCCGCACCGTCGGGCGCCATCACCACGCTCGCCCCAGCCAGCAGCGGCACGAAGATCTGGTAGATCGCCGGGTCGAACGAGAGTCGGGTGGCTTGCAGTATCCGGTCGCTTGTGCGCACGCCGTGCAGACGGATACCGGACAGCACGCGGTTGACCAGGCCTTGGTGTGTGTTCACCGCACCTTTCGGCGCGCCTGTCGAACCCGAGGTGTAGACCACGTACGCGGCGTTGTCCGGACTGCTGGCCAAGGACGGCAGGGTGGCGGCCCGTACGGTCGGCGACGCGGCACCGGCTTCCCCGTCCGGCGTGATGACAACACAGTGCAATCCGTCGAACAACCCTGCCGTCGACGGTGCTGTGAGCACCGCCGCCGCCTTGGTCTCGCGCAGGATCGCGTGCGACCGGTCGAGCGGGTGGCCCGGGTCCAGCGGCACGAACGCCCCACCGGCCTTGAGCACCGCGAGCAGGCCGACGGCGAGTTCCACCGAGCGTGGCAGGCATACGCCCACCGGTACCTCGAGGCCGACGCCGGCCTCGCGCAGGCGGCTGGCGAGACGGTCGGCGCGTGCGTCCAGTTCCGCGTAGCTCAGCCGTTCACGCTCGTCGACGACCGCTGTGGCGCCGGGGCTGCGCGCGGCCTGCTGGGAGAACAACTCGTGCACGCACAGCCGCGGCAGCTCACCGGGCGACGCCTCGGCACTGTTCAGCGCCGCCCGCAGATCGTCATCAGGCAGCACATTCCCCCGGGGGTCGCCGTCCGGGTCGGCGACCATCAGCTCCAGTACCCGGCGGTAGACGCGGGCCAGCAGCAGGGCGTGCTCGCGTCCGATGCGGTCCGCCCTGCCGGTGACCACGGCCGTCCCGTTCATGGCGGTGATGTCGAAGGCGACCTCGCCCTGGCCCGCCTCGATAGTGCGGGTGACGTCGACGAGATCGTGGTCGACCACATGGAAGTCGACATAGTTGAAGAGGGTGTCCACCAGCCTCTCGCCTCCGCCCCAGCGGCGCTGCATCTCCGGCAGCGGGTAACGGCGGTGGGGTGACAGCGCGCGATGCTCGGCGAAGACTTCGGCCACGAGATCACGCCATGTCGTGGAGGTGGGGTCGCACACGAACGGGACGGTGTTCAGGAACATGCCCAGGACCTGGTCGCCGCCTGTCTCTTCCGGCCGTACGTTGCACACGAGTCCTGTGCAGAACCGGCGGTTTCCGCTGACCGTGGCCATCGTGCGCAGATAGGCCGTGTGCATGACGACGTTGAGCGGTACACCGGTGGCAGCGGCCAGTCGGCGCAGATCCTCTTCGAGATCGGTGAACGGCACACCGACTTGGTAGTAAATGTCACCGCCCGGCGCCGAGCCGTCGCGCCAGGCTTCCGGCACGGCGAAACGCACGGCGCCGCGCAGCCGCTCCTCCCAGAAGCGCCGCGTCCGCGCGTCGGACAGCGCTGCGCGTTCGAGCGGGATGAGATCGGCGAATCGCGCCCGGCCGGACTCTGCCACCTGGCCCGCTGCCGTCCCCCCTTGCCGTGCTGTCCGGTAGCGGGCCAGCAGGTCGCTGAGCAGGGTGTGTTCGCTCCAGCCGTCCAGGACCGCGTGGCACTGCACCAGAGTGAGCCGCCAAGCCTCGTCAGAGAGCAGGTGGACAGCGACCCGGATCAGCGGGGCCCGGTCGAGGGCGAACGGCAGTCTGCGCTGCTCCTCGATCCAGGAGCGGACCGTGAGGTCCTGGTCGCCGTCCTGGCCGCGCAGGTCATGGATACTGATCAGCGGGCTGGCTTCGACATGCACGAGCTGGAGGGGCTCGGAGTAGGACACAAGGTCGAACGAGGTGCGCAGCGCCTCGTGCCGGGCCACGGCCCCGGATACCGCATGCTCGAACGCCCGCTCGGAGAACGGCCCGTCGTCGGTGATGTAGAAGCTGCCGATCACCTGGTAGTCCGGCCGTTCGTCGCCTCGCGACATCTCGTAGAGCATGCCCGCCTGGGACAGCGGTAACGGGTACGCGTCTACGACACCGTCGGGCAGACGCTTCCGGTCGCCTTCGGCGAGCAGCTGGAAGGAGGTGAGAACCGGTGCGGCCGCCGTCTTCACGTCACGCTCCCCTATCGCTTCCGCCAAGCGGGCGACCGTGGGGTGCTCGAACACGTCCCGGACGCTGACGGTGTAGCCCTTCGCGCGCAAGGGTCCGACGAGGGCGACGGCGCGGATGGAATCGCCGCCGATGTCGAAGAAGCGATCATCCGCTCCCACTTGGGCCCCACCGAGCACGGTCCCCATCACCTCGGCGACGTCCCGCTGCGCGGGGGTCCACGGTGCCTTGTACTCCACTGCCCCACGCGCGGGCCGTCCCGGTGCGGGCAGCGCACGGAGATCGACCTTTCCATTACTGGTGACCGGGAACCGGTCCAGCGGCACGAATGCTGCGGGGATCATGTAGGACGGCAGCCGTTCTCCAAGAAAGGCACGCAGCGCGTCCGCGCTCAACACCCGGTCGCGGCCAGGGACGACGTGTGCGACCAGCTCGTGGTCGCCCGGGCCGACCTCGCGGACCGTGACCACGGCGGCGTCGACGTCCGGATGCCGTGCGAGCGCGTTCTCGACCTCGCCCGCCTCCACCCGGTAGCCGCGTACCTTGAGCTGAGTGTCGACACGTCCGACGAAGCCGAAATCCCCGCCGGGCAGCACCTTGGCCAGGTCTCCGGTGCGGTAGAGGCGTGATCCGGGGGGGCCGTACGGGTCCGGCACGAAACGGTCCGCAGTGAGCGCAGGCAATCCGTGATAGCCGCGCGCGACCCCGGCTCCCCCCACGTACACCTCGCCGACCACGCCGGCCGGCAGCGGGCGCAGTGACGCGTCCAGAACGTACGCCGTGGTGTTGGGGATCGGTGTGCCAATCGACACCAGCTCGTCGGTGACCGGTCCCTCCACGAAGTGGGCGGAGTTGCCGATCGTGATCTCGGTCGGGCCGTACTCGGCCGCGAGCCGGGTCTTCCCCGCACCTGCCAGCTCCAGCCAGTGGTTGGCCAAGCGGCTGGTGAAGGAATCGCCCGCCGCGATCACCAGGGCGGCCATCTTGGCGGGCTGCCCGGGGCCGAGCTGGGCAGCGATCAGCTCCAGATGGCCGGGGGCGAGCTTGACGAACGCCAGCGGGCCGACGTCGAGCAGCAGTTGGCCGAGTCCGGCCACTTCGAAGTCCTGCGGCAGCAGATACACCGGCTGCCCGATCAACAGGGGGGTGTAGAGGTTCGGCACGACCAGGTCGAAGGCGACCGAAGAGAAGAGGGCGGTGCCCCGGCCCCCGTACCGTGTGTACTGCTCGACGGTCCACCACAGGTAGTTGATCAGTCCACGATGGCTGACGGACACGCCCTTCGGCCGCCCGGTGGTGCCCGATGTGTAGATGATGTAGGCGAGAGCGTCCGGGTCCACGGGGTAGTGCGGATCCGACAGGTCTTGCGACTCGATGCGTTCCCGGTCGTCGTCGAGCCGGACGTGGACGATGTCGCCGGCGGCGATCGGCCCTGGAACGGACGCTGATCCCGTCACGATGATGCGCGCGCCGGAGTCGGTCAGGATGTGTGCCAGCCGTTCGCCCGGGTGGCCTGGGTCGAGCGGCACGTAGGCACCGCCCGCCTTGAGGACGGCGAGCAGGGCCACCACCAGGTCCGGCCCCCGCTCCAGGCAAACGGCCACAGCCGACTCCGGCCCGGCGCCGAGGTCGCGCAGATGACGCGCCAGCCGGTTGACCCGGGCATCGAGTTCGGCGTAGGTGAGCTGTATCTGGCCCGCGACAACGGCGGTCGCGTCGGGGATGTCGGTCGCCTGCCGGGCGATCACGCGGTGGACCGGTTCCCACGAGCGCGGCCGGGCGGTGTCGTTGGCCGCCACGACCAGCTGGTGGAGTTCGGCATCGGTGACGAACTCCAGCTCTGAGATCCGGCTGTGCGGCCGCGCTCCGGCACTCTCCAGCAGGCGCACGAAATGGTCCGCCAGGCGGTCCATGGTGGCCTGCTCGAACAAGGCGGCCGCATAGATGATGACGCCCTCGACGGAACCGTCGCCGAGCTCTCTGAGGTCGAAGGTCAGATCGGTGCGTGCCGCCGGGTTCTGCGCGGGTATCCGCTCGGTGTGCAGACCGGGCAGGTCCAGTGCGGCCTCGGGGTTGTTCTGCAGAACGAAGCTGATCTGGTACAGCGGCGTGCGGCTGAGATCACGTTCCACGCCGAGCCGGTCCACGATCTGGTCGAACGGGGCGTCCTGGTGGGCATGCGCGTCGAGGGCGGCCTCGCGCACACGGGACAGCGCCTCGGTGAACGACGGGTCTCCGCCCAGGTCGACGCGCAGGATCACCGTGTTCACGAAGAATCCGATGAGGTCTTCGGCCTCGCGCCTGCCGCGTCCGGCGAGCGGTGTGCCGATGACCACATCGGTCGAGCCGGTGTAGCGGGCCAGCAGCACGTCGAAGGCGGCCAGCAGGGTCATGTACAGCGTCGCGCCGTGTTCCTGGCCAAGGTCGCGCAGGCGCGTGACGAGACCTGCGGGGATCCGGAACGCCGAGGTCGCGCCCGTCGTGCCGCGTACGGGCCGACGGGTGCGGTCGGGTGCGAGTTCGGTTGCGACCGCTCCCGCCAGTCGGCCTCCCCAGTAGTCCAGCCGCCGCTCCAGCTCGTCGTCGCGCAGCCACTCGCGCTGCCAGAGGGCGTAGTCCCCGTACTGGACCGGCAAGGGGGACAGGGCGTCGGATACGGACCCGTCGGCGACAACCGCGCCGTAGAGGGCGCTCAATTCGTTCCCGAACACGGCGGCCGACCAGCCGTCCCAGACAATGTGGTGCACCGTGACGACCAGCGCGTGGTCGTCGGGCCCGAGAATCGCCAGCACCGCACGGAGCAGCGGCCCGCGCTTCACGTCGATCGGCCGTGCGGTCTGGCACGCGATCAGTTCCTCCAGCCGCCGCAGCGCCGCCGGATCCCGCTCCCCGTCGGCGGTGAGATCGACCTGCTCCAAGGCGACCTGTTCCGGCGGGTCGATCCGCTGGACCGGTTCGCCGTCCACCACATCGAATCCGCCGCGCAGCACCTCGTGCCGGGCGACTATTGCGTCCAGCGCGGCGCACAGCGCCGCCACGTTCAGGCAGCCCCGCAGCCGGATCGCCCAGGGCTCGACGTACTCGGCGCTGTGCGGCGTCAACCGGTCCAGGAACCACAGCCGCCGCTGGCCGAACGACTGCGGCACGCGGTCGCCGGAGTCGGGGTCGCGTCCCTCCGCGGGCTGGGTGGCCGGGGAACTCATCGAACGCCGTCCTGCTCCATCCGCCGCCGCAGACTCAGCGGGCGCATATCCGTCCAGACCTCGCCGATGTACGCCAGGCAGTCCTCCCGTCGGCCGGTCTTCCCTTCCCGGTGCCAGCCCAACGGCAGCTCCCGGTCCGCCAGCCAGATCGAATACTGTTCCTCGTCGTTCAGCACCACCGCGTACACACGGTCATCGCCCTGCGTGTCCGTCATGGCCACCCCTCAGCATGAGTGCGCCGCCAGAATGTGTGCGCGGCGGTGAATTCACTGGAAAACGCGAATACAGCAAAGATGCCTTTGCGTGGACGGCCACGGCCATCCGCCTGGCGGCGGGATTCCCATCGGCCGCTCCTCCGTACGGCGGAGCAGACGGCGCCCTCCGCCCCGGGCGGGACGCTCTGGGGTTCCGGACCGTGCGTCGGGCTACTGGCCGGGGCCGGACGAGGCGCGGGTACTCGCCCGCCGGGGACGGATCGTCGGCGCGGCGGTGCCGTGCCCGGCCGACAGCTGTGTAAGGGATGCCGCCAGCGCCTCCAGGGTGCGAGCATCGAGTACGGTCCGCAGCTCGGCGTCGACGCCGAGAGCCGTTCGCAGACGCGCCAGCACCCGTGTGGCAAGCAGCGAGTTGCCGCCCAGTTCGAAGAAGTCGTCGTGGAGGCTGACGACGTCGACGCCGAGGACCTCGCGCCAGGCCGCAGCGACGGCCTGCTCGTACGGTGTCCGAGGTGCCAGTCGTTCTCCGTGCGTCCTGTGTACGCCGAGTTCGAGTGCGGCGAGTGCGGCGCGGTCGACTTTTCCGTTGGGCGTCAGCGGGAATTCCGTCAGCGGAACGATCAGGTTCGGGATCATGTAGCGCGGCAAGGTGGTCGCGAGATGGTCACGCAAGCGCCCCGACAGCTCCTGTTCCTCCCCACGGACCCGCCCTGCCGGAATATAGAAGGCGATCAACTCAGCGCCGTGCACCATATCTTGACGTACTGTCACTATCGCCTGCCGCACGTTCGGGCTGACCTCGAGAGCCCGCTCGATCTCGTTCAGCTCTATGCGCAGACCGCGCACTTTGACTTGGTGGTCGGTGCGGCCCAGGTACTCCAGGTTGCCGTCGGGAAGGACTCTTCCCAGGTCGCCGGTGCGGTACATCCGGCCGCCCGGCGAGAAAGGATCGGGGAGGAACCGCTCTGCCGTGGCGCCGGGGCTCCCCACATACCCGCGGGTGACGCCAGTTCCGGCAAGATGGATCTCCCCGGTCTCCCCCGGAGCGCACGGCGCCAGATTGCCGTCCACGTCGAGCACATAGGCGGGGCAGCCCCGTACCGGCATGCCGATCGGGACGGCGGCCAGCTCGGCAAGCGGGTCCACGGTGTAGGTGGTGGCGATGACGGACCCCTCGGTCGGCCCGTATCCGTTCACCAGCCGTAAGCCGGCGAACCGGCGCGTGATGTCGACTGAGCACGCTTCCCCCGCGACGAAGACGGTCCGCAAATGGGGGTAGGCCTGGTCGGGGACGAGTGCGAGCATCGACGGCGGCAGGCTGACCGCGGTGATGGCGCTCTGCCGCAGCAGGCGGCCGAGACTCTGCGGCGTCGCGAGGTCCGCCGTACCCGCGACATACAAGGTGCCGCCCGCCGACAGGACGCAGAAGACGTCGACGACGGAAACGTCGAAACCGAAGGAGACACATTGCAGGACACGGGCGCCCGGCCCGTACCCGAGGACGTCGCGCAGCTGTGGAACAAGGTTGACCACGCCCCGGTGCGGCACCGCGACCCCCTTGGGCCGGCCGGTGGATCCCGAGGTGAAGATGACGTACGCGACGTTGTCAGTGTCCCCTCGGCGCTCGGGGGCGTGCGTCCGGCCGGACAGAACGTCCGGGTCACGGTCGCAGCAGATGACATGTGAGTCGATGGGCGGCAGTCCGTCGCGCACAGCGGAATCGGTGATGACGACCTCGGCCGCCGAGTTGCGCAAACAGTGCGTCAGCCGCTCCGCGGGATGGTCGGGATCCAACGGCACATAGCCTGCTCCGGTCTTGAGTACGCCGAGGATCGCCACGACCACCTCCGGACCGCGCGGCAGGCACAGGCCCACGAGGCTCTCCGGGCCGACGCCTAGATCGCGCAAGCGGTGGGCCAGCCCGTTGGCCCGCTCGTCCAGCTCGCGATAGGTCAGGGTGACCCCGGCTGTGACGAGCGCCGGGGTGTCGGGCCACCGGGCCACCGCCTCCCCGAACAGATCGTGCAGGCATTCCGCGGTCATCGCATCCTTCCCGCCACTACCGCTCCTCGAATTCACCGACGGCGATTCCGGCGAAGCACCCGTGCCCGGGAGGCTCGGCCGGCCGGGAGAGGGGAAGCTCCCCCACGGAGCCTGCGGATATGGCGGACCGATAGGCATAGATCACGGCTTGCAGTCGATTGCGCAGTCCGAGCTTGCCAAGGATGTCCTGGACATGGGACTTCACGGTGGAACTCGCCACGCTGAGGGTCACGGCGATCTCTGCGTTGGACATGCCCTCAACCATGAGCTCGAAGACCTCGCGCTCGCGTTTGGTCAGCCCATGTCCGAATCCGGCACCTTCGAGCCCCACACTGATCGACGTCATGGTCTCGGCCAGCCGTTCGACCAGAGCACCCTCGATGGGCAGATAGCCAGCTGCCACCAACCTGACAGCCGCCACGAGTTCGTCGGGCGCGGTGCGGCGCCGAAGGACTGAGCAGGCTCCCAGCCTCAGCGCCTCGGCGCCGAGCGCGCTGCCTCCGTCCGCCAGTAGAAGCACCGGACACACCATTGTGTGTCCCCGGCCACGCAACCTCCGGACCATCTCGATGCCGTCGGCCGCCATGACCGGGGAATCGACCACGAAGAGGTCGGGCTGCAGCCGGGAAGCCAGCGTGGCGGCCTCCCGAAGGCTTCCGGTCTCGCCGACGGTCCGGAAGGCCGGCTCTCCGTTCAGGATGGCGCTGATCCCGCCGCGCGCGAAGACATCCTCCACAACCAGTACGATCCGGATCTCGGTCACATGCATGCTCTCTGGACGGTCACGCAGTTGTTGCTGCTGTTCGGACATCGTCGTTGGTGGCCCGCTCTGTGGCGGGAAGGAACGCGCCAATACATCCCCCCATACATCCCCCCGTAACCCCGCAAGCCGCGGCCGCGTCCCGTGATGCCGCGCCGCCATACTCGCGGGACGCTCTTGCAGACCGCGTGCAGCGCACGTGCAGTCGGCGTGCAGCAGGCATGAACAGGGACCGGGGACGTCCGGGGCCGGCGTCCATGGCACGGAATCAAGCCAGTTCACGCCTGCATGGCGACCTTCCGATGCACGTGCTGCACAATGCCGACTGGGGTTACCGCGTAGAGGCGCGAGTGCCGTACGAGCACCCGGCCCAGTCGCGGAACCACGGGGATGACTACAGGTCTGGGGGAGACCATGGAATTCCGCGTGCTCGGTCCCGTATCGATTGTTCATCAGGGCTGCGCGTTACCCATCAGAGGACGCAGACAGCGCGCCGTCCTGGCCTCGCTCCTCATGTGTCACGACACGCTGGTACCGGTGCCCCGGCTCATCGAGTACGTGTGGGGGGACGCGGCGCCACCCAGCGCAGTCAACTGCCTCCAGACGTATATCTCCCGGCTGCGCTGCCTGCTGGACCCCGACCGGGACGGAAGCGCGGGCCGCATCGTGCGCAGCGCGCCGGGCGGATACTCGCTGCACGCCCGAGGTGATCAGATCGACAGCGTCACCTTCGAGCGTCTTGTGGCACGTGGTCAGGCCCTCCTCCGCTCCGGCGACGCCGAAGCGGCGCACTACTTCCTGGCCGACGCGCTCTCGCTGTGGCGCGGACCTGCCCTCGCGGACCTTGATGACCACCAGCCGCTCGTCCATGAGATCAGCCGCCTCGAGGAGTTGCGCATCGTCGCAAGGGAGTGCAACGCCACCGCACTCCTGCGCCTGGGGGGCCACGAAGAGGCCGTCCTCCAGCTGGAGCCGCTGGTACGCGAGAACCCGCTGCGCGAGAGTCTGCGCGCACAACTCATGCTGGCCCTCTACCGAGGCGGCAGACAGGCGGAAGCCCTCGCCATGTACCGCCGCACCCGGGAGATGTTCATCGACGAACTGGGCGTGGAGCCGGGCGAAAAACTCGCCTGGATACAGCAGGCGATCCTCCGCCAGGACCCCGCTCTCTCCTGCGACCCGTCCATACCGCTCCATCCCGACGAGGGCAGACTCTCCGTATCGGGCGGAGCGGCGACCCACGGCTTCGTTCCCAGACCAACGGGTACAGGAGCCGACCGATTCACGGACCGGGCGACCGTACAGAGCTACGGCATCCCACCGCAGCATGAATCACCATCGTTTTCGCAGGTCAGCGCGAGTGTGACCACTGTGCCACCCGTACACGAAGAACCTGCTGCGACCAGCGGCGCAGGAGCCAAGTCTCCGGTGCAGGGCGGGAGGCCGCCGACTTCCCCCACTGCCGTCTCCGAGGTCAGCAACGGCGGGACCTGATCGGGACCGATGCTGACTACTTGCTGACCTGGACCACAACAGCGCAAGGCTGACCTGCGGA
Organism: Streptomyces sp. NPDC006430; assembly: GCF_040612395.1. Taxonomy (NCBI): domain Bacteria; kingdom Bacillati; phylum Actinomycetota; class Actinomycetes; order Kitasatosporales; family Streptomycetaceae; genus Streptomyces; species Streptomyces sp. NPDC006430. Next base: position 225,246 of record NZ_JBEXQA010000004.1, read on the forward strand.
AATGTCCAGATCCTATGTGTTGGACTTGATCATGGTGCGCAGCATTTTGAACTCCTAGAAGACGGCTCCCTGCCAGCTTTCTGCAGGTCAAGGGCGTCCTGCACTCTACACCGGTAGGGGTCAGATCGGAGATCATAAAGAAAATCAACTGCCTCTGACGAGAAGGCTCCTGGCCTGCACTTTCGTGGGCACCAGGCTGTTGTGACGCCGCCGACCAGGCGTCGCATCGGACAGCCACTTCGGAATGTGGGGGGACCGATGCTGACTTGCCTGACGGCACGTCACGCAGATTGGGAGGGTTTAGGCCGACTCGCTTCCCCCGGGGCACCTCAGACTTACCTTACCCACGTGATCAAGCAACCGGTCATCGCAAGGCCGGTCGCGCCGTCTGCATCCGGACCCGTTGCCGTACTGCGATGACGCAGTTCCACCAGTCCTTCGCTCGCCGCAGACGGTACTGGCCCAGTCGTCCCGGCACCGAACTGGACCCGGCTCAGCCCCACGCGCCCGCCCAGCGCCTGGCCAGCCGGACGGGCGCTTGCTGTCATGGCGGCGTCGATAGAGTCCGCTCGTGACGTACATAGTGACCCTCACCTCGGCCCAGATGGCCGAGGCGATCAGCGATCGCACTCGTGGTCGCGATCATGCGTGGATGGCCGGCCGGCAGAACCCTGCTCGGGGAAGGGCCAGCAGCGAGCCGTTCAGGACTCCTCCCGGCGGCATGTGCCGGTGGGAGCCCCCGCAGGCTCCCCCGCGCGCCGGCAAGTGACCACGCCCGGCGCCCCGGCCTGGCCGTCACGGTTCTCGCCGTCCCCTTGCCGACCTGGCTGCGGACCAGCGCCTTCGCAGCCAGTCGCCGATCTCACCGAGAGCGGTCAGGAGAGCGGCGCTGCCCGCGCATGCCGCAAGGGAAGCGGGTCGGTCCGCGATGGCGCTGAAAGCCCAGATGAGCACCGGTGACCATGACCCACCAAGCCGTCAGTGAGATGACCTCGAGGCACGTTTCGTGCCGGTCCACCGCTCTCCCTCCCCCTGCGTCCACGACGGTTCCGGGCAGCAGGGCGAATATGGCGGCGGCCACCGCGATGCCGGCCGGCCCACCGAGGAAGGCCAGCACCCCCTGGCGTGCAGACGCCGCCTGCGTCCGGCGCGTGTCCGCTCGCTGCGACTCGTCTTACGACTGGGCACGGCTCGTCTCGCGGTCAGCGGTGACCGGCGGGTGGGAGGCCCTGGGCGCGTCGGCGGCGGGGATGCCGGCGAGGTCATCGACGTGGAAGAGGCGGGCGATCGGTACGTCGGTGCTGTTGTGGGCGATGATCGAGAAGGCGATGCAGATCGCGATGAGGGTGTACGCCTCCTGGCCTTGCGGGATGCCGGCCTGGAGGACCAGCAGGCCGTAGACGACGGACGCGAAGCCCTTGGGGCCGAACCAGGCGGCGACCAGCTTCTCCCGCCGCTCCAGACGGGTGCCGAGCAGCGACAGCAGCAGCGAAGCCGGGCGGATCAGGACGATCGCCAGAACCACGGCCACATACCCGCCGAGTGACAGGTCACCGAAGAGCTGGGGTGTGAGCAGGGCGCCGAAGACGAGCAGGGCGGCGAACTTCGCCAGCTCGGCCAGCGCTTCGCCGAGCGGCTCGAAGACCGTCTTCGCCTCAGGCGACACGGCCGCCAGGACGGCACCTGCGGAGAAGGCGGCCAGGTAGGGGTTGGCGTGGGTGAGGTGGCACAGCCCGTACAGGATGATGCCGGTCGCCAGGGGCAGCAGTGGCTGGAGCTTGGGCTCCGCCCCCAGCAGTCGCAGCCACACCAGACCCGCGACGGCCAGCGGGAGGACGATCCCGAAGAGGAGCCCCAGCCCGAGCTCCAGACCGATCATCGGGATGGATGCCTGCATCTGGCCGGAGGTCGGTCCGGCGACGGCGATGAGGATCAGGACCACCGGAAGGGCGAGACCGTCGTTGATGCCGCTCTCCACGTTCAGCAGCTGGCGCAGCTTCGCCGGAACCTCCTTGCGGCCGACGATGGCCGAGGCGAACACCGGGTCCGTCGGTGCCAGCACCGCGCCGACCAGGAATGACGTCGTCCAGTCCAGCCCGACGAGGTAGTGGGTGATCAGCGCCATGCCGGCCATGGCCAGCGGCATACCGAGCCCCAGGGCGCGGGCGGGGTTCTTCCAGTTCTCCCGCAGCTTCGGGAAGGAGACGTGCATGCCGTCGGTGAACAGCACGGCGAACAGGGCCAGATCGGCGGTGACGGCCACGATCGGGCTGTCGGCGGTGATGTGGATCAGCCCGAGGAACCCGTCGCTGACCAGGGCTCCGCCCACGAGGAACAGCAGCGAGGTCGAGAGCACGGTGCGGGCGGCGAGCCCGGAGAAAAGGACTGCGATCAGCAGGGCCACACCGAAGACAGCTACGAGCACCATGGCAAAAGCCCCCGATTCGAGAAGAGATGTGTTTCGTGATCGCCGACCAGGCTTCCCGGCACTCCACCGGCCACTTTACGTATCCCTTACGTCGTCTTGACGGGGCTCTGACGGCAGTCCGGACAGCCGTACATTGCCGGACTCCGGCATGAACGCGTCATTTTTCGGCGGTCTATCGTGGGCGTACGCATCAGAGAGGTGTCCATGAACGGAAATCCGCTGTACCACGGCATCGCGCTGGCGGTAGGCACACTGCTCGTGCTCCCCCTGGCGTTGGCGGTGCTCAACGGCTGGACGCCGCGCGGGCTTCGGGAGCGGCGAATGGCCGTCCGCCCCTACGCATGGGCCCTCCTCTGCCTTTATGCCGTGATGCCACTGAACGCCGTCCCCCGCATGGTCGACGCACCCTCGGGCGTCGTCATGGCCTGCACGGGTCTGGGCTTCGGATTCGTGGTGGTGGCCGCGATGTGCTTCCTGCGCGCGGAACGGGCCTCCCGCCGCGTGAACTCGCGAGCGAAGAGTTGATCGTGATGCCGGGAAGCGGACTCCTTGGATGGGCGCGGCGCAACCTCACGGAACCCCGCATCGCGGTCGCCCTCGTGATCGCCGGTGCACCTGCAACGCTGGTCGGCGCCTGGCTGTACGTACTGCCGGGCCCCGGATTTCCGGTGCTGGTCATCGGCCTCGCCGCGCTCATCACGGGCCTGGCCATGCTCGGCTCACGGGCAGGCCGCGGCTGAGCAGACAGGGAGAAGCGTCCACCGCCTGCTCGACTGCGGCCAGCAGCGGGCCCATCGACCCGGACGGCAACCGCGGATGTATCTCCCGCGCCGCCGCCAGATGGTCCCGGATGAGGCCACGCAGCGCCAGCCCCGCCTCCGCTGCCCGCGCCCCCTGAACCCTCCGGGACTCCAACTCGTCGCGGGTGAGCCGACGCCCCGTGGCGCAGGCGTCGAGCAGAATCTCAGCACACCCCGCCACGAGCCCTGTTGGCGCTGTCGCCTCGGCCATATTGCCCCCGATCTCACACCACACGTGCTGAGCAGCACGCCGTCATCGGAATCAAGACGACGTAAAAACTGCCGGTCACCGGCAATGCGCGACCGCACACGGAACGGGCAGGATCAGGTCAGGGGGAGACCAGCACCGCCCTGATGCCGGACTGCGGAAGCGGGAGGGCATCCGGGCCGGTGGTGGATCTCGCACACGAGGTGGCGCAGTACATCCGTGGCGGCCGCTCGACCAGTCGACAAGGGGTCCAGCCATGCGTTATGACGACGAACCCGTCTTCAAACGAAGCAAGTGGGGAACGAACCGCTACTACTACAACCCCAACAACCCCATCGGGCTGGCCCTCATCGTGATCGCCCTGGTCTTCACCGCGACGATGATGACCCTCATGGCCAACCGGGCCGGCCCCTTCAAGACAGAGCCCGCCACTCCGTCATGGAGCCCGCCGCCGCACACCTACTCCTGGCCACCGCCTTCCAGCACTCCCACGCCCTGGCCCACGCCACCGGCAGCGCCCGCATCGGGACCTTGAAGACCGAGCCGGGAGCCGGTCAGCCGCGGTAGCGTTCCTCCGCACACGGGAACCCGCCTCAAGGCACGTCAGAGGTCCGGGGTGAGTGTGCTGGTTCGTCCGAGGAGTTCGGCCAGCCCCCGGCGGGTGGCAGCCAGCACCACGCGGTCCTCGGCCTTCAGCACATAGCCGGGATGCAACTCCCACACCAGCCCGGGCCGCCCTGCCGGCCCCTCCCCGAGGGCAGACGCCAGATCGGGACGGCGGTCCTCCGGAGAGGCGGTGTCGATAGCGATGACCCGCCAGGCGCCTGGGCGGAAGGACTCGGCGATGGTGCGGCCCTCCAGCTGCGGGTGGCCGGCCACCTCGAGGGCGGCGAAGAGCAGCACACGCCGTTCCACCGGGATGGCTCCGAGGATCTGCCGGCCCATCATGGCCCCGGCGAAGGCGGGGGCGGCGAGGTGGGTGACGCTGCGGCTTCGGGTGAGAGCAGCCGGGTGGGCGGCACGCAGGGTGCGGTAGACGGCGGTCGCGAAGTCATCCTCGTACAGGCGAAGTACGACCCGCAGGTCCGGTGTGACAGCGCGGGCGTACAGCGCGGCTTCCAGGTTGGTGGTGTCGGAGCTGGTCAGGGCGAGCAGCGCGTGCGCCCGGTGGACGCGGGCGGCCTCCAGTACCCCTTCCTCGGTGACGTCGCCAAGGACCACGGGCACGCGCAGGCGGCGGGCCGACGCAAGGCCCCGTGCCTCCGGGTCGGATTCCACGCACACCACCGGGATCTCCAGCTCCCGCAGCCGCGCCAGGACCCGCGTACCGATCTTGCCAAGCCCCAGGAGCACCACGTGCCCGGACAGCCCACGCGGGGGCCTGCGCAAGGCCGTGGCGGTGCGGAACGCGCCCAGGGCCTCCAACGCGGCCGCCACCAGGACCGGGAGCAGGAGCAGGCCCATGAACCCGGCCAGGATCTGCAGCACCTGCTGCTGCGTCGAGGCGTCCACCGCCGGGTCGTTGATCGCGAAGACGTCGAGCAGGGTGATGTACGCGGCGTGCAGCGGGTGATCGCCCGTCGTCAGCCAGGACGCCACCGCGAGCGCGGCCACGGCCGCCACGACGCCGGCCAACGACCAGCGAAGCCGCCGCGAGAACAGGGAGGCCACCGGCAGCGACGCCGCGCTCAGCCGCGACGCCGCCCGCGCCGGCCCCGCGTGGCTGACCGCCTCCAGGGCCACCGTGCCCCGCCCTGCCGCGGCCGCCACCGCACGGTCATCGGGCAGTAGCTGCGGCCCTCGCTCACCGCTGAGCTCGGCCCCCTCACTGCCGGCCGGATCCCCGGCCGTGGCCGAGAGCAACGCCAGCGTGCACAGCCCCGGATCAGCCACCTCACCCCGTCCCGGAGGCGTACGCTCCACCGCGCGCAGCAGCAGCCCGTCCGCCTGCACCACCTTGCTGGTCCCGGCGACCGCGCTGGCCGCGAGCGCGGGGGCTGCCGTGTCCGAGTCCGACAGCACGGTCGTGGAGGAATCCAACTCGCGCAGGTCGATGCCCGGTTCGGCGACGATCGCCGCCTGGTCGAGGAGCTCCTCCAGGTGCTGGCCGAGCTTGCGGTTGTAGAGCCGGATCACCAGCCGGAGCCTGGGATTGAGCCGGCGCGCCACCAGTGCGCCCCGTACGTTCGCGTCGTCGTCCTCGTACACCAGCGCCAGCGCGGCGGCCCCGGCCACCCCCGCGGCGGCCAGCACCTCCTCGTCCGGCTCCGTCGCCTCCAGCACCCGCAGCTCCCGCGCCGACAGCCGCTCCCCCGCCGGCCTGCCCGACGCCCGCCCGAACAGCCCCAAAGAACGTACCCGTTGACGCCCCACCACAGACTGCGGCTCACGAGCGGCCGGAACCACGAGCGTCACCCGCTCCTGGTACACGTCGCGGAGCTCGGCAGCCAACCGGCGGGCAAGGCCGTCGTCACCGCAGACCACCATCCGACCTGCCACATCTGGAAGTTGAACCTGCTCAGGAATCTGCACGCTCACAGGATGCCCTGCCTGGGTTCCCCCCTGTGCGGTTGGAACCCCTCGCCATCCGGCCCAACGCACCTCAATCCGCAGGGGCCTTCCACCCGACGCTGCGCCTTGGCCGTACCGCACGGGCCCATGCCACAGCCGCATCGAGCAGCCGATGGCAGGGGAACAGCGCAGGCATGGCGCCGGTGATCATGCGAGTGGCGTCGCGGGACGGAGCGCTGTGACGCAGTCCGCCTTGCCAGGTTAGGACGGGCGCCCTAGCCTGCCTACCATCACCTAGGACGGTCGTCCTAGCGTCGGTCGTCAGGTGTGAGGTGTCGTACTTGGGTACTCGCGAGCAGATCGTCGATGCGGCGAACCGCCTGTTCTACCAGCAGGGCTTCGAGGCGACGTCGTTCGCGGCGATCGCAGAGGCAGTGGGGATCTCCCGGGGCAACTTCTACTACCACTTCAAGACCAAGGACGAGATCCTCCAAGCGGTGATCGAAGCCCGGTTGGCGAGCACTCGGCAGATGCTCGCCGAGTGGGCGGGCGACTCGGCTGACCCCCTTGTCCGCGTGCGGCGGTTCATTGAGATCGTCATCACGAACCGCGGCGACATCGAGAGATACGGCTGCCCGGTCGGGACGCTGACGAACGAGCTTGCCAAGCTCGACCACCCCGCCCGTGCGCACGCCGTGGGCGTCTTCGAGCTGTTCCGTGCGTGGCTGTGCGAGCAGTTCGAGGAACTCGGGGCCGACACGCAGGCCGATGACCTTGCGATGCACGTCCTGGCGTTCAGCCAAGGGGTTGCCACGCTGTCGAACGCGTTCCACGACAGCGACTTCGTGAGCCGCGAGGCCTACCGAATCAACACGTGGCTGACCGAGCGACTGCCGTCTCACACAGCTGCGGACGGCGCACGCTGAGCCACTCCCATTCCCTCTGCTTCCCTACTTCATTCGCATGTCCATCTGTGAGGAGACTTTCGTGTACGTCACCCTGCTTCGCTTCTCTGCCAACAAGGCCGCAGCCGCCGAGCACATGGCGGGGCACCAGAATTGGATTCGCCAGGGCGTGGAAGACGGAATCTTCCTGCTGGTCGGGAGCATCCAGCCGGGGCAGGGCGGCGCGGTGCTCGCCACGGGAATCACACTGGAAGACCTCCAAGCGCGAGTCGCCGAGGACCCGTTTGTGCTCCACGACGTCGTGACGGCCGAGGTCATCGAGATCGCCCCGAACCTGACGGACCCGCGTCTCGCGTTCCTGAAGAACTAAAGACACGCGGGAGCGTCATCGCCGCCGATGGCGAGCCGCGCTGCGACTGGGCGGGATCGCGCACGCCTCGCAGTGACGCATTCGGCGTCCGCCCTCCTAGCGGCCCCGGACGAGGGCGAATCGGGGCTCGTCTCGGCGCTGTCGCGGCGCTTGCGGACGGCTTGGCGGGCGGGGTGAAGGTCACTCCCCGCAAGGTCGAGCCGTGGATCAACGTTCCGAAGCTGGAGCCGCTGGGGCGTCCTGGACCTCCTGGATGTGCTGAAGAACGCCGACTTCCTGACCGGTTTCACCGAGGAGTTCTCCTCGGTGGCCGCGTACGGGCGTATCGAGCGTGACGTCCTCCAGCGGCGCCTGCTGCTGGCCCTCTTCGCTCCGGGCACGAACATGGGCATCCGGGCGATCGTGGCGACCGGCGAGCACGGCGAGAGCGAGGCAGCGCTGCGACACGTGCGCCGGAACTTCATCACCGTCGACAACCTGCGGGCCACCGTCACCAGGCTGGTGAACGCCACCTTCGCCGCCCGCGACACCGCATGGTGGGGCCGCGGCACCGCGTGCGCGTCGCGCCTGGTGCAGGTGTAGCAGCGGGGTGAGCTGGGCTGCCCGTGTGCCGCAGATATTGCCCTGACTCGCGCACGCGTCTGCCAGCGGCGTGACGACGGCGGCCGGCGGATGTCCGCCGGCCGCCGTCGTGTGTCACGCGAGCGTGAGGAAGAGCTTCTCCAGTTCCTGCTCGGTCATGAGGGGTGCGCCTTCCTCGCTCTCGGCGAGGCACTGGCGCATCCCGCTCGCGACGATCTTGAATCCGGCCCGGTCGAGGGCGCGGGAGACGGCGGCGAGCTGCGTGACGACGTCCTTGCAGTCGCGGCCAGCCTCAATCATGGCGATAACGCCCGCCAGCTGCCCTTGAGCGCGCCGCAGCCGGTTGAGGACCGCGGTCGCCGCCTCTTCTTCCACCTTCACCGGGTTCCTCCTTCTCACCGACCATCGGCTCAAGAATACCCCTGCGGGTATAACGCTAGGGGTGTGCGGCCGATTCCCGGGAGCCTACCTGGGGCGCGTCCATGGCGGGCCGTGGGCGGCGCGCCCGCACTGCGCCCCGGGTCACGGCTGTCGCTGCCGCGAGGCCGATGCCGGTCCAGGTGAGCGGGCTGGCCCAGATCGCGTGGGGCAGTTGCTGGCTGAGGACGAAGACGCCCATGACGACGACGAACCAGCCGAACGCCCTGCGGAGGGTGTCCTGGGGGATGCGTCCGGCGAAGCGGCTGCCGATGAGGCTGCCGACGACGGCCGCGGCGGTGACGGCCAGGGCCAGGTTCCAGTCGATCTGGACTCCGTCGAGGTGGCCGGCGAGTCCGGAGAAGGACTTCATGGCGATGACCAGGAGCGAGGTGCCGACGGCGACGCTCATTGGCAGTCCGCCGAGCAGGGCGAGGGCGGGGACGACGAGGAATCCGCCTCCGGATCCGACCAGGCCGGTGACCGCGCCGACGACGAGGCCCTCGACGATCACGTGCTTGACGGGCAGTTCCGTGTGTGCGGGCTTGGCCGGCTTCGCCTTGCGGGACTGGCGGAGCATGGCGGCGGCGGTGGCGAGCATCATCAGGGCGAACGCGATGAGCAGGGCTGTGCCGGGGATGTACTCGGCGAGGCGTCCGCCGCCGTAGGCGCCGACCATGCTGACCGAGCCGAAGATCAGGCCAGTGCGCCAGCGGACCCGGCCGGCGCGGGCGTGCGGGACGAGCCCGACCAGGCTGGTGACACCGACGACGAACAGCGAGGTGGCGATGGCCTCCTTGGTGTCCTGCCCGGCCAGGTAGACCAGGATCGGCACGGTCAGGATGGAACCGCCGCCACCCAGGATGCCCAGACTGACGCCGATCAGGACGGACGCCACCAGGACGAGCGTGATCACGAGCGGTCCCGCAGGGAGGCGACGACGGTGCGGATGTCGGTGCGCGGGCCGCGGTTGTAGGGCAGCTTGGCCAGCATCATGCCCATGGCACAGGTGTTGCTGAGCGCGGCGAACGTCAGCCCGGCGCCGACCGCGGTGCCGATCAGGTGCGCTCCGGGCACGAACACACCCACGACGCCGGTGACGAGCACGATCGATCCGGCGATCAGGCGGACCTGGCGCTCCAGGTCCCAGCGCGCCTCGCCCCGGTTGACGGGAGCGCCGGCGGCCTCCCAGGCCATCATGCCGCCGTCCAGGACGCGCAGGTTCGGCAGGCCGGCCTCGGCGAGGGCCTGCTCGGCCTGGGCGGCGCGGGCACCGGAACGACAGACGAGGACGACGTCCTCGTCGAGGTGGGTCAGGAGTTCGGCGCGGTGCTCGCGCAGGGTGTCCAGCGGGACGTTGTAGGAACCGGGGATGTGCGCGGTCCGGAATTCGCCCGGGGTCCGCACGTCCAGCACGCGGGGCCCGCGCCCGCTGCCGATCAGCTGCTGAAGGGCGGTGGGGGTGAGGCCGGCGATACGGGAGGCGTCGGTCGTCATGAAAGCTCCGTCATGGTGAGATTCCGTACGCGAATACGGGGCGGGGTATATCTGAGGTCAGGGTCGGGGGCCGGCGCCCGGGCGAGGAGGGCCCGTCAGGGCAGAGGGCCTCGCCGCAGGGGCGCCGGCGGTTCGTCGCGGCCGGGAAGGGCCGGTCCGTGGTGGCGGCAGCCGGTCAGACGGTCGCGGGGGTGTTCAGCAGCGCCCAGGCCGCGTAGCCGCCGAGGATGTCCGAGACGTCGCTGAAGCCGTGGTGGCGCAGCAGGCTCGCGGCGATCGAGGAGCGGTGGCCGCCCGCGCAGTGCAGGACCAGGGGCCGGTCGCGCGGGATCTCGTCGAGGCGGCGGGGCAGCTCGCCGAGTGCGATGTGGAGGGCGCCGTCGATGAAGCCGTGTTCGCCGCGCTCGCCGCAGTTGCGGACGTCGATGACGACCGGCGGGTTGTAGCCCGCCAGGGCGGCACGGACCTGGGCGGCGGTGAGGCGGCTGGCCGGGGTGACCTCGTCGGCCAGGGCGGTCAGGGCGTCGTCCGGGGAGCGCAGGTAGCCGGCCACGCGGTCGAAGCCGATCCTGGCGAGGCGGGTGACGATCTCCTCCTCGCGGTTCTGCGGGGCGACGACCAGCAGGTCGGCGTCGGTGGACAGGACGGTGCCGGCCTGCTCGGCGAAGCGGCCGTCGGCCGGCACGTTCACCGAGCCGCGCAGGTGACCGGCGGCGAACTCCTGCGGGTCACGGGCGTCGACGACCACAGCACCGGAAGCGCGGAGGCCGGTGAAGTCCTCGACGCTCAGCGGCCTCGGTGCGGCGGCCGGATCGAACAACGGGCGCTCACTGCGGTTCAGGATCGCGTCGTAGACGAAGTAGCCGGGAGCAGCGGACTGACCGGCGGTCACGATCGCCACGAAGTCCTCCTGCGACATGGGCGCGCAGGCGTAGTTGGTGGCCCGCTGCTCGCCGATGGTGGACTGCTTCTCCGTCGAGAGGTTCTTGCCGCAGGCGGATCCGGCGCCGTGCGCGGGGAAGACCCGCACCTCGTCCGGCAGGCCCATCAGCTTGTTCTGGACGCTGTCGTAGAGCATGGCGCCGAGTTCGTCGGCGGTGACACCGATGGAGGCGAGCAGGTCGGGGCGGCCCACGTCGCCGATGAAGAGCGCGTCGCCGGTGAGCACGCCGTACGGGACTCTGTCCTGGCCGTGCTCGTGGACCAGCACGCTGATCGACTCCGGGGTGTGCCCGGGGGTCTCCATGATCTCCAGGGTGACGTCGCCGAGGCTGATCGTCTCGCCGTCGGCGAGCTTGCGGATCGGGTACTCCGTCTCGGCCCGGCGGCCGTAGCCGATCCAGGCGCCGGTCTCGGCCGCTATCTCGAGGTGTCCGGCGACGAAGTCCGCGTGGAAGTGGGTGTTGATGACGCCGACCACCGTGAAGCCGCGAGCCGCGGCGTCCGCCAGGTACTCCGACACGTCCCGGCGGGGGTCGACGACCACCGCCTTGCCGGTGGTCTCGTCGGCGATCATGTACGACGCCTGCGAGAGACAGTCGAGGTAGTACTGGGCGAAGAACACGGAAACCTCCATAAGCGATGACTCGGATACCCAGGGGGGTATCTGAGAGGTCAAAAGGCGGCCCGCTCCCCGGAGGGGCGGGCACGTGAACGGGGGAAGGTCAGACCACCCCGGGGGCGGACCCCGTCACGACCGGGCGGCCCATGCCGGCCCAACCCCGGGTCCCACCGGCGACGGAAAGGGCATCCATCCCGGCGGCGGCAAGGCGGTCCGCGGCCCACTGACTGCGGTTACCGCTCGCACAGATCACATACACCGTTCGCCCCTCGGGTACGCGGGGCAGTGCAGCGGCCAGCATCGAGAGCGGGGCGAGGTGCGCACCCGGCACGTGCGCCGCCCGGTACTCCTCCGGCTCCCGCACGTCGAGAACCACGGCACCGGCACTCCAGGCCGCGGCGAACGTCTCCAGGTCCACTTCACGAGCCATGAGCGAGATCCACCTCCAGATACCCCCCTGGGTATTACACCTCCGACGGTAAGCACCTTCCACCGGCGCTGTCAAATACCCCCCTAGGTATTCGAGAGCCGATGGATCGCGGGAGCGTGGAACAAACCCACCCCTACACCCGTTTAAGCTCCCATATACCCCACCGGGTATATGGGAGGAGAGTGGAACCCATGCCCACCGTCGAGCTGACCAAGGAAAACTTCGAGAAGACCCTCACGGGCTCGGAGATCGTGCTGATCGACTTCTGGGCCGGATGGTGCGGACCCTGCCGCATGTTCGGCCCCGTCTACCAACGGGCGGCCGAGCGCCACCCGGACATCGTCTTCGGCAAGGTCGACACCGAGGCACAGCCGGAACTCGCCGGCGCCTTCCGGATCTCCTCCATCCCCACCCTGATGGCAGTCCGCGACCGGACCGTGCTCTACGCACAACCCGGCGCACTGCCGCCACAGGCCCTGGAGGAACTGATCACCAGGATCCGTTCCGTCGACATGGACGACGCCCACCGGCAGGCCGCCACCCGCACCGCCGGGCGAAACTGACGCCCGGAGCGTCACCACGAGGCCGGACCGAAAGACCGAACGGTCCCTCAGCACCTGTCGTCCGCCTCTGGACGGGTGCGTCAGGCCATCATGCTGTTCGCGGCCCAACCCTGGGCCTACTGCCGGCAGCACGACGACGGGATCGGCCGCATGCCGAAGCGGTCGCCGTCCGAAGAATGAGGTGAAGACATGCACTACGACCGCACCATCAAGGTCGCCGGAACCTTCGACGGGACGGTGGAGACCGTCCGGCGCGCCCTCGCCGACCAGGGCTTCGGCATCCTGACCGAGATCGACGTCCAGGCCACGCTCAAGGCGAAACTCGGCCACGACATGGAGCCGTATCTGATCCTCGGGGCGTGCAACCCCCCACTCGCCCGTCAGGCACTGGACGCCGACCGCTCGATCGGGCTCCTGCTCCCCTGCAACGTCGTGGTCCGCACCGACGGCGACCAGGTGATCGTGCAGGCGATCGACCCCGCGACCATGGTCACTCTCACCGGCGTCGACGCCATGACCCCTGTCGCGGACGAGGCGGCGCGCCGCCTCGACGCCGCACTCGCCACCGTTGCAGAAGGCAGTACGTGAGCCGTCGGCATGCCGCGCAGAGCTGACCACCGACCGCACCCGAGGCCGCCGCACGGTGCGCCCCGACGGGCTGTCCCCTGGGGGCCGCGTCGAACTGGCTCCCGGCGGGGTGCGGCGCAACGATGGAGGCACGGACCGACCGTCGGCCCTGTGCGGGAACCGTTACGGAAACACGTCGGCGGGCCGCCATAAGGGAGACTCATCATGTCGTACGGCACGCAGGTACAGGACGAACTGCGGACACCCGCCCGCGAGCTGCGGCGCGCGATCCCGCAGGTGTACGAGGGCTACAAACAGCTTCACGACAGCGCGCTGGAACCCGGTGCGCTGGACGCCAAGACCAAGGAACTCATCGCACTGGCCATCGCGGTGAGCAAGGAGTGCGACGGCTGCATCGCCCATCACGCCCAGGCCGCCGTCCGGCACGGCGCGACCGAGCAGGAGGCGGCCGAGGCGATAGGGGTCGCCATCTTGATGAACGGCGGGCCCAGCACGGTCTACGGACCGCGCGCCTTCGCCGCCTTCCGCGAGTTCCAGGAACAGAAGACCACCGCCGCTTGAGGCCCTGCTGGTGGTAGGGCCAGGCGCGATCCCGACAGCACGCCGCCAGGCCGGTGGTCCGTGATCACACATCAGCCATGCCGGAGAGGCCTGGAGTCGAGGCTCGGAACAGATGCCTGCCGCGCGGATCGCCGTCCGGCCCGGGGACGGACGGCGACCTCGGAGCAAGGGCCCGTCGCGTGGGAGCGGCGGCAGACCACGCGAGTACTCGACGTGCAGTGCGCGCACTCCGCTCTTCGCAAGAAGGAACTCTTGGTGGCACGCATGCCACGCCTCGGATGCCGCGAGCCCCACCGCCGCGCTCTGCTCACGAACCAGAGCCGGCAACCAGGTTGACGCGGCCACCGGCGACCCGCCGGGCACCAGCGCCCTACAGACGAGTGGCTGACCAGCCGATGAGGACAACCGCGGTCACCACGATGCCGATCAGCCCGGCCCAGCCGCCCACCAGCGCACACGCCGCCACGACGATGAAGGCCCCGAACATGATCGCCGCGAATGCCCCTACCGACAGACCGCGGTCGTCGTCACTGTCGGCGGATCGGGTCTTCTTCATCCAGTCCACGTCAGAGACGGTATCCAGTACCGCCAACGCAGGCTTCACCCGGCCCGCCTACCAGCGGCAGAAGACCGACCCCGACAGGGGCGCCGCGCATGCCCTTGATGATGTGGCCGCTCGCAGCCACGCCGGGCCGTGAGACCGGTCGGCCGGCAGGCTGCCCGGTGCCGAAACCCGCCGTCTTCCCCGCTCACACGGTCTGCGGTCCCTCGGTAGGGGCGTCCCGCGCGTTGCGCCGCCGGCCCCGGACAGCTGTGATGGCGCCCGGGCTCAGTTGAGTTCGGCGTAGGTCTCCACGTCGCGGGTCTTGCCCGTGACGATGATGACGTCGCCTTTCGCCGCGACGGTCTCGGCGGTGGCGTGTGTGAAGTCGTTCCCGGGGCGTTTGATGCCGATGACGGTGATGCCGTACCTGGTGCGTATGGCTGCCGGGCTTCATCGATCGTGCGCCCGCCCCGAACCGGCCTGGCAATAGCCCTGTCGACCCGTGACCCGCATCACATCCAGTTCTGTCAGGAATCGGGGCGTTGTTCCGCTCAAGTCACCGGAAGCAAGCGAACCGACAGGAGCGAGACATGAAGCACCGCATCGTCGTCCTTGGTGCCGGCTACGCCGGGGCGTACGTGGCCGGGACCCTGGCCCGCCGACTGTCCCCGGCGGACACCGAGATCACCGTGGTCAACGCCGAGCCGGCCTTCGTCCAGCGGCTGCGGCTGCACCAGCTCGCCGCCGGCCAGGAGATCGAGGCTCCACAGCTCGCCGAGGTCTTCGCGGGCACGGCGATACGGCTGCGCCGGGCCCGTGTCACCGCAGTTGACCCCGAGCTCCGGGTCGTCGCCGTGGCCGATGCCGACGGCGGCGGCGAGCTCGGCTACGACACGCTTCTCTACGCGCTCGGCAGCCACGGCGCCGACCACGGCGTCCCCGGTGTGCCCGAGCACGCCTTCGATGTCGCCGCCCGGCCCTCCGCGCTGCGCCTGCGCGAGCGCCTGGACAGCCTGAGCAAGCGGGACGAAGGCCGGAGTGTCCTGGTCGTCGGCGACGGGTTGACCGGCATCGAGACCGCCACCGAGATCGCCGAATCCCGGCCCGGCCTGTCGGTGACGCTGGTCGCCCGCGGAGAGCTGGGCGCCCCGCTCTCCGCCGGAGCCCGCAGCCACCTGCGCCAGGTCTGCGATCGGCTGGACATCATCGTCCTGGAGCACACGAGCGTCGAAGCCGTCGAAGCGACGCGGGTGCTGTGCGCCGACGGTACCGTCCTGGCGTCCGATGCAACCGTGTGGACGGCCGGGTTCGCGGTCAGCCCCATCGCCGCCGTAAGCGGGCTGGAGGTCACCGAGGACGGCCGGATCGTCGTCGATCGCACCATGCGGTCGCTCTCGCACCCGAACGTCTACGCCGCCGGTGACAGCGCCTACGCCATCGGCGACAACGGCCGGCCACTGCCGATGTCCTGCGCTTCGGCCGGCTACACCGGCCGGCAGGCCACGGACGCGATCGTGGGACGCCTGACCGGCAGCAAGATCGCGAACACCAGGCTGGAGTACCCGGGCAACCACATCAGCCTCGGGCGGCGGGACGGAATCCTGCAGATGGTCGACCATGAAGGGCAGGCAAAGCCGAAGTACATGGGCGGCCGCAAGGCCGCCCGGATCAAGGCGGGCATCGTGAAGATGTCGCTGTGGGCCACCTCGCACCCGACCTTCGGCCTGCCCAAGCGCAAGCACCGCCTGGCCGCTGCCGCCTCGGATGTGTCCTTCGCCGAGAAGTCGGTCGCGTAGCTGCGTCCCCAGGCTCACTGGGCAATACACCCAGGCCTTGTTCCAAGACCTTGAGCCACTCGACGCGCCGTGCCCATCCAGCGAAATCACCGTGGTGAACCCGGCACTCATCCCCTGCCTGACCGGTGAACTCGACGACGTCCTGACAGTCCATCTCAAGAAGGCCCGCATCAGCGGCTTCTGCTGCGACCGCAATCGGGAAGAGCTGACCCGCGCCGAGACCGAAACCCAGCTCGCCCGGCGATGAACCCCTCCTCTGAAGGAGAAGGAAGGTAAGGAAGCATGTCCACTCAAGCCGCAGCCCCGGCCAACGCGTCGCCCTCACCCTGGTCGAGTGTGGCCAGGGCAGTCGCCTTGCTCACGGTGAGCATCAGCCTGCTGCTCACCGCCTTCGCCTGGCCGTCAGTACGCTCATCGGTGCATGATGTGCCGATCGCCGTCGCCGGGCCCGCACCCGCCGTCAAGCAGATCACGCCCTTACTCGACCAACGGCTTCCCGATGGTTTCGACGTCACCGAGGTCGCCGACACGGCCGCCGCCGAACAACTGATCCGCGACCGCAAGGTGTACGGGGCGATCGACCTGAGCTCCGGCACCCCACAGGTCATCACCGCATCCGCCGCAAGCACCGCAGTCGCGCAGACCCTGAACAGCATCGCGACCGGTCTCGGCCAGGGACAGGGAAGCAACACTGCGGTCACCGCCCGCGACCTCATCCCGCTGCCGGCCGGTGACCCGCGCGGCGCCGGACTGTCCGCCGGAGCCCTGCCGCTGGTCATGGGCGGCCTACTCGCCGCCCTGCTCTTGACCAGGCTCGTCCGAGGCAACCTCCGCCGCGTCACCGGAGCGTTCGCCTTCGCCATCACCGGCGGACTTGCCGTGGCAGCGATCCTGCAGTTCTGGCTCGGCTCACTCGACGGCTCCTACTGGGCCAACAGCGGCGCCATCGCTCTGACCATCGCAGCCACCTCCCTGAGCATCCTCGGCCTCGAGTCACTGCTCGGGTACGTCGGCTTCGGCCTCGGCGCCGCCACGATGATGCTCATCGGCAATCCCCTGTCGGGCGCAGCGACCGCACCCGAGATGCTGCCCGGCTGGTCCGGCGCCCTCGGCCAACTGCTGCCCCCCCGGGGCCGGAGGCCAACTGCTGCGCTCCACCGCCTTCTTCGACGGCCACGGCGCCACCCGCTCCGCCACCGTCCTGGTGGCGTGCCTCACGCTCGGCGTGGTGCTGTGCCTGGCCGGCAACCTGCGCCGCCGTCCTACCGCCACCGTCGAAGACAGGGACGCACAGCCGGCCCTGCACGCGACGGTCTGACACCACAGCAGCCACCGGCCTGGGACGTCCCCGCCCAGCGGCACAGAAAACGGCGTTCTTAAGGTGGTTCACATGGACAGCGCCGCCACTGATCATTTCGACACCAGTCGGTTCGAGGCCAGCCGGAACAGGCTGGCCTCGCTGGCGTACCGGCTCCTGGGCTCCGCCACCGACGCCGAAGACGCCGTGCAGGACGCGTTCCTGCGCTGGCAGGCCGCCGACCGGCAGCGGATCAAGGTGCCGGAAGCATGGCTGACCAAGGTCGTCACCAACGTGTGCCTCGACCGGCTCCGCTCGGCGCAAGCCCGCCGCGAACGCACCGCCGGCGCCTGGCTGCCCGAACCGCTCCTCGACGGCGACCCGATGCTCGGCCCGGCCGACACCTTCGAGCAGCGCGAATCGGTCTCCCTGGCCCTGCTGACGCTCATGGAGCGCCTGTCCCCCGCCGAACGGGCCGTCTACGTCCTGCGCGAAGCGTTCTCCTACAGCCACGTCGAAATCGCCGAGATCCTCGACATCACCGAGTCCGCGAGCCAGCAGCACCTCCACCGGGCCCGGCGCCGCATCACCGCCGCCCGCAGCAGCGGCGCCGAAGTCGACGCCGCATCCGCCCGCAGGATCGTCGAGGAGTTCCTCGCCGCCGCCGCCTCGGGCCGCACCGAACGGCTGGTGGCGCTGCTCACCGACGACGCGACCGCGATCTCCGACGGCGCCGGCGGCCTGGCCGAGAAGCTGCTGCGCTACGACACTCCGCAGCGCATCGCCGCCGTCGTACGGGCCGGTTTCAAACCCACAGACGCGAAGCGGCGACTTGCCGGTGGCACGCCCGCCATCCACTACGCACTCGTCAACGGCGCCCCCGCCATCCTCTTCGTGCTCGGCGACCAGGTCGTCGGCTCCACGATGTTCGACATCATCAACGGCAAGATCGCAACCATGCACGGCATCGCCGCCCCCAACCGCCTCGCCCGCCTCACCGAAGCCTGGCGGCAGCACGAACCGGATGCCCCGCTCGTCGCCCAGTGGTGACCCCACGCCACCGGCCAGGCCCAGCACCCGCGCTGACCGCTGAGCCAGCCGACCGGGCGTCACGGAACACAGCGACCTTCCCACGTGCCAATGCCGGACGCCCCCGTCTTTCCTAGGTGCTCGCTCGTGAAACAGGCGACCGGCTCCACGGGCGGCGATCATGCTCCATGAGTTGTTGCAAGCCGTCGACCGCGGGCTCCCGCCCGTGGTACATGCAGTACGACGGGAACCGGGGCGGGGCGGCTCGGGGAGGCTGAGACAGCGGCACAAATAGCGGGGGATGACCGGTTGGCCGAGCCGGCGATCCCCCGCACCATTGATGGTCCACCGCCACCACCTGCCCGCCAGGCGACCCGTGCCACTCGACATGAGCTACCTCAGGCGGCCTCCCACAGGCCGGCGTAAAGAACTCGGGCGTCCTGCGTGATGCTGCCGGGCATGAGGTGCCGACAGGTGCGACAGGTTTCCTCGACGGACTTGCGCCCATCCACTCGGCGACATCGGTGATCGACATTCCTTTACCCAGGGCATTTGATGCGAAGTGGTGACGGAAACCAGGCCCTGAGTTGAAATCGGTCGCCCCGGGCACGGTGACGCAGTTCCTCGATGACCTTGAATCCAATGGCGTCGACCGCGGCAATCAAGTGAATATATGCCGGATCCCGAGAAGCTGGACTACAGCACCAAGGCTCTTGCGGTGGCCGACAAAGATGATGGTCGGCTGCAGTCTCCGCAATGGTGAGGAGCGCGCCGTGAATATCAACAACGTAGTCACGTTTCCGCGTATTCCTGAACCGCCTTCTGCACCAATTCACGGCGGGCCTCGGCTACGGTTTGGGCCGCCTTCACCTTGGCCTTGCAGAACACCGGGCGGCACTCTATCGCGGCGTCCTGTGCACTGAATCCGGTCTCCTCGCGTTACTTCCCCACCGCATCCCGGAATCGGATCGTGTACGTGTGGGAGCAGCGCGCCTGCCTCGCGCAGTCGGAGGGCTTGAAGAACTCGCTCATCCCGCGGGCGAGCTGTCGAACCATGAGCGGGAGCCTTCCGGAGCCGACCGGACGACCGCCGGCCCGGTCCCCCGCTGTCTCGCCCGGAGGTCAACATCGACGGAACGGGGTCCGGTCTCATGCTGAGTGTTTGCTTATCGGAAGCCCCTCGGAACACTCAGGGACTGATGCTGATCAGATGCTGAGATACCTGACAATGCATCAGACCCATGAGAGCGCGCAGGACCACTCATTTTCCCCTGGAATGGCAATTCGCATATGAGCGATCTGATCGTCCAAGCAGGCGGACTCGGCACAGACCCGGTATGTGCCTCCCGCACTGAGACATGCGATGCCGACTACCGGTCTGCCGCGAATCCGAGTCAGTCTGGCCATATCGGTGCAGCTAGCACTCCAGCTGTAGATCGTGATCTTGTTGGTGGGATGCCGGGTCGCGGTCGGGCTGATTCCCGTCTCGATCGGTCCGGTCCGACGCGCTTGCCGTATCAGCTGGACTGGTCTGGGGAGGGGTAGCCGACGTTGTCCGTGTAGAAGCGTCCCTGCTCGCACAGATCATCGATCTCAAGGTTCTCTTCCTCGCTGAGTTGCTCATCCAGCGCGACATCGATGACGTACCGGGCCCGGGACAGTCGCCGCGGGACATCCCAGTCGAAGATGAATTTGCCGACGGTGTACTCGTCGGCGGTTCCGGATCCCATACGGGATCCGAGTCGGTCGAGGGACACCACAAACTCGTTCAGGTCCTGGAGGACGGCGACGACCTCGTTGAGGGGTATGCGGATCTCTCGGGAGGACATGTCCATCGGCCGATTCAACTCCAGAGCTGGTACTCCGGCCCAGATCGCGGTCTTGCTGGTCGGGACTGGTCCGGGAACGGATGCGGCCACCGTTGATCATCGGTGTGTGAAGACAGAAGATCAGACGGTGGCCGCCGGTCACAGCATAGATCTCGGCCGCTGGCAGGAGACGTTCGAGGTCCTGATGGGCCGTATCGCGGGACGGTTCGGCCGGGTAGAACCACGGTGCCGGACAAGGGCGTTCGTGCTCAGGTTACTCTCGGAGCTGCTGCGCAAGAACTGCTGGACGCTGGCCGAGCATGCCGGGGACGCGAACCCGTACGGCCTGCAGCACCTGCTGTCGCGGGCCAGGTGGGATGCCGACGCGGTACGCGACGACATTCGCGGCTTCGTCGTCGAGCACCTGCGCGACGCCGAGGCGGTGCTGGTCGTCGACGAGACTGGCGACCTCAAGAAGGGCGCCGCCACGGTGGGCGTGCAGCGCCAGTACACCGGCACCGCCGGACGCATCGAGAACAGCCAGGTCGCCGTCTACCTCGCCTACTCCACCCCGCTCGGCCACGCGGCGATCGACCGGGAACTGTATGTCCCGCGCTCCTGGACCGAAGACACGGCCCGCTGCCAGGCCGCCGGGATCCCTGACACCGTCGGCTTCACCACGAAACCCGCACTCGCCGCCCGCATGATCGGCCGCGCCCTGGACGCTGGCGTCCCCGCGTCCTGGGTGGCCGGCGACGAGGTCTACGGAGGCAACCCGCACCTGCGGACCGCTCTGGAGAAGCGGCAGGTCGGATACGTACTCGCCGTTGCCCGTGACCACCAGATCACCACCCGCGCGGGCAAGTTCCGCGCGGACACCCTGGTCAAATGGCTGCCGAGACGAGCCTGGCAGAAACTCTCCGCCGGGGCCGGAGCCAAGGGCCACCGCTTCTACGACTGGGCCCTGGCCGACATCGTCGACGACCGGCCCGGCCACCACCAGCTGCTTGTCCGCCGTAATCGGCGCACCGGCGAACTCGCCTTCTACCGCTGCTATCAGCGACCCAGGTCCCGCTGTCCACCCTGGTGCAGGTCGCCGGACGCAGATGGACC
This sequence comes from Streptomyces sp. NPDC006430, assembly GCF_040612395.1. Lineage (NCBI taxonomy): Bacteria > Bacillati > Actinomycetota > Actinomycetes > Kitasatosporales > Streptomycetaceae > Streptomyces > Streptomyces sp. NPDC006430. The sequence continues at coordinate 246,254 of NZ_JBEXQA010000004.1, forward strand.
GTCGAAGAGACCTTCCAGTCCGGCAAGGGCCTGGCCGGACTGGACGAACACCAAGTCAGACGCTGGACGTCCTGGCACCGCTGGGTCACCCTCGCCATGCTCGCCCACGCCTTTCTCGCCGTCGTCCGCGCCGACGAAGCCGCCCGCTGCCCCAGGCCGGACGAGCTGATACCGCTCACCTGCAACGAGATCCAACACCTGTTCAACGCACTCATCGGTCGGCTCGTCCACGACACGACCCACCAGCTCGACTGGTCGCACTGGCGACGCCGCCACCAGGCCCGATCCCAGGCCAGCCACTACCAGCGACAAGCCCTCAGGCATGAAGATCGCGAACTACAGCTGGAGTACCAGGCGGCCATTCTCGCTCCAGATGTGCAGGTGCACGCCCGGTTTCGGCAAACTGCCTCGGGCAGGGGCGGAAGGCATCGAAGTCCCGGAACCCGGCTCCCCGACCCCTCCGTGATCTACCGCAAGGAACTGCCCCGAGGCGAGACCTGCACATAGGCTCAGGACGGCCAGCGTGGCAGCGCGCGGCTGACGGACTGGGGCAGGGGGACAGCGTGGATCATCTCTTCACCGTCGACGGGGGCTCGGCCACGCCCGTCTCATCGACCGCGCTGGCAGCGGAAGGCCTCCTCGAACGACAGCACCTCCAAGAGTGGGTGATCGCCAACCCTCAGGTCCTCGGCGAGTCGGTGCTAGTGATCACCTCCGAGTTCGACCGGTGGGCCGACACGGACGGGGTGCCGGCGCGGGACCGGCTGGACGTCCTGGGACTGGACGCCACCGGACGGCTCGTGGTCGTCGAGCTGAAGCGCGGAACGGCCGACCGGGACGTCCACCTCCAGGCGATCACCTACGCCGCCCTGGTGTCCAGGTTCGACCTCGACACGCTGGCACAGGCACACCGCGACTTCCGGAAGGGCAGGGGCGAGGTCCTCGAACTCGCCGAGTGTCGGCAACGCCTCCTGGACCACGTGGACGGGGACTGGAGCCCGGAGCTCCTGCAGCGTCCCAGACAGGTGATAATTGCCGCCGACTTCCCCAAGCAGGTCACGCACACCGTGGTCTGGCTGTCGGAGATGAACCTCGACATCGACCTCATCCAGGTGGGGCTGTGGAGGGTGAAGGACCAGCTCGTCGCCAGCTTCACCAAGGTCTACCCCACGCCGGAGGTGGAGGAGTTCACTCTCGCCCCGGCCCGGATCGAGGCCAAGGCGGCGGCCCAGAAGCTGGAGGAACGCTCGCGGGCCCGGAACGCCGTGCATGTCATCGTCGGCGCCGGACTGCTCCCGGACGACACCCTGCTCACGCTGACGCCGAGGCACGGCGTGACCGAAGGCATCCGCGAAGAAATCCTCGTCTGGGTAGGTGAGGACGACAGCCGAGCAAGTGTCACGTGGAACAACAACACCGCCAAGCCGCTGATGTGGAGGGCTGACGGCAAGCCGTACACCCCAACCGGACTGGCCAACCACATCTTCACCAGCGTGACCGGCCGCAAGGCCGACGGCATACAAGGCACCACCTGGTGGGACGTCGACACCACCCACGTCCCGGACACCGTCGACCCCGAGGAGTGGGGAACCCTGGCCGGCACCAGCCTCGCCGCCCTGGCCAAGCAGCTCAGCGGCACCGGCAAGGACTGGACGAGCCTGCACACACTCCTGGCGGCCGTCCCCGCGGGTCGGTGGACGACTTACGGGGACGTGGCAACCGTGATCGGCAGCCACGCCGTCCCGGTCGGCACCCACCTGGCCACCTGCCGCCAGTGCCCCAACGCCTGGCGGGTCCTCAATACGGCGGGCCGTGTCAGCCCCGGCTTCCGTTGGACCGACCCCACCCGCACAGACACACCCGCCGAGGTCCTGGCGACCGAGGGCATCCGCTTCGAGGCTGGGGTAGCAGATCCGACAGTGCGCGTGTCCGTGGACGCCTTGAAGGCCCTCGCCGGCAACTGAGCCCGAACTGCCGGGGAGGCCAGCCGGGAACCCGCCGCGGAAAGCCCACCGCACAGCTTGTGCCCACCAGAACGCTGACGGTACGACGATCACATGCACCGTTGGACGCCGCTCAACGATCGCCAGCTTGCCCTCCTCACACGCATCGGGGAGGGCGCTGAAGCCGTCACCTCTGACTCCCCAGACCTCGCCCGCACCACACGGGTCCTGCAGGAGCGGGGCCTCATCACCATGCCGAAGGAAGGCGGGAAGTGGGAGGCGGAGATCGTCGAGGCGGGTCGCTTCTACCTCCAGCACGGGCATCATCCGGACCGGCCCGAACCCGCGCCACGGACCCGTGCGACGGCGGCCGCCACGGCACCCCCGGAGTCTGAGCCTCCCGAGCCCGAGACCCCAGTCAAGCGGGAGCCTCGTGCGCAATATGCACCCAAGGCTCCGCAGCCCTCCTCCGCGGAGATCGGGGCAGCCTTGATCGCGGAGGTGCAGGAGGCTGGGCGCTTCCTACGCATCCCGGATCCTGGGGAGGCGGAGCGCGCCCGGTACCGGCGGGCCTTCGATGCGGCGAGACAGCGCCCTCCTGCCGGATACCACCTGAAGTACACCGGGCGGGCCAAGGGAGACATCTGCTTCGGGCTGCTGCGGGTGAGTGGCGAGGACGACACGGAGTGGAACCGGATCAGGCTCGCGCGCAGCAGGACTCTGACCGACATCGACGATGTGATCGCCGCAGTCGAGAAGGACCACAGCGCCTTCGAGGTCTCGGAGGAGGTACTCCCCCGGGTTCTGTCCCTGCTCCGACTGTTCGCCGAGCGCGCCTTCGCCCTCCATGGCGAGATCAAGGTCTCCAAGAAGCGCAAGCAGCCGCGGCCGCTGCTCACCGTCCATGGCGTCACCTACGAGATCAACTTCCGTGAGCGGCAGCAGCAGGTCCGGTACGTGCCCAAGCAGCCGGGCCAGCGCGCGTATGACTGGCAGCGGGTGACGTCAGCGCACCGGGTCGAGCCCTCCGGGGAGCTCGAGTTGCGCCTCGGCATCAAAACGGAGTGGGCCGACACCGGCAAGAAGCGGCTGGAAGACCAGATCGACGAGGTCTTCAAGGTGCTGAAGGCACGTGCTCAGGAGCAGGAACGGGCCAGGCTGAAGTACGAGGCGGACCAGCGCCGCTTGCAGGAGGAACGCGAGGCGGAGCAGCTTCGGCTGCGGGAGGAGCGGGCGAGGCAGGAAGCCGAGCGCCAACGGCTGGAAGGGGAGAAGCGGCAGCGGCGTCAGGAGAGGTGGGAGGCGGCGGTCAGCGTGGCGTCGATCAAGGCGGTGGACGCGGCGCGGGCCGAGACGTTCGGGACGGCTCTTGACCAGTGGCGAGCCGCCGGTGAGATCCGGGCCTTCTGCGACGCGCTGGACGAGGCCGCTGCCCAGGCGGATGACCCCGTCGAGGCGGAGAGTCTTCGGGAGTGGTCGGCCTGGGGGCGGTCAGAGGCAGACCGGATCGATCCCGTCCTGAGCCGCAGGGGGCTCCGCGGGCGGAACTTGCACGCGGAGCCGACGGGTGACCAGCTTCGTCCGTTCCTCGACGGCTGGCACCCGCATCGTCCCGAGAAGGAGAAGCCGCCGTCGAAGCCCGCTCCGGCCCAGCCCGAGGTACGGCCGGAGCCGGAGCGCTCGCGGGCGTTCAGCGACGAACGTCCGGACCAAGGGTGGAGATATGGACGCCCAGGTCGCGCTCAATGGTGGAGGCGATGACACCGTGGCCCCGATCGCGGAGCGCCTTTACGGCCCGCTCGACCAGTTCCCCGAGTCGCAGCACCTCCGCCCTCAGGGCCACCAGCTCGTCGTGGCGCTCTGCCTTCTCCTGTCCGCACCACTCCCGCACCGTGCGCAGGGCTTCCTGATCCGCGTCCAGCCTTCGGTCGTCCCGACGCTGGTAGCCGTACCAGGAAGATCGGTCGCGCTCCTCTTCCATGGCTCGCTGCCGCCGGTCGACCTCCGGGAGGATCTCGTCGGCCAGCCGCTGGGCGGCCTGGCGTGCGATCCGCTCGGTGATCGGCCAGCCCGCCAGGGAGCAGCCTTTGCGGTCCTCGTGGAGCATGGGGTCGTCGCGCAGTCGGGCAGCGTCCATGCCGACGAGTGGCGCGGTCTCATCGACGTGCCCCAGCTCCAGGACGCCTGCGTCGGCCACGGCCTTACGCAGACGTAGCCGCCCCTTGGGCCGGACGAAGCCGAGGATCATCCGGGCCGCCTCGAATTCGGCGCTCCCCCGCACTGCCCTCGATGCCTCGGTCAGAGTCAGCTCCGCCGCGTCGTCCGCCCGGAAGGAGTCGACGTCAGCCCAAAGGTCGAGCAGACAGCCGGGACTTACCCATTCCTGGAGGCCAGCCGCATCGCCATCCAAGAAGCGCACGTGGACGCTCCCGGATCTACCGGCGCCGCCTACTCGGACGATCTCCACTCGGCGCAGTGCACCACCCAGTTCCTTCGGCCTTGCTCGATAGGCCCAGTGCTCCCCGATCTCCATGGGTCCATTGAGCCAGTCCGACGACTCCTGGAGGCCGTCAACGGCAGAATCCGGGCTGCGGCTATCCGTACGTCTCCTTCCGCCGGACGCGATGTTGGCGGCCTCCCTGGCCGGATCCATTGACAAAGGCGAGGGAGGACAATGCGGCGCCGTTGTTCCACAGGCCGAGGTGGTCGCGGTGGACGGCCAGGACGCCGTTCTGCACAGCGCAGCGCTCGGCAGGGCCGCTGAAGTAGGTGGTGGTCACGAAGATCGCGACGTCGGCGCCGAAGTGCACTTGGGAGCCAAGGAGGTTGCGGACCTCGCTGTTGGAGATCTTCCGCTTCGGGTTGTAGCGCTTGCACTGGATCACCATGGTCCGGCCGTCGGGAAGCCGTCCGCGGACGTCCGCTCCGTCGTCGTGCGAGCGACCGACCCGGCGCACGTCGGTGCATCCGTCCCGTCGGCACAGACCGGCCACAAACTCCTCGAAGTCCGGTCCGTCCATCGCGTCGACTTGGGTGAGCGTCCGGTGGCCAGTGTTGACCGCGTCCTCGTGGCGCCACGTCCGATCACCGCTGCGGACGAGCCGGTCCGTCTTCCACAGTCACCAGCCTCCTGCGGTCACCGCCGCTATGACCAGGGTCCCGACGAGGTAGGGCCAGATCACAACCCATGACGACGTGAGCACGCCGAGGACAGCGATGCCGCCGACGGCTCCCACAGCGAGCCGGTCGTCCCTGCGCTTACGCCGGGACGACCGGCGCTTCGGCTTACGAGCTGCCACCCGTTTCCTCCCCCTGGTGTCGGCCGCCAGTGTGGGTGAGGGATCCACTGCTCGGCGGCGGCGTCACAGCGGTCGGCACCGCCCATGTCGGTACGCGCGTACAGCAGACCCTTCTCCTGGGGTTTGAACACCAGCCCAGTGACATAACCGCCGCCCACCACCTGGGCGTTCCGCCACGTGTCCGGGCCGGCCGCGGCCGACTGGGCAGCGGCCACCAGGCCGCTCACGCGGGAGGTGAAGGTGACGGCCTCGGAACCGCTCACCGCATCGATCCGCCACTCCGGCGAGGGGGAGGATCCGTCGGTCTGCTGCTCGGCGACGGCCGACCGGCGGTCGCGCCGCCCGCTGTGCCAAGCACCTTGCGGCTGTTGCGGTTCACCAGCTCGTAGTAGCCGTCCCTGGTGGACCTCAGCCGCCACTGCTGGTTGGCGGTGTTCTGGTCGGTCCACTGCTGGATACGGGTGCCGTCGGCGGTGGAGAAGCGGTTGACGTCCAGCACCTTGCCGCTGCGCACCGAGACCAGCCGGTAGTAGGCACTACCGGCTGGTCTCGGCCTGCGAGTCCTCCTACACGAACAGGAAGTACGGCACGAGGACGGCTGGCACACCGAGCGGCAGACCGGTGGCGCTCCAGCGACGGCGGTGACGCCCGCGGCGCCCGCCGGCTGTGGCGTTCTTCATCGAGAGGTGTTCTCCTTGCAAATCACCGTGGATCAGGCAGGTCAGCGCTGCAGGGTGAGGACACCCGGCCGGTACGGCAGTCGGTCGTAGGGGCCGCCCGCGTTGGGGGACTTGCCTTGGTAGAGGAACTGCAGGTTGCAGGGGTCGATGGTCATGGTCTGGTCGGGGTTGTTGCGGACCAGGTCGCCGTGGCTGATGTCGTTGGTCCAGGTGGCTCCGCTGTTGGCCTTGCCTGCGAAGGGGTTGCTCTCGCTGGCGGCCTGCGGGGTCCACGAACCGCTCAGGCTGGAGGCCGTGAACGAGCGGAAGTAGCGCTGCTCATTCGCACCCCGAGCCTCAACGATCATGAGGTACTGGTTCTGGCCCTGGACCTTGTAGACCTGCGGCGCCTCGAACAGGTTCTTCGCCGTGTCGCTCATGACCGTCGTGTACGACGAGCCGAAGCTGCCCGGGAAGTTTCCGATCGGCATGCTCGCCCGGTAGATCTTGCCGTTGTCACCGGCGAAGAACAGGTACATGTTCTGGTCGTCGGCGATCAGGGTCTGATCGATCGGGCCGGTGCCGGAGTCGGGGAGGCTCCCCGTGAACAGCGGCTGCGGCGCGGACCAGCCGTTGGGGTTGGTGGGGTCGCTCGACAAGCGGTAGCTGAAGGGCGACGCACCCCACTGGTACGCCAGCACCCAGATCTTCTTCGGCGCGAAGTAGAACAGCGTGGGCGCCACCGCGTTCTGGTTCATCTTGGTCTGGCCGGCCGACGCCATGTCCGACCAGTTCGTGAAGGGACTGAACGCCATCGAGCCGTACGAGGTTCCCTCTGCGCTCGACGCGTAGACCACGTGCTTGCCGTTGTGCACCACGTGGGTGAAGTCCTTCACCGCGGCCCATCCGTTCGACGGTTGTGCGAGGGCACCCGTCGAACTCCACTTGTACGTCGAGGGAAGAGCGCACGTGCCGCCGCCCGTCCCGGACGGGGCGGTCCACTTCTGGTTGTCGACGGACGCGCAGGAGTACAGCTGGATCTTGGTGCCGTTGGCGGTGGCCGCGCCGACGGCGTCGAGGCACAGCCCGGACTGGACGCCGGCGATCGTGCCGTTGGTGTTGATCTTCCACTGCTGGTTGGCGCCGCCGTTGCAGTCCCAGATGACCACCATTGTGCCGTTGCTGGTGCCCTTGGCCATGGCGTCCAGGCACTTGTTGCCGTAGATCATCAGCTGCTTGCCGGAAGTGTAGGTCCAGCGCTGGTTTGTCTGTCCGTTGCAGTCCGACAGCTGCGCCTGGGTGCCGTTGACAGTGGTGGAACCGTTGATGTCGATACAACGACCGGAGGGGACGCCCTTGATCTGCCCGGTACCGGTTCCGCCGGGCGTCCCGCCCGGGCCGGTACCGGAGGCGGCCTTGAGGGCGTTCATGACGGTGGTGTAGGCGGCCTTGGGGTTGCCGTTGTTGTCGAACAGCAGGGGACTCTCGCCGCTGCGCCAGGAGTCGCTGTCACGGATGCCCCACACCGTGATGCCGGTGCACCGGGTCACGGACAGGCAGGAGTTGACCGCGTTGGCGTAGTTGGTGGACGACGCCTGGGCGATGTCCAGCTCGGTGATCTGGACGTCAACGCCCAGGGCGGCGAAGGCGGACAAGGTGGTCTGGAAGCTGGACGGCGGACCGCCGGTCCCGAAGTGGCTCTGGAAGCCGACGCAGTCGATCGGCACGCCGCGGGACTTGAAGTCCCTGACCATGCTGTAGACGCCCTGGGTCTTGGCGTCCGACCAGTTCTCGATGTTGTAGTCGTTGTAGCAGAGCTTGGCCGAGGAGTCGGCCGCCCGGGCGGTGCGGAACGCCTCCTCGATGAAGCCGTTGCCCAGCACGTTCTGGAACACCGAGCTGCGGTGCTGGCCGCTGCCTCCGTCGGCGAAGGCCTCGTTGACCACGTCCCAGGCGTAGATCTTGCCCTTGAAGTGGGTCATCTCGGTGGTGATGTGGTTGTTCATCACGCTGCGCAGCGTGTTCGCGTCGCCGATGGAGCTGACCCAGGACGGGAGCTGCGAGTGCCAGACCGTGGTGTGGCCGCGCATGCGCTGGCCGTGTGCCATGGCGCGGTTGACGATCTGGTCGGCGGGGCCGAACTTGAAGTTGCCGCGGGACGGTTCGATGGCGTCCCACTTCATCTCGTTCTCCGGGGTGATCATGTTGAACTCCCGGTCCGCTATCGCGGCGTACTTCGAGTCCCCGAGCCTGCCGGCGGCCACAGCGGTGCCGAAGTACCTGCCCGAGGGGGCCGCCTGCGTACCCAGGGCGGCGGCTCCGGCGGAGCTGGGCAGGAGCGTCAGGGCACCAGCCACCAGCGCCGCGGCCGACAGTCCTATCACCGCTGTTCGGCGACGCCGGCCGAGCCGGTGCAGGCCCTTCATGATTCTCCTCGGGGGCCGCGAGTCGCCCTGGGTGCCGTGATCGTGCGCGCATCGGCCGGTACGGCCTGATCCGTCGCGGGTCGGGTGCGGGGCAGGGCGTGGGCCCGTTCCTGCCTGCCGATCGCCCGGGAGGCGTGGGTGTGTCGCGTCATTGGAGCGGCTTTCTTCAGGGGATACGTCAACGGGGAAAGTCGGGGGACCTGCCACGCCGGCCCGTCAAGGTGAGCGGCGGGAAGAGCACCCCACACAATGGAGGCCTCCGAACTGATGGCCTCGTAACAGAAAAGTGGCGCCGCCCGGATGATTGCCCGGTGATGCATCGCACGGGCGAAAAGCGTTATGCCAAGCCCTGCGTTCCGGTCGTCCTGTGGAAAGGGCGCCGCCCTGATCACCAGCGAGGTGTCATCGGTGGCGGTCGCGGTGATCAGCCTTCAAGCCGGTACGCCGAGTCAGCCGTCGACGAACGCGGACCGAAGCCGGTTTCGGCGCAGCACTCGGCTCGCTGCCAGGTCGAGAACAGCGTGGTGCAGGATCGTGGTGCAGGATCACCAGCTGTCACTGCGCGGGTCGGGCCACATGCTCAAGGAGCGGTTCTCAAGCCCAGGGCCTTCGCATGATGAAGGAAGCCTGGTCGGCGAAGGCCCGAGTGCCGTCGGAGCCATCGAGCCAGATGCCACCGTCGCGGTAGCGGAGGACGGAACCGGGATAGTTGTGCGCGTGCAAGGTCACCGACCCGGCGACCGCCCCGGGGTGCGGACAGAAGGTGGCGTCCTCACGGAACAGTTCGCTGCCGTCGTGGGTGCTCAGCCGTAGCCGCAGGTCACGATGGCGCAGATAGCGGCCGTCCGCGGCGAGGAAGGTGACGCACCGAGTGTCGGCCAGCCCCCCGACGACCGTGAAGGTGACCCGCTGCCGCGTCTGCGCGCTGCTGGACGCCGAGACTCGGCCGAGCGTCGCGAAGTCGCCGGCATACGTGAGGTACAGGGCGGGCTCGTCCACGGACTCCAGCGACTGTGCGCCCAGCGGAACAGTGCCCGCGACGGCCGGCGGACTCACCGGGGACGGTCCGGCCGACGTGATGGTGCTCGACGGGATCGGCGTGGGATTGCCGGCCGTGGGAGCGGCGATGACGCCGGGCACCCGATGCGCCGGTTCGGGCCAGGTCACGTAGGTGGCGGTCCCGGTGACGAGGACCGCGCCGGTGGCGAGGGCCACCAGCGGATGAGCGGTCACCGCGTGGAGTTTGCCGATCAGCAAGCTGTGCAGACTGCCTCCCCCCGTCGCCGTGCCGACGGCGACGGGTGCCGTGGCCAGCCCGGCGGCGCCGGCCGCCGTACCCGACAGCAGGCCCTTGGCGGCCAGCGCGGCGATGAGCCCGGCCGGGACCGCCAGTGGGGCGAGGCTGAGGAGCAGTCGCTCGACCGGAACCCGTTCTGTCTTCGTCGCCGCGCAGACCGGGCATCCGCGGGTGTGCCGCGCGATCCGCTTGCGCCACACCGATGTACGGAGACCGTCCCAGCCGATGAGGGCCTCGTCCAACTGCGGACAGCGCGGGTCGGCCTCCAGCGCGGCGACGATCGTCCGGCTCAGTTCCAGCTGCTCGCGCATGCGTTGCAGGCGCACTCCGACGTGGGCGACCGTGAGCCCCGTCGCGGCGGCGATGTCGTCGCGGCTCAGCGAGCCGGCGCCTTCCTGCCACCACAGCGACAGCAGCACTCGATGGTCCGGGTCGAGCCACCGGCCGGCTTCGACAACCTGACGGCGCTCGTCCGACACATGCAGACGCAGAATCGTCATGTCCCCAGGTTCGGCGCCGGCGTCCGGTATCTGGTGTGCCTCGTCGATGACCGTGCTCCGGCCGGCGAAGGCGCGTTGCCGGTGCCGGTGGGTACTGATCTGGCGGAGCGCGATCGAGACCAGCCAGGACCGGAAGCTCTCCGGAGCACGCAGGGCAGGCAGGTCGCGCACCACGCGCAGCAGGGTTTCCTGGACGACGTCGTCGACGTCGGCATGTCCGCTCAGCGCTCGCCCGACGATGTTGTAGAGCAACGGCAGGTACGCGGCGATCAGCTCCTCGCGCGCCCGATCGTCACCGGCCTGCGCCGCGACAACCAGCCCCGCGTGGTCCGCATCCATGAGCCTCATTCCCACCTCCTTCGACCGCGGCCGGATGTTCGCCGCGAAGGGCGTCAGCTGGTGCGGCTCCGGGTGTATCCGGAAGCCGCCGTCTTGGACCGCGCCGAGAGGCTCCTGGAGGAGGCGATCGGCTTTCGCCGCGAGGCCCCTGACTCCTCGGCCGGAACCTGGCCGGGCCTTACCGTGCCGGGGTAAACCTTCCCCAGACCGCGACGGAGCCGCCCGGGGTCTGCGTGTCGACGCGGTAGCCGTCGTCCGTGGCGTTGCGCACGCCGGTGGCGTGGTTGTACTGGCCGGCGAATTCATGCTGCCCGGTCGGCACGGTACGGCCCGGTTTGAGAACCCAGCGGTAGACCAGCGCTCCGCCGGCCTCCTGAACGGTGACGATGAAGTCTTCACTCGGCAGGGTGCGCCAGTTGCCGGTGTTCTGCACGCCGCCGGTTTGGGCGATGCGCAGTTCCACGGTGAGCGAGGTGAGCGGCTGTGTGGTCTTGAGAGTGAGGTTGCTCTGGGCCCAGTAGACGGTGCTGTGCGGATCCACCGAGCCGTCCGACGACAGGGGCCCGTTCTGAACCCGGCTGCTGGGCAGCGGAGTGGGGCGCGGGCCGACCGGGGCCGTGGTGGTCGGAGTCGGGGCCGGGGCGGCGGGGGTGGTGGGAGCAGAGGGCGTCGGACGGGAAGGAAACGTCGGGGACGGGGTCGCGGGGGTGGTGGCGCTGTCCGACGGTGGCGGAGTGCGGACGATGCCCGCGACCGCGAGACCACCCGTGGCCAGGGTGGCGGTGATGGCGAGGCCTGCGAGGGCGGCCTTGGGCCAGGATCTCGCGATGGACGGTGTGCGGTGACGGACGGTGCCGTCGGCCGCCCCGCGTTCCACGCGGGCCAGCATCCGGGCGCGATCGGGCTGGTGGGCCTCGGCGGCGTCGCGCAGCCGACGGGTGATGTCCTCGTTCACCGGTTCCTCCTCCCCGCCACCAGGTCGCCGACCGCTCGTGTGCCAAGTATCCGTTCCAACTCGGCCATTCCCTTCGAGGTCTGGCTCTTGACCGTACCGACCGATATGCCCAGCGCCGCCGCGGTGTCCTTCTCCGAGAGGTCGAAGGCGTGGCGCAGCACCACGCACGACCGCTTCCGGAACGGCAGCCGGGCGAGCGCCGTACGTACGTCCAGCACGGCCGCCACGTCCGGCCCCGCCACCTGCTCCGGACTGCGGGACCAGAACAGCGCGATCCGGCGCCGCTCGCGCACCGCACTGCGGATCCGTTCCCGCGCCATGTTGGCGACCACGCCGCGAGCGTAGGCGAGCGGGTGGTCAGCCTTGCGAAGCCGGTCCCAGCGCTGCCACAGGGCGACCAGGGCATCCGCGGCGAGGTCGTCGGCCGCGTCCGTCTCGCCGGTCAGGAGATGGGCGAGACGGGCCAGTTCGGCGTAGTGGCGTTCGAAGAAGTCGTGAAACTCCGCGGACGCGTCATGAAGGAGCATCTCCCCCGGTCGCCCTCTCCCTGCTATGTGCGCGTTAACAATCGGCTCGAGCGTAACAGTGCCCGTCACCGCGGCCGGACAGTGGCCGACCGCGGGGGCAGAGCCGTGACGGTGGGTGGACGGCACGGTCAATGCCGGGCGAACTGGACGCGGGTCTGTTGCGCGACGTCCGGTTTCAGTGCGATCCCCTCGACGGTCAGTTGTTCTCCGTAAAGGTCGGTGACCCTGATCGCTCCGCCGCATCCGCTGCCGCCGGTGGAGAGGAAGTAGTTGTAGTCGGTGCGGGGCAGTTTCCGCCAGCCGCTGGCGGTCCGGAGTTCGAGCACCGCCACCGGGTTCCGATGCCCGATCACCTGGACGCCGCACCAAGAGCGGCTGGACCCGGTCTTGTACCGGATGGAGAGCGTGTCGGGCGCGGCGGGGCTCAGCAGCGTCCAGGTGATCGGGATCCGGCCGAGTGAGGGGTTCGCGAGCTTGGCGAAGGCCTGTTGGCTGAGGTCGAGTTGCCCCGGTGCGCAGGGCAGGGGGCACTCGTTGACGATCCGCACCGTGATGGAGTTCCCGTTGGCGGCGCGGACCCGCACGTACGCCCCGCACGCTTTGGCCGACTCGTAGTCGGTGTGGTTCATCGCCGCGATCATGAGATCACCGGACGGTCCGTACAGGCAGGCACCATTGCCGTCACCCGCGGCATAGGAAGTCGCGACTCCCTGGTAGCTGACCGAGGGCTTGATCCGTCCCGCCGAAGAGGCTGGCGACTCCGTGCGTGCCGGGCTGGAGGCCGAGGGCGTCGGGACACCGGCGGCTGACGGCGGGGGCGGGCTCGTGACCGTCGGCTGCGTCGATGCGGTCGCGGCGCCGGCCTCTGCTACCGGCGACCCGGAACTGGACGGTGCGTTCGTTGGGGCAGCCGCTACGGATGCGCCGGTGGGAAGCCCGGCACCGGACCGGCTCCCGGGGAGGAGCGTGAGGGCCAGGCAGGCCAGCGCACCGACTGCCGTCACCGCCAACGGAATGCCGACGGCCGCCCCGCGTCTGCGCCGCGGCCGCGGCGCACCGTGTTTCGTTGTCCTCATGCCCATCCGTTCGGTAGATCGAGTCGACGTCGCACTTATCAGTGGCCGCCGAAGGCGAAAAGGTTGCCGCTCCGGTCCGATCCGGTCCGGTCCGGTCCGGTGCCGATGTCGATGTCGCCGAGACCGGGGCGGGCGCCGCGCACGGCCGCCCGCCCCGGCCCGGCCCGGGGCGATCAGGACACGTCGCCGTACACCACGCCACGGCCGTAGCCGCCCAGGTAGACCCGGCCGTACACGTCCGGGTCGCCGATGATGACGGAGATGACGCTCCCGCCGAACTGGTGCTGGTCGTCGTTGATCCGGACCCAGGTCGAACCGCCGTCGATGGAGCGGAACACCCCGGTGACGCCCTTCAGCGTCCCGCTGAGGTAGAGAGCCTGGTAGGTGGCGCCCGGGGCGGGCTTGCCGAAGCCGACACCGTGCGCCTGCTGCACGCCGGCGAGCTTGTTGAAGCTCGCCCCGCCATTGGTGGAGTGCAGGAGTCCGTTGCCTCCGCCTGTGATCCACAGGTCACCGGCGACGCCCGGGGCCGCCTTGAGCTGTCCGTCACCCAGGCCGGTGGCCCGGGCGGTGAAGCTCTTGCCGCCATCGGCGCTGGCGTACAGGGTGCCGCCCTTGAGGGCGTAGAACGTGTTCGCCGACGAACGGTCGGCCACCACGGCCGAGTCCGCGGGCAGACCGGAGGCGGCCGTCCAGGTCGCACCGCGGTTCGTCGAGTGGAACGGCCTCTGGCCCGCGGGCGTCCAGACGACGGCGGCGCCGTCCGCCGAGACCGCCACGGCCCCGCCGCCCGCTCCGCGCACGGGTTCCCCGGCGAACGGCGTCCAGCCGGCCCCGCCGTCGGTCGAATAGGCACCGTGCTGCTCGCCACCGAGACCGACCCGGACCACGAACCCCGGCTTCGCCTGGGCGAAGTCGATGCCGGTGGTGTTGGAGAACAGCGGTCCGGAGAGTGCTTTGGCGGGTACCTTGGTCAGGTCCTCGTGCCGGAATCCGCTGACATCGCCGAGCGCACTGATCAGCGGGAGGCCCGGGGGCTTGATCAGCCCGAGGACCGCGGTCTCCTCCAGCCCCTTGGCCGGGACCGTCCAGTGCGTGGCACCCCCCTTGTCCGCCGCGGTCACGTCGTTGCTGCCCCATATCCCCGACCCGGTGCCGTACAGCACGTGCCCGGAGTCGAAGGGGTTGATGGCCAGCGCGCCCATCCAGTGCCCGATGCCCGTGCCCACGTACGGCGCAGCGGAGTTGTCCCGCACCGAGGTCGCGCCGAGCGCCTTCCAGGAGGCGCCGCCGTCGGTCGACCGGTACACCTCGTCCGAGGGCCACCAGCGGTCCAGCGTGGTGACCATCACCGTGGACGGGCGCTGCGGATCGACAGCCAGCCCGGCGAAGCCGTAACCACCGCTGGACGGTGAAATGTTCTTCCAGGCCCCGGTGGACGGCGTGTACTTCCACACGGAACCGGCCGTCACACCGTTCGGGCCCGGGGCATTGGTGTACGTCAGATACAGCGAGCCGTCACCGGACAGCACACCGTGCTGCGGCAGCTGCCCTGTGGGCTGGCCGGACACGGCCTGCCAGCTGCTGCCGCCGTCGGTGGAGCGGTACAGCGAGGTGGTCTTGTCGGCCACCCCGACGTAGATCGTCCGGCTGCCGGCCGGGCCGAAGGTCACGAAGGACAGGCCGACGCCGCTGCTCGCACCGTCCTTGACGGGGAAGGCTGCGACCTGGCTCCAGGTCACGCCGTAGTCGGTGCTGCGCCAGAGCCCGTTCTTGCGGGTGCCCAGGTAGAGCGTGCCGTGGTTGGCGGGGTCCACCACCAGCCGCTCGCCCATGGACCGGCCGTCCTCGTTGCCGCCCAGTTTGAACGGCAGGTCGGTGCGCTGGAACGTCTTGCCCTGGTCGGTGGAGCGGAGGATCGCACCGTTGCCCGCCCAGTCATTGGTGTAGGTGCCGCTCGCGAGGTACAGGCGGTTCGGGTCGACGGGGTCGGTCGCCAGGCTCTCGATCCCGAGCAGGTTCCAGTCGGATCCACCGATCCAGTCGGTCAACGAGGTCCATTGGGCGGCGGTCGCGTCCCAGCGGTAGGCACCGCCGATGTCGGTCCGGGCGTACAGCAGGTCCTTGCGGGCGGGGTTGAAGACCAGCCCGGTGACGAACCCTCCACCGACGATCTGCGCGTTGTGCCAGGTGTACCTGCCCGAGCCGGCCGCCTTCACCAGCTTCCACTGCTGGTTGGTGCTGCCCCGGTCGGCGTACTGGATGAGCGGCACCCCCTCGCCGGTGGAGCCGCCCCACACGTCCAGCACCATGCCGTTGCTCCGGGAGACGAACTTCACCGCCCCATCGCCCACGTCCTGCATCTTCCACTGCTGCGTGGCGGAACCGTGGTCGGTCTGCTGCTCGACGGCCGCCGCGGACTCCTTGGAAGCGCCGCGCACTCCGAGGACCTTGCGGCTGCTGCGGTTCTCCACCTCGTAGTAGCCGTCCCCCGCCTGCCTCAGCCGCCACTGCTGACTCGCGGCACCTGCCACGCGGCTCGCCTGCCGTATCCAGACGCCGTCCGACGTGTCCGCCCCCGGCACGTCGAGCACCTTGTCGCTGCGGACAGAGGTCAGCGTGTAGTAGGCGTCGGCATCCACCGTCGCGGCGTTCGAATCGGCCTGCACGAACAGCAGGTAGGGGCCGAGGACTCCAGGCACGCCCAGCATCAGGCCGATCGTTATCCCGCGCCGGCGGTGGCGCCCCCGCGTACGCCGCTCGCCACCAGCCGCGGCCTTGCGCCGGCTGCGGCCGTCCGCCGTGGGATCCGTCTCGTTCATGGGGGCTACTCCTTGCTTCGGCCCTGCCCCGTACAACCGCTCAGGTCAGCGGTGCGCGGCGGCATGCGGCGGGAGATCGGGCGACCCGTGGGTGTGATCGCCTTCTGGTGTGCCCGTCAGTTGCCGCCGCTCCGGAAAAGGTTGCCGCCCGCCGAAGTCCGGTACCGGGCCACTGAGACCGCGTCGTTCCAGCGTCAGATCGGGGAGGGGGAGGGCTGTCGCGTCCGTTCAGCAGCCCGCCTCGTGCGCGGCGGTTTCCGACGGCAGGCTGGGCGAAGAGCTGAGACCTCATCGGAGGGACTTCGCCAGCGTGGTGGCGCCGTTGAGCAGGTGCTCCAGCGGCCCGCGCCGAAGGAATCGGGACCAGGCCGCGGTGAACACGATGGCTGGGCCGGAGACGGCCGGAGCTTGGGGCGCTTGGCGCCCGGAGAGGAAGGCTTCGGATGTGTGTGTGGGGGGCGACCGGGTGGGCACGGGCATGCCGCTGTGGCGGCTCCTGCCGCCTGCGGCCGTCGACGCGGGCTTGACGGCCCTCGCCGCACTCGCACCTGGATCAAGCTCTTCGACGAGAGGACCCCCGCGGCCGTGCCGGGCTGTTGCTGCGCAGGCACTCTCCGTTGACCCATCTTCTTGGGCGAACTGCAGGCCCCCGTATGGCTCGACTGAGACCCCACCCAGGCACGTTCGGCCGCCCCGTCACACTCCGCACCCAGGAGGTTCCCTGAAACACGACGGCAATCACTCAATGCCATCGCATGACTACTCTGGGGGCTGGAGTGGGCGTTGTCTGCAAAGGACCACACCCGCGCGATGAATTTCCGCCTGTCGGCGGGGGCGATTCCGCTGATCGGCGGGGTGACCACCGGCGCACGTTGTACTGGGACGAATCGAGACCGAGTACAACCGCACCCGTCTGCGCAAGCACTCGGCATACAGCTACGTCACCCCGATCGAGACCCGGGCCTTGACGACTCACGATCTCACCCCGCAGCGCAACGGCGGCGGAGGATGGACCGCCAGGTCTCCTGGGGGAGGCTGCGTGAGGGCCGCTCGGTCGCGGCTCGCAGATCGAGCAGGGCGGTGTTGCCGGAGTCGCCGAGAACGAACTGCTGGTCGCTGCAGGAGGTCTCGTCGGTGTCACCACGGGACCTCTTGAGGTGCAGCGGGAGGCGAAGGCGGGGGTCGGAGAGCGCGGCGACGATATGACGCGGACGGGACCCCGGCCGGGGACGCGGGAGAGGCGAAGGACGAGTTGTGCCGCGTCGAAAGCAGCGCCGCGGTAGCCGTCCAGGAAGAAGGTGTCGGACAGGGAGCGCAGCAGGGGGGTGCCGGGGCCGCCCCGGGGGCGGACCTCGCAGGCTGCGACAGGCCATGTGATCGCGAACAAATACACTCTCGTGAGCACTCGTGAGACAGTCGTAAGGTCTGCGAAGCCCTGCGCCATCGACCGGATCCCGACAGTGATCCAACCGCCGAGCGCCGTCACTCGTAGGCACTGAGCGGCTGTGAACCACACTGGTACGACCGATGAGGGGGCCTTGAGTGGGAACTGCAAGCACCGAGCCGGAGTCCCGCCAGCCCGTGATGGCGGATGTGGCGCGGGTCGCCGGCGTGTCCCACCAGACCGTGTCCCGGGTGCTGAACGGTGCACCGCACGTCCGGCCCGACACCCGGGACCGGGTGCTCGCCGCCATCCGGGAGCTGGACTACCGTCCCAACTCGGCAGCCCGCGCGCTGGTCACCCGCCGCTCCCAGACCCTGGGGGTGGTCAGTTTCGGCAGCGCACTCTACGGGCCCGCCTCGATGCTGGACGGGATCGAGCAGGCCGCGCGCAGTGCGGGGTACTTCGTCAGCGTCGCCAGCCTGCGTTCGCTGGACAGCCGCTCTGTGCAGGAGGCGGTGGACCGGCTCCGCGACCAGGGCGTGGAGGGCATCGTCGTCATCGCGCCGCAGATCTCGGCGGTGAGCGCGGTGGCGAAGCTGTCCAGCGCGGTGCCGGTGGTCGCGGTCGGATCGGGCAGCCAGTCCCGAGTGCCGATGGTGGCCGTCGACAACGAGTCGGGGGCGCTGGCAGCCACCCGACACCTGCTCGACCTCGGGCATGCCACGGTCCACCACGTCGCCGGCCCCCCCGGCTGGCTGGAGACCAAGACCCGACAGGACGGCTGGCGCAAGGCCCTCGAGGCCGGCGGCGCCGAGGTGCCCCCGGTACAGAGCGGCGACTGGAGCGCGAGGTCCGGGTACGAGGCCGGACTACGGATCGCCGAGGATCCTCTGGTCACGGCGGTCTTCTGCGCCAACGACCACATGGCCCTCGGCCTGCTCCGCGCGTTCCATGAGGCGGGACGGGCGATTCCGGGGGACATCAGCGTGGTCGGGTTCGATGACATTCCCGAAGCCGCGTACTTCGCCCCACCGCTGACCACCGTGCGTCAGGACTTCGGTGAGCTGGGACGCCGCGCTCTTGAGCTGCTGGTGGAGGAGCTGACCGGCGTCGGCCACGCCCGCAGCCACGTGCTGATCTCGCCGGAGATGGTGCTGCGGCGCAGTGCCGGCCCGGTGGCGCGTTAGGCCGCCCGCGGACGGCCTGGTCAAGATTGGGTAACGGCATGGCGGTCCCCTTGTCCATGGAATTGTGAGCGTTAACAATCTCACTCAAGCGAAACGGCACCGCTACATCCCGTTCACATGGACGGCGCGGACCGCACCGCCGCCTGCACCAACGCCGCACCGGGCGCCCATCGCCCCCGACGGTGTTTCCACCGCCTCCCGCGCCGGTCGGCCTGCCTGGTCCATCTGCCCGCGGTCGATCCGTCCGCGCCGAGAGCGGCCTCCCCACTCGAGAGGAATCCCAAGATGTCCAAGAGAGCTGCGGCGGCCCTGGTCGCCGGCACGATGGTCGCCGTTCTGTCCGCTTGCGGTTCCGGCGGCGGCGGCTCGGCCGGCGGCAAGGACTCCGGAGGGCCGCTCACCGTGGGCTTCTCCCAGGTCGGCGCGGAGAGCGGGTGGCGCACGGCCAACACCAAGTCCGTCCAGGATGCGGCCAAGAAGGCCGGGATCACGCTGAAGTTCTCTGACGCCCAGCAGAAGCAGGAGAACCAGATCAAGGCCATCCGCTCGTTCATCCAGCAGAAGGTGGACGTCATCGCCTTCTCGCCGGTGGTCGAATCGGGCTGGGACACCGTGCTCAAGGAGGCCAAGGCCGCCCACATCCCGGTCGTCCTGACGGACCGCGCGGTGGACTCCAAGGATGAGTCGCTCTATGCCACCTTCCTCGGTTCGGACTTCGTCGAGGAGGGCAAGAAGGCCGGCGACTGGCTGGTGAAGGAGTACCAGGGCAAGAGCGACCCGGTGAACATCGTGGAGCTGCAGGGCACCACCGGCTCCGCCCCGGCCAACGACCGCAAATCGGGGTTCGCCGACGTCATCAAGACGGACCCCAAGCTCAAGATCACGGCCTCCCAGACCGGTGACTTCACACGCGCCAAGGGCAAGGAGGTCATGCAGGCCTTCCTGAAGTCCCAGCCGAAGATCGACGTGCTCTACGCGCACAACGACGACATGGCACTCGGCGCCATCCAGGCCATCGAGGAAGCCGGCAAGAAGCCCGGCACCGACATCAAGATCATCTCGGTCGACGGTGTCAAGGACGCCTTCACCGCGATGAGCCAGGGCAAGATCAACGTCCTCGTCGAGTGCAACCCCCTCCTGGGCGACCAGCTGATGGACCTGATCAAGAAGGTCAAGGCCGGCGAACAGGTGCCGCGCCGGATCAAGACCGAAGAGGGCGTCTTCACCCAGGACCAGGCCGCGGCCGCCCTGCCGACCCGCCAGTACTGACCGGCCCGGTGACCAGGGGCTGCCCGGATCCGACCCGGCCGGCCCCGGTCGCGACCACGAGAGGAGGGGGCGGATGCCTGCGCACCGTGCACAGCACCCGGTCCTGGAAGTACAGGGGATCCGCAAGGAGTTCCCGGGCGTGGTGGCGCTGGACGGGGTCGACTTCCGGCTCTTCCCCGGCGAGGTGCACGCCCTGATGGGTGAGAACGGCGCCGGCAAGTCCACGCTGATCAAGGTGCTCACCGGCGTCTACGCGTCGGACGGCGGCGAGGTCGTGCTGAGCGGCCGGCCCGTGCACATCCCCGGCCCGCTGCAGGCGCAGCAGGCCGGGATCAGCACGGTGTACCAGGAGGTCAACCTCTGCCTGAACCTGTCGGTCGCAGAGAACATCTTCATCGGCCGTGAACCGCGCCGCCTCGGACTCATCCACTGGTCGTCCCTCCGTCGCCGCGCCGCAGAGCTGGTCGCCGACCTCGACCTGGACATCGACGTCACCGCCCCACTGGGCAGTTACTCGATCGCGGTCCAGCAACTGGTCGCGATCGTCCGGGCGGTGGACGTCTCGGCCAAGGTGCTGATCCTGGACGAGCCGACCTCCAGCCTGGACCGCGACGAGGTGCGACAACTGTTCGCGGTGATACGCCGGTTGCGCGATCAGGGCGTGGCGATCCTGTTCGTCTCGCACTTCCTGGACCAGATCTACGAGATCTGCGACCGGATGACCATCCTGCGCAACGGCAAGCTGGAGGGCGAGTACCCGATCAGTGGGTTGAGCCAGGTCGAACTGGTCGCCCGCATGATCGGCGGCGAACTGAGGAGCCTGGAGGAGCTGTCGGGCACCAGTCGTCACGAGCCCGCCGCCGAAGCCAGGACCACTCCGTTCCTGAGCGCCGACGGCCTGGGTCGCACCGGCGCGATCGAGCCGTACGACCTCACCATCCGGCCCGGTGAAGTCGTAGGACTTGCAGGACTGTTGGGGTCAGGGCGTACGGAAGCAGCCCGCCTGCTGTTCGGTGCCGACCGCAGTTCCCAGGGCTCGGTGCGGATCGAGGACGCCACCGTCGCGCTGCGCACGCCGCGCGCCGCGATCTCGTACGGGATCGCCTTCTGCTCGGAGGACCGCAAGAACGAGGGTCTGGTGGCGGAGTTGACGGTACGCGAGAACATCATCCTGGCCTTGCAGGCGGCCCGCGGCTGGACGCGTCCGCTCTCCCGCTCCAAGCAGGACGAGATCGCGCTGCGCTGGATCCGGTCACTGGACATCCGCCCGGACAACCCCGAGGCGCTGGTGCGCCATCTCAGCGGCGGCAACCAGCAGAAGGTACTGCTGGCTCGCTGGCTGATCACCGACCCCAAGCTGTTGATCCTCGACGAGCCGACCCGGGGCATCGACATCGGCGCCAAGGCCGAAATCCAGAAGTTGGTGGCCGCGCTGGCCCGGGACGGCATGTCGGTGCTGTTCATCTCGGCCGAGCTGGAGGAAGTTCTGCGGCTCAGCCACCGGGTGGGCGTGCTGCGGGACCGCCGGCTGGTCGCCGAGCTGCCGAACGACGGATCGCTCACTCCCGAGCGCATCATGGCGACGATCGCGAGCGGAGCCCGGTCATGACCAAGCACCGCCTCTTCTGGCCCGCCACCGTGCTCGCGGCCCTGCTGCTGGCCAACGTGCTGTTCACTCCGGACTTCTTCGCGATCCGGGTCAAGGACGGGCACCTGTACGGGAGCCTGATCGACATCCTCCACTTCGGCGCTCCCCTGATCCTGGTGGCGCTGGGCATGACGCTGGTCATCGCGACCAGCGGCATCGACCTCTCGGTCGGCTCCACCGTCGCCATCGCGGGCGCGCTGGCCTGCCTGCACATCAGCGGCGCGGCCGACCCGGCAAGCCCGGGCACGGTGTTCGGCGCCGTCGCCATCGCCCTGGCGGTGGCCCTCGTCCTGGGGCTGATCAACGGCGTACTGGTGGCGGGGGTCGGTGTCCAGCCGATCATCGCCACCCTCATCCTGATGGTGGCCGGACGCGGTGTCGCCCAGCTGGTGACGGACGGCCAGATCGTCACCGTCACCAGCGAGCCCTACAAGCTGATCGGCGGCGGTTACTGGCTCACCATGCCGTTCGCGATCCTGCTCGCGGTCGTGGTGATGCTGCTGACGTCGCTGCTGACCCGGCGTACGGCGCTCGGGCTGCTGCTGGAGTCGGTCGGCGGCAACCCGGTCGCCAGTCGCCTGGTCGGCATCCGGGCGATGGGCCTGATATGCCTGGTGTACGTCTTCAGCGCGCTGTGCGCCGCGGTCGCCGGGCTCATGATCAGCTCGAACGTCTCCAGTGCGGACGGCAACAACGCCGGGCTCTGGATCGAGCTGGACGCCATCCTCGCCGTGGTGGTCGGCGGCACCGCGCTGACCGGCGGGCGGTTCTCGCTCGGCGGCACGGTGATCGGTGCGCTGATCATCCAGACCCTGTCCACCACCGTCTACACCATCGGCATCCCGCCGGAGACCACCCTGGTCTTCAAAGCCTTCGTGGTGATCGCGGTCTGCCTGATCCAGTCACCCGCCTTCCGGGCCAAGGCCGCGCGCCGACGGGCCCGGAGCGGGCGCGGCCCGACGCCGCGTCCGCTGACGACAGAGAACACGGAGGTGGGGGCATGAGCGCGATCACGGCAGCGCGTGGCCGCGCGTACATCCCGCTGCTGGTCACATCGGCCCTGCTGATATCGATGTTCGGTGCCGGATCCGTCCAGTACGACGGATTCTTCTCCGGGCAGGTGCTGCTCAACCTGCTCATCGACAACGCCTTCCTGCTGGTGGTCGCCATCGGGATGACCTTCGTGGTGCTGACCGGAGGGATCGACCTGTCGGTCGGCGCGATGGTCGCACTGTCGACGATGATCTCCGCC
Organism: Streptomyces sp. NPDC006430; assembly: GCF_040612395.1. Lineage (NCBI taxonomy): Bacteria > Bacillati > Actinomycetota > Actinomycetes > Kitasatosporales > Streptomycetaceae > Streptomyces > Streptomyces sp. NPDC006430. The sequence goes on from NZ_JBEXQA010000004.1 coordinate 268,837, forward strand.
TGGCTGGTGGAACAGCACGGCTGGCCGCCGTTGCTGGTGATCCCGCTGGTCCTGGCGGTGGGGACGGGCGCCGGGCTCGCGATGGGGTGGGTGATCCACTCCTTCGAGATCCAACCGTTCATCGTGACGCTCGCCGGCATGTTCCTGGCCCGTGGCCTCTGCTACACGATCAGCATCGACTCGATCTCCCTCACCGACCCGGCCTATACGGCCTTCGCCCAGACCCGGATCCCCCTGCCCGGCGACCTGTTCGTCTCGCCGAGTGTTCTGATCGCGGTAGGTGTGCTGGTGATCGCGTTCGCGGTCCTGCACTACACACGGCTGGGCCGGAACGTGTACGCGCTGGGCGGCAGCGAGCAGTCGGCCCGGCTGATGGGGCTCCCGGCCGGGCGGACGAAGATGGCAGTGTACGCCGTCAGCGGCTTCTGCTCGGCGCTCGGGGGAGTATTGCTGACCTTCTACATGCTCTCCGGCTACGGGCTCCACGCGGTGGGCCTGGAGCTGGACGCGATTGCGGCCGTGGTGATCGGCGGGACGCTCCTGACCGGAGGGTCCGGATACCTGCTCGGGACCGCGCTGGGGGTGCTCGTGCTGGGCCTGATCCAGACCGTCATCAGCTTCCAGGGCACGCTCAGCTCGTGGTGGACCAGGATCGTGGTCGGCGGCCTGCTGTTCGTCTTCATCCTGCTCCAGCGCCTGATCGCCGGCCGTCGCAAGGTCTGACCGGCTTAAGGCGAGCCCGGCCTTGACAGGCTGATTGTTAGCGCTAACAATCCCCGGGCGATGCCCCGACGGCATCGCTGCGCCCTCTCGGGGCTCCGTACGAAGGATGTGAAGTGACCGTGACCCATCCCCCCCAGACCGCGGAGAGCCATGTCGTGGGTGTCGACTTCGGCACTCTCTCCGGCCGGGCCGTGGTGGTCCGCGTCCGCGACGGCGAGGAGGTCGGCTCCGCCGTCCACGTGTACCCGCACGGCGTCATCGAGCGTGAACTCCCCACCACCGGTCAGCCCCTGCCGCCCGACTGGGCCCTCCAGCACCCCGAGGACTGGCGCGAGGTGCTGCGCACCGCCGTCCCCGCCGCAGTGGCCGCGAGCGGCATCGACCCGGCCGCCGTCATCGGCATCGCCACCGACTTCACCGCCTGCACCGTCCTCCCCGTACGGGCCGACGGCACCCCGCTCGCCGAGACCGCGCTGGGCGTTCGCCCGCACGCCTGGCCCAAGCTCTGGAAGCACCACGCGGCCCAGGGCCAGGCCGACCGCATCAACCACCTCGCCCACCTGCGCGCCGAGAAGTGGATCTCCCGCTACGGCGGCAAGATCTCCGCCGAATGGCAGTACGCCAAGGCGCTCCAGGTTCTCGAAGAGGACTCGGACACCTACGCCGCCACCGAGCGCTGGATCGAGGCCGCGGACTGGATCGTCTGGCAGCTCGCAGGCGTCGAAACCCGCAACACCTGCACGGCGGGATACAAAGGCATCCACCAGGACGGCCACTACCCCAGCGAGGACTACCTCGCCGCCCTGCACCCCGGTTTCGCCGACTTCGCGCGCACCCGGCTGGAGCATCCGCTGTCGCCGCTGGGATCGCGGGCCGGCTCCCTCACCGCCGAGGCGGCCTCCTGGACCGGGCTGCCCGAGGGCATCGCCGTCGCCACCGGCAACGTCGACGCCCATGTCGCGGCCCCTGCCGCCCAGGCCGTCGAGAACGGCCAGCTGCTCGCCATCATGGGCACCTCCACCTGCCACGTCGTCAACGGCCCCGCCCTCGCCGACGTCCCCGGAATCTGCGGAGTCGTCGACGGCGGCATCGTGGAGGGCGCCTACGGCTACGAGGCCGGGCAGAGCGCGGTCGGCGACATCTTCGCCTGGTGGCTGCGCCAAGGCGTGCCGACCCACTACCGCGCAGAGGCCGAAGCCACCGGCGAGGACCTGCACCAGCTGCTGTCCCGCAAGATCGCCGACCAGCCCGTCGGCGGCCACGGCCTGGTCGCCCTCGACTGGATGAACGGAAACCGCTCCACCCTCGTCGACCACCACCTCTCCGGAGTCATAGTCGGCCTCACCCTCACCACCCGCCCCGAGGAGATCTACCGCGCCCTGCTGGAGGCCACCGCCTTCGGCACCCGCACCATCATCGACGCCCTGGAGCAGGGCGGCGTCCCCGTCACGGAGTTCATCGTGACCGGCGGGCTGAAGAAGAACCCCCTGCTCATGCGGATCTACGCCGACGTGCTGCGCCGGCCCGTCTCCCTCGCCGAGTCCGCCCAGGGCCCCGCCCTCGGCTCCGCCATCCACGCCGCCGTCGCCGCCGGCGCGCACCCGGACGTACGCACAGCGGCCGCCGCCATGGGCCGCGTACGCCGCGGAGTCCACCAACCGGACACCGCGCGCGCCGACGCCTACGACCGCCTCTACGCCGAGTACCGCGCCCTGCACGACCACTTCGCCACCGGCCCCGACAAGCTCCTCCACCGCCTCCGCGCCATCCGCAACGCGGCGCTCACCGCCCCGCGAACCGACCCCGAGGCCACCCCGGCCGCCCAGAAGAGCGAGGTCCGACCATGAGTTCCCCGATCGATCTGCTGCGCCGCCAGGTCAGCGACCTCCACCAGGAGCTGGTCCGCTACGGCCTCGTCGTCTGGACGGCCGGCAACGTCTCCGCCCGCGTCCCCGGCGAGGACCTGATGGTCATCAAGCCGAGCGGCGTCTCGTACGACGAGCTGACGCCCCGGAACATGATCCTCTGCGACCTGGACGGCAAGGTCGTCGAGGGCGACCAGTCCCCGTCCTCGGACACCGCCGCGCACGCCTACGTGTACCGCCACATGCCCGAGGTCGGCGGAGTGGTGCACACCCACTCGACGTACGCGAGCGCCTGGGCCGCGCGTGGAGAGGCCGTGCCCTGCGTACTGACCGCCATGGCCGACGAGTTCGGCGCCGAGATCCCCGTCGGCCCCTTCGCGCTCATCGGCGACGACTCCATCGGCCGGGGCATCGTCGAGACCCTCCGGGGCCACCGCTCGCCGGCCGTCCTGATGAAGAGCCACGGCGTCTTCACCATCGGCAAGGACGCCAAGGCCGCCGTCAAGGCCGCCGTGATGTGCGAGGACGTCGCCCGCACCGTCCACATCTCCCGCCAGCTCGGCGAACCCCTGCCGATAGCGCAGGACGACATCGACCGCCTCAACCACCGCTACCAGAACGTGTACGGCCAGCAGCCCGCTGCCCGCTAAGGAGACCCACGCCCCCATGAAGGCACAGAAGGCAGTCCAGGGCCGCGAAGTCTGGTTCCTGACCGGCAGCCAAGGGCTGTACGGCGACGACACCTTGCGTCAGGTCGCAGAGCAGTCCCGCCGGATCGCCGACGCACTCGGCGACTCCGGCATCCCGGTGAACATCGTCTGGAAGCCCGTACTCACCGACGCCGGCGCGATCCGGCGGGTCTGCCTGGACGCCAACGCAGACGACACCTGCATCGGCCTCATCGCCTGGATGCACACCTTCTCCCCGGCGAAAATGTGGATCGCGGGCCTGGACGCCCTGCGCAAGCCGTTGCTCCACCTGCACACCCAGGCCGATGCCGCACTGCCCTGGGCGTCGATCGACATGGACTTCATGAACCTGAACCAAGCGGCCCACGGCGACCGCGAGTTCGGCTACATCCAGTCCCGGCTCGGCGTCGCACGCAAGACCGTCGCCGGACACGTCAGCGACCCCTCGGTCGCTGCCCGGATCGCCTCCTGGGCCCGGGCCGCGGCAGGCCGCTCCGAGCTTCAGAGCCTCAAGCTGGCGCGATTCGGCGACAACATGCGCGACGTCGCCGTGACCGAGGGCGACAAGGTCGAGGCCCAACTCCGCTTCGGCGTCTCGGTCAACACGTACGGCGTCAACGACCTGGTCGCAGCCGTCGACGCGGCCGCCGACGCCGGCGTGACCGAACTGGTCGAGGAGTACGAGGACACCTACCGCCTCGCGCCCGAACTCCGCGCGGACGGGGACCGTCACGACTCACTGCGCTACGCCGCGCGCATCGAACTCGGCCTGCGCGGATTCCTGACGGACGGCGGCTTCCACGCCTTCACCACCAACTTCGAAGACCTCGGCGGCCTGCGCCAGCTACCCGGCCTGGCGGTGCAGCGGCTGATGGCCGACGGATACGGATTCGGCGGCGAGGGCGACTGGAAGACCTCCGTCCTGCTGCGCACGCTCAAAGTGATGTCCACCGGGCTGCAGGGCGGCACCTCCTTCATGGAGGACTACACCTACCACTTGGAGGCGGGGCGGGAGTTGATCCTCGGCGCGCACATGCTGGAGGTCTGCCCGACCATCGCATCGGACGTGCCGTCCTGCGAGATCCACCCCTTGGGCATAGGGGGCCGCGAGGACCCGGTCCGCCTCGTCTTCGACGCCCGGACCGGTCCCGCCGTCGTGGTCGGGCTGGCCGACATGGGCGACCGGTTCCGCCTGGTCGCCAACGAGATCGACGTGGTCGAGCCCCTCGAACCGCTGCCGAACCTCCCCGTCGCGCGCGCCGTCTGGCAGCCGCGCCCGAACCTGCGCACCTCGACCGAGGCGTGGCTGACCGCCGGCGCGCCCCACCACACCGTGCTGTCCAGCGCGATCGGGACCGAGGAGCTGGGCGACCTCGCCGACATCCTCGCCACCGAGCTGCTGGTCATCGACGCGGACACCACGATCCGCCGGTTCACCAAGGAGATCCGCTGGAACCAGGCCTACCACCGCCTGGCCCAGGGCTTCTGACGCAGACGGCGGGCGGGGGTCCTCCCGGGCCGCCGCCGCCCTCTCGGTCCTCCCGAACCCGCCCCCGTCCCCCGAACCGGAGTGACGAACAGCCATGCCCGACGCGCCCACCCGCCTCGACGACGGTTCCCTGACGATCCGCCGCGAGCCGTACGCGACCCTCCCGGGCGGGCGGGTCGTCGACCGCTGGGCCTTCGGCTCCGAGGGCGCCGTCATGGCGGAAGTGCTCAGCCTCGGAGCCCGGCTCCAGGCGCTGTACGTACCGGACCGGGACGGGCACCGCGCCAACATCGTGCTGGGCGGCGCGAGCGTGGCGGACATGCTCGGCGAGGCGAAGTACTTCGGGGCAACGGTCGGCCGCTACGCGAACCGGATCGCAGGCGGCGAACTGCCCGTCGAGGGCGCCGTCCACCGGCTGCGGACCCAGGGAAACGGCCACACCCTGCACGGCGGCCCCGAAGGCTTCGACGCGCGCATCTGGGATGCCACAGAGGTGCGCGAGCCGAGCCGCGTCGGCGTCCGCTTCACGCTGCACAGCCCGGACGGCGACCAGGGCTTCCCCGGCGCGCTCACCGTCAAGGTGACCTGTCTGCTGGACCGTGCGGGTTCGCTCACACTCGCGTACGAGGCCGTCACCGACGCGCCCACGGTGGTCAACCTGACCAACCACGCCTACTTCAACCTGGCCGGCGAGGGCAGCGGCACCATCCTCGACCACGTGCTGCAGGTCGACGCGGACCAGTACACGCCCGTGGACGGGGAGTTGATCCCGTACGGCCCGCACTTCCCGGTCGAGGGCACCCCGTTCGACCTCACCGGGCCGCGCCCGGTCGGCGAGCGGATCACGGCCGACCACCCGCAGCTGACCCTGGCCGGCGGAGGCTACGACCACAACTGGGTGCTCCGTCCGCACGAGGGCCAGGACCCGCGGCGGGTGGCGGTACTGGCGCACCGCGCCAGCGGCAGACGGATGGAGTGCCTGACCACCGAGCCCGGCCTGCAGATCTACACCGGGAACCTCTTCGACGGCTCGCTGACAGGCCCGGGCGGCGCACCGTACCGGGCCTTCGCCGGGATCGCGCTGGAAACCCAGCACTTCCCCGACTCCCCGCACCGCCCTTGCTACCCCTCCACCGTCCTGCGCCCGGGGGAGGAGTACCGCTCGACCACCGTCTACCGGTTCTCGGTGGACCCCGGCTGACCCGGCGGCGCCCGGCCGCGCCCGACCGTGCGCGGCCACGCCGCCCAGGAGGGAACCCGGCTTCCTGGACGAAGAGCCCGACGCCGGTCTTCGCCAGCAACTCGGCGACCGGCCAGTACGGCCCGGGTCACAACCAGTTCACCACGTCCGAAGACGGCAAGAGCGACGTCCTCGTCCACCACGACCGCAACTACAAGGACATCGCCGGGGATCCGCTGGACGACCCCAACCGCCGCAGTAGCCGTCCAGAAGCTGTACCGGAACTCCGACGGCACGCCGAACTTCGGCATCCCGGTCGCGGACGGCGCCGCGCGCGTGCGGCTCTCCTCGTACAACCATCCCGACCACTACGTCCGCCACTGGGACTTCCGGGCGAAGCTGGAGGCGGACGTCACCAACCTGCCGGCCGGACTCGCAGTTCCGCACCGTGGCCGGGCCGTCCGGCACCGGCACCGTCTCGCTGGAGTCCGTCAACTTCCCCGGCTACTACCTGCACAGCAGGAACGGTGAGGTCTGGTTCGAGAAGACCGACGGCACGACCGGTTTCAAGGACAGCGCCGCCCTCTACCAGCGCGCCGGCCTCGCGGACCCGGCGGGGGTCTCCTACGAGTCGTACGGCGCCGCGGGCCGGTACTTGCGGCACTACGACTTCCTGCTCCACGTCCAGCCCGTCGCCACCACCCTCGCCAAGGGCGACGCCACCTTCTACCGGCAGTGACGACCGGGTCCGGCCGCACGCCCCCGCAGGGATGCGGCCGGACCGGGGCGGAACGGGTTCAGGAGCCGGCCTTGCGCTTGTTGTAGACGTCGAAACCGACCGCGGCCAGCAGCACCAGGCCCTTGATGACCTGCTGGTAGTCGGTGCCGATACCGACCAGCGACATACCGTTGTTGAGCACGCCGAGCACCAGGCCGCCGATGAGGGCGCCGAGCACCGTGCCGACGCCACCGGAGGCCGAGGCGCCCCCGATGAACGCGGCGGCGATCGCCTCCAGTTCGAAGTTGATACCGGCCTGCGGCGTACCCGCGTTGAGACGCGCCGCGAAGACCATGCCGGCCAGGGCGGCCAGCACACCCATGTTGACGAAGGCGAGGAAGACGACGCGCTTGCTCTTTACGCCCGACAGCTTCGCCGCGGCCTCGTTGCCGCCGATCGCGTAGGTGTGGCGGCCCAGGATGGAGTTGCGCATCAGGTAGCCGAAGGCGACCAGCAGCACGCCGAGGATCAGCAGCACGATCGGGAAGCCGTGGTAGCTCGCCAGCAGCAGGGTGAACACCAGTACCGCGGCGCCGATGGCGCCAAGCTTGGCCAGGAAGAAGCCGAGCGGGAGCAGGTCGAGGCCGTAGCGGGCGGCCTGCCGTCGGCCCCGGACTTCCTGGAGGACCGCCACCACGAGCACGACGAGCCCCAGCAGCAGAGTGAGGTTGTGGTAGTCGGTCCGCGGGCCGACCTCCGGCAGGAAGCCGCTGCTGATCTCCTGGAAGCCCTTGGGGAAGGGAGCCACCGACTGGCCCTGCAGCAGGATCTGCGTCCCGCCGCGGAACAGCAGCATGCCGGCCAGCGTGACGATGAAGGACGGGATGCCGACGTACGCGATCCAGAACCCCTGCCAGGCACCGGCGGCCGCGCCGATCAGCAGGGCGGCGGTCAGTGCGAGCGGCCACGGCACGTCGTGCTTGACCATCATGACGGCCGCGGCGGCGCCGACGAAGGCGGCCAGCGAACCGACCGAGAGGTCGATGTGACCGGCGATGATCACGATCATCATGCCGATGGCCAGGATCAGGATGTAGCTGTTCTGCTGGATCAGATTGGTGACGTTGAGGGGCTGGAGCAGGATGCCGTCGGTCCAGATCTGGAACACCACGACGATCAGCGCCAGCGCGACCAGCATGCCGTACTGGCGTATGTTGCCGCGCAGCGCCCGCACCAGCAGGGGGCCGATGCCGCCACCGCCGCCGGGCTGGACGGGCAGGGCCGTCTTGAGGTCCGTGGTGCCCGGGGTGTCCGTGGTCTCTGCCTGGGCCATGCCTTACACCTGCTCGTTCTCGGTCGCAGCGCTCACGGTCATGAGGCGCATGAGTGATTCCTGGGTCGCGTCCGCGCGGTCCACCTCACCGGTGAGCCGGCCCTCGGCCATCGCGTAGATGCGGTCGCACATGCCGAGCAGCTCGGGGAGTTCGGAGGAGATGATCAGCACCGCCTTGCCCTGGGCCGCGAGTTCGGCGATGACGGTGTAGATCTCGGCCTTGGCGCCGATGTCGATGCCCCGGGTGGGTTCGTCGAGGATCAGTACGTCCGGCTCGGAGAAGATCCACTTGCTGAGGACGACCTTCTGCTGGTTGCCGCCGCTGAGCTTCCCGGTCTCCGCGAACACCGAAGGGGCCTTGATGTTCATGGCCTTGCGAAAGGACTCCGCGACCCGGGTCTCCTCGTGCTCGTTCACCCACCCGCGCCGAGCGACCTTGCCGAGCGCGCTCAGCGAGATGTTGCGACTGATGTCGTCCATCAGGTTCAGCCCGAGGTGCTTGCGGTCCTCGGTGACGTATGCGATGCCGTGACCGATCGACTCCGGGACGGTGCGCGTGCGGATCTCCTCGCCGTCCAGCAGCACCCGGCCTCCAGTACAGCGCCCGTACGAGCGGCCGAAGACGCTCATCGCGAGCTCGGTGCGGCCCGCGCCCATCAGGCCGGCGATACCGACGATCTCGCCGCGCCGCACTTCGAGCGACACGCCGTCGACGACCTTGCGCTGATGGTCGATCGGGTGGTGGACGGTCCAGTCCTCGACGGCGAAGGCGACCTCGCCCAGCTCGGGGGTGCGCTCGGGGTAGCGGTGCTCCAGATCGCGGCCGACCATGCCCCGGATGATCCGGTCCTCGGAGATGCCCTCGGCGCCGACCGCGATGGTCTCGATGGTCCGGCCGTCGCGCAGGATCGTGACGGAGTCGGCGACCTGGGCGATCTCGCCCAGCTTGTGCGAGATGAGGATGCAGGAGATGCCCTGGGCCTTGAGTTCCAGGATGAGGTCGAGCAGCTTGCGGCTGTCCTCGCCGTTCAGGGCGGCCGTGGGCTCGTCCAGGATCAGCAGCTTGACCTCCTTGGCGAGCGCCTTGGCGATCTCGATCAGCTGCTGCTTGCCCACGCCGATGTCGGCGATCCGGGTGTGCGGGCTCTCGTCCAGCCCGACCCGCCGCAGTAGCGACCTGGCGTGGGTGAGCGTTGTGCTCCAGCTGATGATGCCCCGGGTGGCGTGCTCGTTGCCGAGGAAGATGTTCTCCGCGATGGAGAGGTACGGCACCAGGGCGAGTTCCTGGTGGATGATCACGATGCCGCGCTGTTCGCTGGCCCGGATGTCCTTGAAGGCGCAGGACTCGCCCTGGAAAAGGATCTCGCCCTCGTAGGAGCCGTGCGGGTGGACCCCGCTGAGCACCTTCATCAGGGTGGACTTCCCGGCGCCGTTCTCCCCGCAGACGGCGTGGACCTCGCCGGGGGCGACGCTCAGGGTGACGTCGGAGAGCGCTTGGACACCGGGGAAGGACTTGCTGATCGAACGCATCTCGAGGACGGGTCCGGCCATGGTGGTGCATCCGTTCGACAGGGGCGCTACGGGCGGGGGCCTGTCAGGTCGACTGCCCCGCCCGTACGCGCCCGGCTCTGGTGCGGCCCTGCGTTGAGGCCCCGCGGCTACTTGAGCTGGTCGGCGGTGTACTGCCCGCCGTCGACCAGCACCTTCTGGTAGTTCTCCTTGTCGACGCTGACCGGCTGCAGCAGGTACGCCGGGACGATCTTGGCCCCGTTGTCGTACTGCTTGGTGTCGTTGACCTCGGGCCGGCCGCCGGTGAGCAGGGCGTCGCCCATCTGGACCGCGACCTTGGCCAGCTCGCGGGTGTCCTTGTAGACGGTCTGGGTCTGCTCGCCCGCGATGACGGACTTCACCGAGGCCAGCTCGGCGTCCTGGCCGGTGACGATCGGCAGGGCCTTGCCCGAGCTGCCGTAGCCGACGCCCTTGAGGGAGGACAGGATGCCGATGGAGATGCCGTCGTAGGGGGAGAGCACCGCGTCGACGCCGGCCGATGTGTACGACTTGCTCAGCAGGTTGTCCATCCGGGACTGTGCGACACCGCCGTCCCAGCGCAGCGTGCCGACCTGGCTGAGGCTGGTCTGACCGCTCTGGACGACCAGTTTCTTCTGGTCGATGTACGGTTGGAGCACGCTCATCGCGCCCTGGAAGAAGAAGGTGGCGTTGTTGTCGTCCGGCGAGCCGGCGAACAGCTCGATGTTGAACGGGCCCTTGCCGCTCGCGAGACCCAGCTTGTCGACGATGTAACTGCCCTGCAGGACACCGACCTTGAAGTTGTCGAAGGTCGCGTAGTAGTCGACGTTCCCGGTGCCGCGGATCAGGCGGTCGTACGAGATCACCGGGATCTTGGCCTCGGAGGCCTTCTGGAGCACGTTCGTGAGCGAGGAGCCGTCGATGGCGGCCACCACCAGCAGCTTGGCGCCCTTCGTGATCATGTTTTCGATCTGCGAGACCTGGTTCTCGACGACGTTGTCGCCGTACTGCAGGTCGGTCTTGTAGCCCTTGGCCTGGAACTGCTTGACCATGTTGTCGCCGTCGCCGATCCAGCGCTCCGACGACTTGGTGGGCATCGCGATGCCGACGAGGCCACCCTTGGCGTTACCGCCGCTCGCGCCGTCGCCCACACCGTTGGCGCTCTGGCCGCAGGCCGTCAGGGCCAATGTGAGGCCCGCAGCAGCGAGGCCCATCGAAACCTTGCGCACTATTCCTCCAGTGGTATGCCGCGATCGCCGCGACCTCGGCAGGGGCCTCGGATCGGGTCGAGCGGGGTCGAGCACCGGCCCGGGGTGGAGGGGGCCGGGTTCGTTCGGGGTCGGTACGGCCGACCGGGCGGCGGGGTGAGTGAACCCCGCTGGAGGCCCCGGTGGGTGCCGCTCTGAGCTGGCGCTACATGAGTGTTAACGCTCACAGAAACCGCGTCAAGGGCCCAGAGATCACCTTTGGATATAGCGCGGGGCAAGCGGAGACACGGTCGACGACGGGGGCTTGACCCCCAAATTGTGAGCGTTAACAATATGGTGCGACGTAGCTCTCCGCTCTCCCTGCTCAAGGCAGACCACCTGCAAACCGCCCCGATGAACACCGTCGGGAAGTGAACCGCGCCGGCTGGCAGGATCAGGCGAGCTGCGGGGTGAGGCGCTTGTGCCCCTTGCGGTCGTAGTACGCGGTCATGACGAAGCCGAAGAGCAGGCCCCGCATCCCGATCTGGGTGCTTTTCGCCCGGTGGCGGCCTTTGCAGAACGACAGGAGACGTACATGTCCGCGCTTCGCGCCCGGCTGTCGGCGATACTGCTCGCCGCCTGCCTGCTCTTCACGTCCCAGGCCTTGATCACACCGGACCGGGCGGCCGCCGCCGACCCGGGCTACCTGATGTTGCACTTCACCGGGGAGGGGGCGGCCGGTCAGCAGATGTACCTCGCACACAGCACGGACGGCCTCCACTGGAACGGCCTCAACGGCGGAGCACCGATCCTGGGCTCCACGATCGGCACGAAGGGGGTACGTGACCCCGCACTGGTGAGATCCCCCGGCGGTGACAAGTACTGGATCATTGCCACCGACCTGTGCATCAGCTGCGGGCAGAACTGGGAGGCCGCCGTGAACAACGGCAGCCGCGACCTGGTGGTGTGGGAGTCGACGGACCTGGTCACCTGGTCGCAGCCGTGGCTGCTCAACGTCGCCGGCGCAATCCCCGACGGGCGCAACGCCTGGGCGCCGGAAGCGGTCTGGAACCCCGAGACCAACGACTACGTCCTCTACTGGGCGACGAACAAGCCCGTCAACGGCGTGAAGAAGCACCGCATCTTCTACGCCCGCACCAGTGACTTCCGCTCCATCACCACCCCGCAGACCTACATCGAGCGCCCCGGCCCGCAGGAAATCATCGACACCCAGATCGTCGAGATGCCGGCCGGCGTCGGCAGCCACCGCTACGTGCGGGCCTCCGGCGACGGCCAGATCACCCTCGAGGGCAGCAACTCGATCCTCGGCACCTGGACGAACCTTGGCGACCTCTCCGGCATCGGCCTCACCGGCTCCCAGGTCGAGGGCCCCATGTGGATGAAGTTCCGCGACCGCAACGAGTGGGCGCTCTACCTCGACCAGTACTCCTCCGGACGCGGTTACATGCCGGTCACGACGACCAGCCCCTCCGCCCCCGGCACCTACCAGGTTCCGGCGTCGGGCAGCTACCACATGGGCGCCCTCAAGAAGCGCCACGGCTCGATCCTGAACCTGACGGCCGCCGAGGAGTCCCGCGTCCTCGCCCGCTGGAGCGACATCCCGGCCAAGCGGCTCCAGTCGTACAACTTCCAGGACCGGTACGTGCGGCACGTCGGCTTCGACGTGCGCATCGACCAGAACATCACCGGCCCGGACGCCCAGTTCCGGCTGCGGCCCGGCCTGGCGGGCACGGGAACCGTCTCCTTCGAGTCGGTGAACTACCGCGGGTACTTCCTGCGGCACACCGGATACGACTTCCAGCTGGTCCGCGACGACGGCACCGCCCAGTTCGCCGCGGACGCCACCTTCCGCCAGGTCGCCGGCCTCGCCGATGCCGCCTGGTCCTCGTTCCAGTCGTACAACCACCCCGACCGCCATATCCGCCACTACGCCTACCAGCTCTGCCTCGACCCCATCACCACCGCGACAGGGCGCGGCGACGCCACCTTCCGCGTGACGAACTGACCCGACGCCGACAAGGACGTACCGCACCGGCTCCGGCCGGGCGGGCTGCGCTCGCGCACCAGCCTGGCCTTGTCCAGGGCGTACCGGTCCGACGGGCCGGCACCGATACGCAACGCGGTGGGGGCCGCCGGCCCCCGCCGCGCCGGTACCGCCCGTCTTACAGCGATGAGTCCCGCCGGCATGGCGGCCAGGACGGTGGCCGCCGCCAACGGCTTTGCTGGGATGCCGTCGACCTGCCGGACGTATAGCGCCACAGAGCCGCCACTCCGGCAGCACCGCCGCGCATCGACGGTCCGGACAGCCTCTGACGGGGCCGACGGGAAACGCTTACTCAAGGAATGAGGCTCCCATGCGCAGACTGGGTTTCAGCCGCAGGCATCTGTCTGTGGTGCTCGCGGCCCTGGTCGCTTCGGCGGCGACGCTCGTCGCCGACCCGGCTCAGGCAGCCACCAGCGGTGCCTTGGGCGGTGCCGGTTCCGGCCGGTGCCTGGATGTGCCGGGCGCCAGCCGGACCGATGGCACGAACCTGCAGCTCTGGGACTGCTGGGGCGGGACCAACCAGCAGTGGACGCTGACGGACGGGTGCGCTGGCGCAGCCGGCGAACGGGTGGGCCGCGCAGGTCGGACATGGCGTCGGCCGGCCCCTGCGGCGCTGACCTGCCCGCATGTGATCACAAGCTCATGACCGTACCTCAGCCTGGGGACGTCCGGCATCGGCGATCAAGGAGTCGCGACGACGTCCCCTTGCCGCCGGGGTTGCAGAACGTCCACGCGCGCTGCGAGCCCGGCCCGTCGCGACCCGCGCAACTCGGTGCGCCGAGCGGTACCGGTGTCTTGACACCCTGCGCCGCAGCCCACAGGATCGCTACGTGAACCTGTCAGACAGCCAGACAGGTGGTGGGGTCCCGCGGCGCGTCAGCGCGATGGAAGCGGTCTTCGGCCACCTGCGCAGCGCCATTGAGCGCGGTCAGTACGCCGTGGGCGACAAGCTTCCGTCCGAAGCGGAGCTGTGCCGGACCCTTGAGGTCAGCCGGCCCGTGCTGCGGGAGGCGCTCCGGGCCCTTCAGGCCATGGGCCTGACCGTATCCAAGACCGGAAAGGGCACCTTCGTCGTGGCGAACACGGTCGAGGAACCCACCTTCGGTGACTACGCCGCCAGCGACCTGCTGGAGGTGCGCCAGCACGTCGAGATCCCGGTCGCCGGGTACGCCGCGCTGCGCCGCACCCCGGAGGACCTGGACCACCTGGCCCACCTGCTCGACCGGATGGAGCAGGAGACCGACACCACCGCGTGGGTCGCCATGGACACCGTCTTCCACCTGGCGGTGGCCGAGGCTTCCCGCAACCCGGTCTTCCGCCGGGTCATCGAGGAGATCCGTGACGCACTGGCGCGTCAGTCGACCTTCCTCAACGAGCTGGGCGGTCGGCGCGAGCAGTCCAACTGCGAGCACCGGGCGATCGTCGAGGCGCTCATCGACGGTTCCGAGCATGACGCGGTAGAGGCCATGTCCCACCACCTCCTCCGGGTCGAGACGACCCTCACCGACATCGTGCGCCCCAAGCGCACGGACACCCCCATGGAAGGCGGACCCGAGGCGTGAGCGAGCAGTTCCTCAGAGTCGAGAAACGCCCCACGACCCGTCACGTCGATGCCGGGGACACCGGCTACAGCAAGTCCTTGAAATCCCGGCACGTCAACATGATCGCCATCGGCGGAGCCATCGGCACCGGGCTCTTCCTCGGCGCGGGCGGACGCCTCGCGAACGCCGGGCCCTCACTGTTCGTCGCGTACGCCGTCTGCGGGGCCTTCGCGTTCCTCGTCGTGCGCGCGCTCGGCGAGCTCGTCCTGTACCGGCCGTCCTCCGGCGCCTTCGTCTCGTACGCCCGGGAGTTCCTCGGGGAGAAGGGCGCCTACACCGCAGGCTGGATGTACTTCCTCAACTGGGCGACCACCGGCATCGCCGACATCACCGCCGTCGCCACGTACACCCATTACTGGCGTCTGTTCTCCGACGTCCCGCAGTGGGTGATCGCGCTCATAGCCCTGGCCGTGGTCCTCACCGTGAACCTCATCTCGGTGCGGATCTTCGGCGAACTGGAGTTCTGGTTCGCCATCGTCAAGGTCAGTGCGCTGGTGGTCTTCATGGGCATCGGGATCTTCCTGCTGGTCACCCGGCACCCCGTCGACGGCGCCGTGCCCGGTCCGTCCCTGATCGCCGACAACGGCGGGATCTTCCCCAACGGCCTGCTGCCCATGCTGCTGGTCGTCCAGGGCGTCGTCTTCGCCTATGCCTCCGTCGAACTGGTCGGCGTCACGGCCGGGGAGACCGAGAACCCCGAGAAGATCATGCCGAAGGCGATCAACTCGATCATGTGGCGCGTGGGCCTCTTCTACGTCGGCTCGGTCGTCCTCCTGTCGATGCTGATGCCGTGGAACAAGTACAGCACCGACCAGAGCCCGTTCGTGACCGTGCTGTCCCACATCGGCGTTCCGGCAGCCGGCGACGTGATGAACCTGGTCGTCCTCACCGCGGCCATGTCCTCGCTCAACTCCGGCCTCTACTCAACCGGCCGCATCCTGCGCTCGATGGCCGTCAACGGTTCCGCCCCGCGGTTCACCGCCCGGATGAGCCGCACGCAGGTGCCGTACGGCGGCATATTGCTCACCAGCGGCATGTGCGTCCTCGGCGTCGGCCTCAACTTCGTGGTCCCGGCCGGTGCGTTCGAGATCGTGCTGAACCTCGCGGCGATCGGCATCCTCGCGACCTGGGGCATGATCATGGTCTGCCACCTCCTCTTCTGGCGGAAGGCCCGTGACGGCGAACTGACCCGCCCCGGCTACCGCTTGCCCGGCTCCCCGTGGACCGAACTCGTGACCCTGGCCTTCCTCGCCTCCGTCCTGGTCCTCATGTACGCCGACGGCGGGGCCGCCCGCACCACCGTGCTGTGCGTGCCGCTGATCGCCGCAGCGCTGGTCGCCGGCTGGTACGCGATCCGGGGCCGCGTCGCGCGCGCTGCCGGCACGACCGACGGCTGAGCGGGGCGGCCACCGCCACGATCCGTGGGGCCGGGCACGCCTTCGGCGAGGCCGCCGCGTGCCCCGAACACCGGCCAGCAACAACCCACCACCGAACGAGGCAGTAATGCACAGAAGCCTCCTCGCGGACGCGCCCGCGCTACGTGAGCCCCTGTATTCACCCGTCGCCCATGTCACCCGAGGCTGCATGGTCGAGGGCATCCACTACGGTTCCGTCGTCGTCCTCGACGGGGACGGCGCGGTCCGCTTCCGCCTCGGCGACATCGAAGCGGCCTGCTACCCGCGGTCGGCCCTCAAGCCCGTCCAGGCCGTCGCCATGGTACGGGCCGGGCTGCCGCTCGACGGCGAACTCCTCTCCCTCGCGACGGGCAGCCACTCCGGCGAGGAACGGCACCTCGCCGGCACCCGGCGGATCCTCGAACTGGCCGGCGTCACCGAGGACGACCTGCGCAACGTCCCGGACCTGCCGTACGGCCCGGCGCTCCGGGACGCCTGGGTGCGCGAGGGACGCCCGCCCTCCCGGCTCGCCCAGAACTGCTCCGGCAAGCACGCCGCGATGCTGTACCTCTGCACACTCAACGGCTGGCCCCTGGAGACCTACCTCGATCCGGCCCACCCGCTCCAGACGGCGATCGCCGAGGTCGTCGAGGAACTCACCGGCCGGCGCATCGCGAACGTCACCGTCGACGGCTGCGGGTCCCCGCTGTTCTCGGTGTCCCTGCACGGCCTCGCCCGCGCCGCTGCCCGCATCGCCGCGGCGGCGCCGGGCACGGCCGAGCGCCGGGTGGCGGACGCGCTGCGCGGCCACCCGGAGATGGCCTCCGGCACCGGGCGGGACGTGGCCGAGCTGATGCGCGCGGTGCCCGGGCTGCTCGCCAAGGACGGCTTCGAGGGCGTCCAGATCGCCGCACTGCCCGACGGCCGGGCCGTCGCAGTGAAGATCGCCGACGGGGCGAACCGGGCGCGCGTCCCGGTGGCCGCCGCCGCCCTGGCCCGGGCGGGTGTCGACCCCCGGCTGCTCGCCAGGTTCGAGGGCGAGCCGATGACCGGCGGCGGCCGGCCCGTTGGCAGGATCCGGCCGGTTGCGGCGCTGGACCCGACCGCCTTCGCCACCGCCTGACCGGACCAGCTCCACAGCCCTGCCCCCATCCACCTCACCTCAGGAAGAGGCCCGCACACCCATGACCGCCGCCACCCGCAGCGAACACGACCTGCTCGGAGACCGCGAGGTCCCCGCCGACGCCTACTGGGGCGTCCACACCCTGCGCGCCACCGAGAACTTCCCCATCACGGGCACGCCCATCTCCGCCTACCCGCACCTGATCGACGCCCTCGCCGCCGTCAAGGAGGCCGCCGCCCTCGCCAACGAGGAACTCGGCCTGCTGGAGCCCGCCAAGGCCGCCGCGATCGTCACAGCCTGCCAGGAGATCCGCGGCGGCAAGCTGCACGACCAGTTCGTCGTCGACGTCATCCAGGGCGGCGCGGGCACGTCGACCAACATGAACGCCAACGAGGTCGTCGCCAACCGGGCGCTGGAGCTGCTGGGCCACGAAAGGGGCGAGTACCGGTACCTGCACCCCAACGAGGACGTCAACCTCGGCCAGTCCACCAACGACGTCTACCCGACCGCAGTCCGGATCGCGACCGTCTCCGCGGTGGGCGGCCTACTCGACGCCATGGCCGTCCTCCAGGACGCGTTCGCCCGCAAGGCCGTCGAGTTCCGCGAGGTCCTGAAGATGGGCCGCACCCAGCTGCAGGACGCCGTCCCGATGACGCTCGGCCAGGAGTTCTCCGCCTTCGCCGTCATGCTCGACGAGGACCGCAGCCGGCTCGCGGAGGCGGTCGAGCTGATCCACGAGATCAACCTCGGCGCGACCGCGATCGGCACCGGCCTCAACGCCCCCGCCGGATACGCCGAATCGGCCCGCCGCCACCTTGCCCACATCACCGGGCTGCCCCTGGTCACCGCGGCCAACCTGATCGAAGCCACCCAGGACTGCGGGGCGTTCGTCCAGATGTCCGGCGTACTCAAGCGCATCGCCGTCAAGCTGTCCAAGACCTGCAACGACCTGCGCCTGCTGTCCTCCGGGCCGCGTGCGGGCCTCGGCGAGATCAACCTGCCGCCGGTGCAGGCGGGTTCGAGCATCATGCCCGGCAAGGTCAACCCGGTGATCCCCGAGGTCGTCAACCAGGTCGCCTTCGAGGTGATCGGCAACGACGTCGCCATCACCATGGCCGCCGAGGCGGGGCAGCTCCAGCTCAACGCCTTCGAGCCGATCATCCTGCACTCGCTGTCGGAGTCCATCACCCACCTGCGCGCGGCCTGCCTCACTCTCGCCGGGCGCTGCGTGGGCGGTATCAGCGCCAACACCGAGGTGCTGCGCGCCACCGTCGAGAACTCCATCGGCCTGGTGACCGCGCTGAACCCGCACATCGGGTACACCGCCGCCACCGACATCGCCAAGGAAGCCCTCGCCAGCGGCCGGGGCGTGGCCGAGCTCGTCCTGGAGAGGGGCCTGCTGCCGGCCGAGAGGCTCGCCGCGCTGCTGCGGCCCGAGGTGATCGCGGGGACCGGCGCGGCGGTGGCCTGACGACGGGGCGGCTGCGCTTCCCGGGCCGGCACCGCGCACATGCCGGCGGCAGAGCGGCCCGCACCGGGACACCGGTGCGGCAGCGTGCGACTCCGGCGCTGCTCCCACTGCGCAACGGGGACCGACCTCCGCGACGACCGAGCGTCGTGCGGGTCGGTCCGCCACCGAAGGGTGTTCCCGAGCTCGACGGTCGTCATGACGAACGGGAGCGAGCTAGGCCCAGGACGTCCGTGGGCGCCGGGTCCGCACCGGCCCGGCGCCCCGATGGAGTGGATCAGCGTCCCGCGGTGCTCGACCGGACCTTGCGGCGGGCGTCGTCGGCGTCGTCCGCGAGTAGGGCCAGCTCGGCGAGTTCGCGGCACTCGGTGAGGGTGTGGGTGGCCAGGGCGGCCCGCACCTCGGGGAGCGAGGCCGGTGCGGCGGACAGGCTGGTGATCCCGAGACCGACCAGCACCAGGGCAAGTGCCGGGTCGGCGGCGGCCTCGCCGCACACGCCGATCGGACGGCTGTGCTCGGCCGCCGATCCAGCGGCGGCGGCGACCAGCGCGAGCAGGGCGGGCTGCCACGGGTCGAGCAGCTCGGCGAGGGAGCCGAGCGTCCGGTCGGCCGCGAAGGTGTACTGGGCCAGGTCATTGGTGCCGATGCTGAAGAAGTCGCAGACCTCGGCCAGCCGGTCGGTCCGCAGGGCTGCGGCCGGGACCTCGATCATCGCCCCGGCCACCGGCAGGCCGTGCGCACGGACCCGGGCGGCGAACTCGGCGGCCTCTCGCGGTATCGACACCATGGGGGCCATCACCCAGACCTGCGCGGTGCTGTCCTGGGCGGCCTCGGCGATCGCGGCGAGCTGGGTCTCCAGGAGCTGCGGATCCCGGGCGGCCGTCCGCAGTCCGCGGACGCCCAGGGCCGGGTTCTCCTCGTCTGCGGAGGTGGCGAAGGGCAGCGGCTTGTCCGCGCCCGCGTCCAGCGTGCGGACGACCACCCGACGCCCGGCGAAGGCCGAGAAGACCTGCCGGTAGGCGGTGGCCTGTTCGGCACGGCCCGGTGCCTCGGTGCGGTCCAGGAAGAGGAATTCGGTGCGGAACAGGCCCACGCCCTCGGCGTCGGCGGCAGCCGCACCGGCCAGCTCGTGCGGCGCACCGAGGTTGACCAGCAGTGAGACCGGGTGGCCGTCGGCGGTCCGGCCCGGTCCCTGGAACCCGGCCAGTAGCTCGCGGCGACGGCGCTCCCGCTCGGCGGCCCGCTCGACCGCTTCCGGACTCGGGTCGGGCTCGATCACACCGTCCGCGCCGTGCACCAGGACCTGCCGGCCGTCCTCCAGCTCCGCGGCGGCGGTGCAGCCGACGACGGCGGGCAGACCGAGCGCCTTGGCGAGGATGGCGGTGTGACTGGTCGGCCCGCCGCGGACGGTGACGAGGGCCAGCACCCGCTCGGGGTCGAGCAGCGCGGTGTCGGCCGGCGCCAGGTCGTCGGCGACCAGGACGTACGGGTGCCCGGGGTCGGGCGGGCCGGGCACGGGCAGGCCGAGCAGGTACGCCACCGCGCGGTCGCGCAGGTCGTCCAGGTCGGCGGCGCGTTCCGCGAAGTATCCGCCGGCGGCGACCAGCGCGGCGCGGAAGCCGTCGAAGGCGGTGGCGAGTGCGTGGGCGCCGTCGGTGCCCTGTTCTGCGAGGGCGGCGGCCCGGTCGGCGAGGACGGGGTCGGCGGCCATCATGGCCTGGGCCGCGAGCACCTCGGAGCCGGTGCCGCTCACGCGGGCGGCGCGCTCGTGCAGCCCGGTGACGACCGCACCGAGGGCGGCGCGGACCGCCGCCGCCTCGGCCGCCGGGTCTGCGACGGCCCTCGGGGCGGGCAGCGTGGGTACGGGTGCCATCCGGGCGACAGGCCCTGCCGCACTGCCGGTGCCGACGCCGATCCCGCGTATCAGATCACTCATGCCGCTGCGTCGAGGTCGGAGGCGAGAAGGGCGGCCAGCGCCTTCAGTGAGTCCTGGGCCAGGTCGCCGGAGGCGGTGAGCTCCAGGGTCTCGCCTCGGCCGGCGGCCAGGGCGAGGACGGACAGCAGGCTGCGGGCGTCGACCGGGGGCTGGCCCGGGCGGCCGATGGTGACCTTGGCCGGCTGCCGGGCGGCGGCCTGGACGAACAGCGACGCCGGGCGGGCGTGCAGGCCGCTCTCGGAGCCGACGGTGACCTGGATCGAGTGCATGGGAATTCCTTGGGGAGACGGTCGCCGACCCGGGTGGGAACCGGGTCGGCGGGAGAGTCGGGCACGGCGGCCGGCGCAGAGGGTGGAGCGCGGCCTTCGTGGTTCGTGCCCGGTCTTCGCGTACGGGGGCAGTCGCGTAGACAGGGCAGTCCGTGGTTTCACGCCCGTTAGCGTGTTGTTTCGATTGGTTCTACGCCCGGTCGGCGAGGGATGTCAACACATTCGGGCAAGCTCAAGAGCTGCGGAGGCAGACTGGACGACCTCTTGCTTTTTCGGCCGGAGCGCGTATGGTCGGGCTTCACCAGGCGTAAACAGACATGAAACGGACCCAATCCCACATGTATGCACCCGAGCGGCAGCAACGCATCCTCCGCCTCGCCCAAGAGCAGGGCAGGGTGGACGTGCCGACGCTGGCCGAGGACTTCGGCGTCACGCAGGAGACCATCCGCCGTGACCTGAGCGCCCTCGACCGGGCCGGTCTGTTGCACCGGGTGCACGGCGGCGCACTGCCCGTCGGCGCCCTGCACCTGGAGCCCGGCCTGGCCGAACGGGACTCCACGGCCGGGGCCGAGAAGGAACGCATCGCCAGGGCGGCCCTGGCCCTGCTCCCGAGCGAGGGCAGCGTGATCCTGGACGCGGGAACGACCGTCTCCCGGTTGGCCGGCCTGCTCCCCGCCGACTGCGCCCTCACGGTCGTCACCAACGCTCTCCCGGTCGCAGCCCGGCTGGCCGACCATCCCGGGCTCGCCCTCCACCTCGTCGGAGGGCGACTGCGCCACCGCACCCATGCCGCCGTCGACGCCTGGGCCCTGCGCGACCTGGCCGACATCCACGCGGACGTCGCGGTGATCGCCACCAACGGCTTCTCGCCGGAGGGCGGTCTTTCGACGCCGGACCTCGCCGAGGCGGCCGTCAAACGGGCCATGCTCACTGGTGCCGGACGGGTGGTCCTGGTGGCCGATTCCTCCAAGTTCGGCGCCCGCCATTTCGCCCGGTTCGGCTCGCTGGACCAGGTCGACGTCCTGGTCACGGACACCGGACTGACCGATGCGCAGGCCGCCGAGATCGAGAACCACGGACCGAAAGTCATCCGCGCATGATCGTCACCATCACCCCGAACCCCAGCCTCGACCGCACCTACGAGCTGGGAACGCTCGCCCTGGGCGAGGTGAACCGGGCCGCGCACGACCGGCTAGACCCGGGCGGCAAGGGCGTCAACGTCTCCCGTGCGCTCACGGCCGCCGGCCACCGCACCCGTGCCGTCCTGCCACTGGGCGGCTTCTCCGGGCAGCTGCTCTCCGATCTGCTGCGCCGCCAGGGCATCGAGGTCGCGGCAGTCGCGATCTCGGGCGACACCCGGATCAACGTCTCGATCGCCGAGGACGGCGGCGGCCTCACCAAGATCAACGCGGTGGGTCCCGAGCTCAGCGCCGCCGAGTCGGCCGCGCTGCTGGCGCTCGTCCGCGTCGACTGCACCGGGACCGACATCGGCTGGCTGGCCTGCTGCGGCAGCCTGCCGCGCGGACTGGCACCCGAGTGGTACGCCGAGTTGGTCGCGCAGGTGCACTCGGGTGGCGCCCGGATCGCCCTGGACACCTCCGGGCCCGCACTGCTCGCCGCGCTCTCGGCCCGCCCCGACGTGGTCAAACCCAACCGGGAGGAACTCGCGGAGGCCGTGGGCCGCCCGGTCGTCACCGTCGGCGACGCCGTGGACGCGGCCGGGGAGCTGCGCAAGCGTGGCGCCCAGCAGGTCCTCACCAGCCTCGGTGCGGACGGGATGCTGCTGATCGCCGAGGAGGGCAGCTGGTACGGCAGCGCACCGGTCGCAGCCGTCCGCAGCGACGTGGGAGCGGGCGACGCCTCACTCGCAGGCTTCCTCGGAGCCGGTGGTACCGGCCCCGGGGCACTCGCGGCGGCCCTGGCGCACGGCGCCGCCGCCGTACAACTGCCGGGGAGCGTCATGCCGACCCCGGCCGATCTGGACCCGGCCGCAGTGCTCGTGACGGCGGACATCCCGCTCGAACGACCGCTTCGCGGTTGAGAACGGCCTCCTGAGGGAGGGACGCCGAGGGACGAGCGCCGAGCGCGACACCGGCGCGGCTGCGACCACAGCGGCCGAGCGGGCACTCGCAGGCGAACGTCCGGCATCCCTGCCGGAGGCACCACGCCCGACCGTGTGGGACGGAAGGGCGACCCCGGGGGCAAGAGAACACTGTCAGCCACCAGTTGAAGGATCGACACGATGAGCGACACCAGCGGACTGATCACACCCGCACTCGTTGATCTGCATCTCGCCCCCGAGGACAGGAGCGAAGCTCTCCGCGCCCTCGCCCAGCGGCTGGTCGCCGAGGGCCGGGTCACCGACCTCGACGGCTTCCTCGCCGATGTCGCCGCCCGCGAGGCCCAGGCCCCCACCGGGATGGGTGACGGAATCGGCATTCCACACTGCAGATCACCCCATGTCACGCAGCCGAGCCTGGCCTTCGGCCGCAGCGCGAGGGGGGTGGACTTCGACGCCCCGGACGGACGGCCCGCCGACCTGATCTTCCTGATCGCAGCACCGGCCGGTGCGGACGACACCCATCTGCAGATCCTCGCCGCGCTGGCCCGCCGGCTGATGGACCCCGCTTTCACCGGCGCCCTGCGCGACGCCGAGAGCCCGAACGCGGTCGCGGCCCGAATCAACGGCGAGGAGGAGCCGGCCGCCGCTCCGGAGACGGCCACCCCCGGCGGTGGGCTGCGGCTAGTCGCGGTGACCTCCTGCCCGACCGGCATCGCCCACACCTACATGGCCGCCAAGGCCCTGGAACTGGCAGCCGCCCGGGCGGGTGCGCAGATCCAGGTCGAGACCCAGGGCTCGGCCGGGACGACGCCGCTGGCCCCCGAGACGATCGCAGCCGCCGATGCGGTGATCTTCGCCCATGACGTCGAGGTCCGGGACCGCGCCCGCTTCGCCGGCAAGCCGACCGTGGACGTGGGCGTGAAGGCCGCCGTCAACCGCGCCGACGACCTGATCTCCCGGGCCGCCAGGCTGGTCACCGAGACCGGCAGCGGCGCACGTGCCGCCGCCGCACCGGTCGCGGCACCGAGCGCGCCGGCGGGCGAGCACTGGGCCCAGCGACTGCGCACGTACCTGATGACGGGCGTCAGTTACATGATCCCGTTCGTCGCGGCCGGTGGTCTGCTGATCGCCCTCGCCTTCGCGATCGGCGGCTACCAGATCGCCTCCGCCCCGTCCGTACTGGGCCACTTCGAATGGACCTCGTCGCACAGCTGGGCGGCGATGCTGTTCCAGACCGGCAAGGCCTCCTTCGGCTTCCTGGTCCCGATCCTCTCCGGATACATCGCCTGGGCGATCGCGGACCGGGCAGCACTGGCCGCCGGCATAGCCGGCGGTGCCGTCTCGGTGGCAGTCGGCGCGGGCTTCCTCGGCGGCATCGTGTCAGGTCTGATCGCGGGCTTCCTGGTGCTGTGGATGATCCGGTGGAACGTGCCGCAGGCGATCAAGGGCATCATGCCGGTGGTGGTGATCCCGCTGCTGTCGGTGGGGGTGGTCGGCTTCCTGATGTTCGTGGTGGCCGGCTCACCGATCGCCTCGGCCATGCACGGCCTGACCGACTGGCTGAACGGCCTCTCCGGCTCCAACGCGATCCTGCTCGGCATACTGCTCGGCGCGATGATGGCCTTCGACATGGGCGGTCCGCTCAACAAGGTCGCCTACACCTTCGCCGCCGGTGCGCTCACCGCCGCGGGTACCACCCCCGACTCCGGCAGTCTCAAGGTGATGGCTGCCGTGATGGCCGCCGGTATGACCCCGCCGCTGGGCATGGCCTTGGCGACCGTCGTCCGGCGTGGGCTGTTCACCGCCGAGGAGCGGGAGAACGGCAAGGCCGCCTGGGTGCTCGGCGCGTCGTTCATCACCGAAGGTGCGATCCCGTTCGCGGCGGCCGACCCGCTGCGGGTCATCCCGGCCAACATCGTCGGCAGCATGACCGCCGGCGGCCTGGTGATGGCCTTCGGCTCCACCCTGCGTGCCCCTCATGGCGGAATCTGGGTGCTCCCGCTGATCGGCAGCCCGTTGCTGTACCTGCTCGCGGTCGCGGCGGGCACGGCGGTCACCATGGCGGTGGTGGTCGTGCTGAAGGGGATGCGGAAGCCCGCCGCCCCGGCGGCCCCCGGCTCCCCCGTCGCCGGACCGGAGCTGGTCGCCGCCTGACGGGAGCCGCCTGACGGGAGCTACGGAACCGGGGAATGCCCGGTTCCGTAGCCGCCCGCGTGAGCACTTCCGCCACAGGAGCCTTCGAGTTCCGGCCGTGGCCGGGGCGTCCGGACGGCCACCACCCGCCCGACCGGTCTCGGCCAGCCATCACCGCAGGCGTCGACCACCGCGAGAAGAGTGCCGCGAACAACCCGGCCGCGCTCGGGTCGATCCACGCGCCCCGCCCGGACGGCGTCCCGGACGGCGTCCTGGCAACCGCTCCCCCACACGGGCGAGCAGCTCCGGCGCCGGTCCAGGAAGAGCCGCGGCGAGCTGTGCTCCACCCCGGCCTACGCGTCCTGGCCAACCCGTCGAGGCCCACTCCGGACCCTTGCGGCAGTTCACCGTCGCCGACTTCGACCACCGCAACAACCTTGTACACCTTCGCGCACCCCTGCGCGCGTACGGTCGCGACGTCATCCACGGGGGTGCCTGTGGTGTTCGGGTGGGGCCGGGGCCCAGCCGTTGCCACAGGCCGATCTCTTCGGGCTGAGCAGGCCGGCGGATGCGGACGGGCTCGGGCCGGAGCCGCAGGTCGTCGTCCACGGCCGACTGCCCGGCTTCGCCGAGGGCCCGGCGTTTCGGGCGCGGCCTCCTTGAACTCGCGGGCCGGCGCGAGCCCCTTCCCCGGCTCGGGCCGGACCTCGATGCGCGTGCTCTCCGCTCATGGGTGATCTTGTGGCACTCCGCCCGGAGCAGGGCGAGGCCTTGAGCCGGCTCGCCGGCTCCTGGCGGCCCCTCGACGTCCTGGCGTAACCGATTCTCACCGGCGGCTCGGTGCGCGGTGCGGGCACGACGGCGAGCGAGGAACTCCGCTTTCACGCGGCCGGGTTTCCGACCGGCGGGCACCGGCACTTCGGGTTCCTCGCGCAGCGCGGGCACGAGGACGAGGCGGGGGTACGAGGACGAGGCGGGGCGTGTGGCGGCGTGTGGCACCACGCGGCGGTCCTCCCACCGCGCGTGCGGCAGGCGCTGCAGCCAGAGGTGAACGGATCGTGGAGATCGTATGAAATACGGCCAACCTGATGTCCGTCGGCACGCGCGTAGACCACGTGGGCCCGGGGCCTCCGGTGCGTCCGACTGCCAGGCGCAATGGCTGAAAGTTAAACTAATGAGCGGCGGCCGCACTACGGTTTGCGGCGGTTGCTGTTCCACCGAGAGGAAACCCCTCATGACCGCCGCCGACAGCGCGCCGAGGACGGCGTACATCCTCACCGGCTACCGCCCCGAGGACGGCTTCATGGCCGTTGAACTGAATCCGCCCCCCGCCGAGTACGTCTGGCACGACGAGGACGCCGAGCAGCAGGAGGAGCGGTACGGCCCGGGAGTGGGATACCACCAGTGGCTGGCGGTCGACGCGGGCAGCGGCGCGGTCTGGTTCGGCGACGTCGACTGGCGGGCTTCGTGCGAGCACCTCGACAGCCGGCTCCCCGGCATCCCGCGCAGGGCGCTCGGCGACGGGACGCTCCCGGCCCCCGGAGTTCTGGTGCAGCTGCTGACCCACCTGGACCACGACGAACAGAGCGGCTACTCCTGGCGCTTCTTCACCGCCGAGGAGTTGTATGCGCTCGCGCTGAACATACTGCCCGCCGTGCAGCGGCTCGTGGACTCGATGCACCGGACCGGGCCGGAGGGCGAACTGGAGTGGTCGGCCGAGGCCGCCACCGCCTGGAACGACATCGAGCAGGCCGCCACCCCCACCTTCGACCCGCCCGGAGCGGTCGTCTGGCCCAGGCTCGGGATGACCCCGGCCCCCGCCTGGCGCGTCGAGGTCAGCGCGTTCCTCGCGGCGAACCCCGACCTGTGCGACCCGTCCTGGGGCGTGGCCACCGACGCGGAACTGGACGCTTACGCCGACTACCGGCCCGTCTCGGGCTACGGCGGTGTACCGGGGAGGATGTGCCGCGCCGCCGACCGGCAGATCGAGGACGGTTACACCTTCTACGGCCACCGCGCCGCCCTCTACGCCTACCGCGCGCAGGCGTGCGGCGACCGTACACCGATGGAGGCCCGCATCTGGCTGGAGACCACAGAGGCCGGCAAGAGCACCTGGGAGGCGGCCAAACCCCTCGGAGCCACTCTCGCCGACGCGCCGGACTGCGTACTGGCGGCCGTGGCCGAAGGTTTCCAGAACGCCGCGCACGAGGAGGCGCTGGTCCTGACGGGCCTGTCCGCCTACCTGCGGCAGTTGCGCGCCGATGAGCGCGCCGCCGTCGACCGACAACTCGTCCGCGAAGGCGAGGAGGTCGAACGGCTTGAAACCATGCTCAAGGACTTCCGTGCCGCGCGGAACCGCACGGTCACGCGGATCCTGGCCTGGGCCGACGGGCGCGACGACGTGGAGATCGCCCGCTTGGCCTCCATGCCCCATGACTACGTCAGCGGCTGGCGGGCCCGCCTGACCGACGAACAGACCACGGCGACACCCGGACCGTGATGCCGTGTGCTGCGAGGCCGCCGGCAGGAGGAGGGCACGCAGCCGCTGACGGTGTCGTGCAGGCGACGGCCTGCAGCGCACCCCGCCCCAACGCTTCGTCATACGCGGCCGGAGCCGGCTCGACGACCTCTCCCTCCCGCGTGAGCTGGTAGATGAAGCGCTTGCGGTAAGCCCTCGACGGCCGTGACCCGCCCGGTGTCCGGGTCGGCCGGGTTCCCCCACTCGACCGGTTCGGCCTGACGGGGAGTTGGGGGCATTGCTGTAACTCGTCCGAGCGGTCTCGGTGTCGGTGGTGGTCCTGTAGGTCTCCTGCAGTGTCCTTCGAGGATCTGCCGGTGACGCTGTCCTGCCGCTTTGGCTCGCCGCGGGACTCTGTTGCCCATTCGTCCGGGCTCGGGGACGGCTGATGTGCGAGGGCGACTTGCCCGGTTCTTGACGTTCTGGAGGTTCGGCTACGGGCACGGGAGGCACTGACCTCGGCGCGACGAACCAGATGCTCAGGAATATGGAGTTGCGGGCGGCGGCCCGGGCCGACCGAGGCGCTTGGGACCCGTTGCCGCGTTGCAGGCCGTTAGCCTGTCGGTATGTCAGAGCGTGTCATGCCCGGTCGCACGGACGGCCTGATCAGCCTGGTTGCCGCGGACGCTCTGTGGGTCGATTTGACGGCCGACAGTGCTGTGCCGGCGACTTCTGGGGCGTTCACCTGCTCTCCTGCCCGCGCCCAGGTGGGGTACGGCCGGATTCCCCGAGATCGACTTCGCTGACCCAGCCCATGGCCTCCATCGCAACGAGACCGGACGGGCGGACGGTGCGGGTAAGCGTACGGCGGCAGGTGTACTCCCCCGCGTCGCGCGGCCAGACCGTCACACGTGTCGACTGGGACTCCGCCGGGGTGAGCGTGACCACCGACAAGGGGGTCTTCTCCGCCGACCATGTGGTGGTCACCCTGCCGCTGGGCGTCCTGCAGAGCGGTGCGGTCACCTTCGGCCCCGGCCTTCCCGCGGCCAAGCGCACCGCCATCGGCAGGCTCGGCATGGGGGTGCTCAACAAGTGCTACCTGCGTTTCCCCCGCGCCTTCTGGCCGAACACCGACTGGCTCGGCTACATACCGCCTACGGCCCGCTATGGCCAGTGGGCGCAGTGGGCGCAGTGGGTCAACGTGACCCGTACGAACGGGAAGCCGGTCCTGCTGGGATTCAACGCCGGCGGCTTCGGCCGCTGCATCGAAGGCTGGAGCGACGGCCAAGTCGTCGACAGTGCCATGGGCACCTTGAGGACCCTGTTCGGTGGCACGGTCCCCGCGCCGGCGGACTACCAGATCACCCGGTGGGCATCCGACCCGTACGCACTGGGCTCCTACTCCTACAACGGCATCGACTCGAAACCGGCGATGCGCGACCAGCTCGCCGCCGCTGTGGGCGGAAGGGTGCACTTCGCCGGCGAGGCGACCAGCCGAGCCTCCTTCGCCACCACCCACGGCGCCTACCAGTCCGGTATCCGCGCCGCCAAGGAAATCCTGACCTGATCCCCTGCCCGGTGGGCCTCGCTCCCGTCGGAGCCAGACCCGCCGGGCTGCCGACTCCTGTCCCTTCGTGCCATGCCCGGCTGGAGCCGACGTATCAGGGGCGGTGGCTCTTACGAGAGAGGCAGGTGTCCTTGCCATGCACACTTCCGCGTCCACGGCGTCGCCGCATTCCTTCTGGGAGACGGCCCCCGGCTTGGGTGGCGTAGTGCCGGCCGGGGCCGCCGAGCCTCTGACCGGTCCTCTGGATGTCGATGTCGCTGTCGTCGTCGGCGGCTACACCGGCCTGTGGACGGCCTATTACCTCAAGAAGGCACAGCCCTCGCTGCACGTCGCGGTGCTGGAACGGCGCTGGTGCGGGTCTGGGGCGTCCGGACGGAACGGGGGCTGGCTCTACAGCGGTTTCACGGGCCGGTCCGTCTTCGCCGACCGCTACGGCACCGGGCGGGCCATCGCGATGCAGCGGCGATGAACGACACGGTCGACGAGGTGCTGCGTGTCTGCGAGGCCGAGGGCATCGATGCCCACCAGACCAAGGGCGGGGTACTGGAGGTCGCCTGCACTCCTGCCCAGGTCGAGCGCCTGGACGCGTTCGTGGCCGCCGAGCACGCATTCGGACAGACGCACGTTCAACGTCTCGATGCCGCTCGCACCGCGGAGCGGATCGCGATCCCCGGTGCGCTGGGGGCGAGTTGGCACCCGGACGGGGCCCGGATCCAGCCCGCCTTGCTGGTGCACGGCCTGGCGGCCGCAGCGAGGCGCGCGGGCGTGGACATCTACGAGAACACTGCTGTGACGCACATCCTTCCGGCTGCGGACGGCCGGCCCGCCCGCGCCGTCACCGACGGCGGCACGGTGTCGGCGGCCTGCGCGCTGCGCTGCACCGAGGGCTTCACCGCCGACCTGCCGGGCGAGCGACGGTCGTGGCTGCCGATGAATTCCTCACTGATCGTCACCACACCGCTGCCCGCCTCGTTCTGGGGGTCCGTCGGCTGGGTGGAGCGGGAGGTGCTGGGAGACTTCGCGCACGCCTACATGTACGCCCAGCGCACCCTCGACGACCGCATCGCGCTGGGCGGCCGGGGGGTGCCGTACCGGTTCGGCTCCCGTACCGACGTCGTGGGGGCGACACCCCGCCGGACCGTCGAACAGCTGACGACGATCTTGCACCGCATGTTCCCGGGCGCCCGCGGTGTGGCGGTGGAACAGGCGTAGTCGGGCGTGCTCGGCGTACCCCGGGACTGGTGCAGCACGGTGGCGCTCGACCGCGCCTCGGGCCTGGGTGGGCCGGCGGCTACGTCGGCAGCGGGGTGGCCACCGCCAACCTGGCCGCCCGTACCCTGAGCGACCTCGTTCTCGGGCAGGAGACGGAGCTGACCGAGCTTCCCTGGGTCGGACATCGTGTACGCAGGTGGGAGCCGGAACCGCTGCGGTGGGTGGGCGTCCATGGCCTGTACGCCGCCTACCATCTGTCCGACGTTCTCGAACGTGGCGGATTGCGCCGCACCCCGGCACTGGCGCGCATCGCGAATGCGGTGTCGGGACGGAACTGAGGCTTCCGGGACCCGCAGAGGACTGGTCCGGCCGGCGACGGGTTGGATGGCGGTGACCCTGTTCGCGCTGGCGGCATTCCGCAGCACGGCACCGGGCGCGCCGCCGACGGGATGCCTGTGGGACTACGCGGCATTTCTGTGGGCGGAGGCGATCGTCGCCTCCGCAGTGGTGTACGTCGTGCTGCGCGGGACCCCCGTGGAGCTGCGGCCGTCACCAGGGGCGTCGCGAGAGAGCCGGAACGGCCGCCCGTCGGCCGCTTGATGCTTGCCAACGCTGCTGCGGTGCCCTCAGGCAAAGGCGCCGTGCCGCAGGATTCCCTGGATGAAGTCGGTTGCCTGCCGGGCCCCCATGTGACCCTCCAGGGTCAGTTCCCAGGCGGTCTCGGCGATGCTACAGAAGGTGGACGCAAGCCACGGAGCGGGCATGTCGCTACGCAACAGGCCGGCCTTCTGCGCCCGTTCGACAAGAGAAACGGTACGGCGGAACACCATCGACGCCCGGTCGCTCGCCTGGTCGGCGCCGAGCACCTCCGGCTCCACGTAGACCAGGTTCCACAGTTGAGCGAACGGCTTGTAGTCAGCGATCAGCTCATCGAGCACGCGAGGTGCGATAAGCGCTTCCCCTTCGGAGCGGGAGAGAGCCGCTTCACAGTCATCCAGGATCTTGTTCGCCACGGCCTGGAGCAGGTGCTGGCGGGTAGGGAACAGCCTCACCAGGGTGGCCCGGCTGATCCCGGCTCGCGCGGCGACAGCCTGCATGGACGCCGCGCGATCTTTCGACAGGAACGGAATGGCCGACTCGAGGACCTCCGTCGCATCCGTACGCATACCGACTGAAACCTCCACGCCTTTGTTGACACACTCATGTTTCAAATTATGCTCTGCAGTGTCATCGTCATTGTACTGAACGGAGGGGGGTCTCCCATGCCTCCACCCCACATCGGCAGAGGTCAAACGATGTGTCCCCCAGACATGGGCTGGCGATTCGCAGCGCCCCCCACACACACAGCGTCGCCAGGCTTGGCGGCAACAGCGCCATGCAGACCCTGAAGACCCTGAAGACCATCTTCGGGCAGGACATCCCCCTGCCGGTCGGCCGCCAGATCACCCGCTGGGCCTCCGACCCCTATGCCCGCGGCTCCTACTCCTACTACGAGGCCGGCCCCAACCCCGCGATGCGCGACCAGCTCGCAGCCAACATCGCCGACCGCGTCTACTTCGCCGGCGAAGCGACCAGCCGCAAATCCTCCGCCACCGGCCACGGCGCCTACCTCTCGGGTATCAGCGCCGCCAAGGAAATCACCGGCTGATACGACACACCACGCCACCGTCCCCGCCGCACGCCGCGTCGGGGACAGAGCCACGCCCCCCAGCCAACCGGTTCGGCAACAAGGCGCGAGGCCGCAGCCCCCCGTGCAGCAGCCGCCCCACCACGCCCGTCCGTCCGTCCGTCCGAACCCCACCATGCCCACTGCAGCCCGCGTTCCCCATGGTCACCAGCCCCAACAGACGCGAGCCCGCCTCCATGCACGGAGCCACCATGAGCGCACAACAGCCCACCGCCCTGCCCCCGGCCTTCCAGCCCCTGACCCAGGACGACCCCCGCCAAGTCGGCAGCTACCGGCTCTCCGCCCGACTCGGTGCCGGAGGAATGGGTTTCGTCTACCTGGCTCACACCCCCGGCGGCCGCCCCGTCGCGCTCAAGGTGATCCGTCCCGAACTGGCCACCGACCCCGAGTTCCGCCACCGCTTCGCCCAAGAGGTCGCCAGCGCCCAGCGGATCCACGGCCTCTACACCGCGCAGGTCATCGATGCCGGCCCAGACGCCCCCACCCCCTGGCTCGCCACCGCCTTCGTCTCCGGCCCCTCCCTCCAGCAGGTCATCCACCGCCACGGCCCCCTGCCCGAACGCACCGTCCTGCTCCTCCTGGTCGGCATCGCCGAAGCACTCCAGGCCATCCACACCGCCGGCGTGGTCCACCGCGACCTCAAACCCGGCAACGTCCTCATCGCTCCCGACGGCCCCAGAGTCATCGACTTCGGCATAGCCCGCGCAGCCGACGCCAGCCCGCTGACCGGCACCGGACTGCGCATCGGATCGCCCGGCTTCATGGCACCCGAACAGGTCCTCGGCCGACCCGCCACACCCGCCACCGACGTGTTCGCCCTCGGAGCCCTCATCGCGTACACGGCCACCGGACGGCCCCCCTTCGGCGACGGGCCCGAGCACGCCGCCCTCTACCGGGCCGTCCACGAGCAGCCCGACCTCGCGGGCCTGCCCCACGCTCTGCACGAACTGGTCAGCCACTGCCTCGCCAAAGACCCCGCGGCGCGCCCCCGAACCGACTGGCTCATCGAAACGGTGCGAAACCATCCCGCCGCCGGCGGACGTCTGAGCTTCACCGACGGATGGCTCCCCGCACACGTCACCGCCGACATCAGCCGCCACACCGATCCCACCGCGGCGCCTGCCACCGCGCTGGACTCCGCAGCAGCCCCTGCCGGCGCACCCACCACGCACACCTCCGCCCGCCCCCAGCGGCCGGCCGCCAGCAGGCGCAAACGCCCCGCCCGCCACGCCCACACCCGCCGCACCGCCCTCCTCTCGGCCACCGCCCTCCTTGGAAGCGGCATACTCCTCTACTCCCTCCCCGACACCCTTGAGCTCACCGGGTACGGACGCAATGCCACCGCCCCCGCCAGCGTGCCGCCTCCCTCCACCGGCACCACCGTCACACCTCCCACGGGCAGTCCACATCCCAAGCCGACCGACTACACCGTCAGTCCTGGCGGGCGTGCCCGCCTCGCCGATTTCCCGCTGCCGCTGACCGCCGGAGACTTACATTGGGAGCCTTTGATCTGACCGCAAGCACGGTTCCCATGGTCAGCCAGGAGCTTCGCGTGGTGGGAAAGGCCTGAGTATGCCAAGACGCTGCAGTTCGACGATGTGCTCCGCCGCGCGCCGCGGTGCTTCACCACCAGTCACCAGCACACCCGCCTCGATGTTGCGCCGTGCAGCGGACTCGGTCAGGTTGGCGCTGCCGAGCAGGAGGCTGCGGCGGTCGGCGACCGCCAACTTGGCGTGCTGGCGTGAGCGGCCCCGTTCAGCCGGGCCCCGGGCCCAGACCCACAACTGCAGTCCGGGCACAGTCGCGAATGCGTCAGCCGGTTCGCTCCCCGAGAGCAGGCCGCCTGCGCCGGCCAGGGTCTCGACCACGACGTGTGTCCGCACGCCCCTGCCCGCAGCCTCTGTCAGGGCCCTGGTCAGGGCTGGATACGGACGAGCCGCGTACGTCATCGCCAGCAGTTCGTGCTGCGCCTCGTTGATGACCTCGACCAGCACCTGGGCGGTGGCGCGCACCGGTACCGCCGGCGTCGAGGGACCACTCCACACGGTACGAACCCGGACCGTATCTCGGGCCTGCCGCCGGGCCGCGACATAGCCGCGCACGTACGCAGCCGCCTCGGCGGCAGGCACCGACTCCGACTCCATGGCGTCGCAGAGCGCCGCAACGGCCTCGCTGACTCCTGGTGTCGCCAGCTCGGTGAGTATGCGTTCTCTGCTGCGTCTCTGGGCGAGCAGTCCGGCGAGGTCCTTGCTGCGCACGAGGCCGAGGGCCGCGACGGCAACCTCGGCAGCGCCCTCGAATGCGGGTCGGCTCACGGCAGCAGACCGACCGGCGTCAGCACCGGATCCTGGTCCCCCGTCAGCGGAACGAGGAATCGACGGTCCAGGAACCGGTTGCCGCGTTCACACGTGGTCTCCGACACGAACAGGCAGACATGGCATGCGGCTCCGTGGAGGAAGTCCGCCGGGTCGTGTGGCAGGCGCTCGGCGCACAGCGGGTCGGCCGAGCAGTGACCAGCATCCGTCAGGGCCCGGCGTACGATGCGATCGAACTCCCGCTCCTCGGCCAGGGACACCAGACCTCCCAAGGTGCCCTCGGAGTCCGGTACGGCGGTGTAGATGAGGATGCCGGTCCTCGGGTTCTGTTCGTCTCCCGCGTAGATCCGTTCGGCGAGCGAGGCGGAGTTGTAGCCGCATTCCAGGGCGATGGTGCGAATCAGCAGGTGGGAGAGGGTGTGCAGGGCGATGTACCTCGCTCCGGGCCAACCGTAGTAGGGATCGAAGTCGCTGGTCTTGCGGTCCGACTTCCGGTTGGCGCGAAACCGTGCGTACGCCTGTCTGTGCGTCTCCATCTGTGGTGACTTCTCCATGCGAGCGGTCCACTCGGCTATCAGACCGTCCCTTACGCGCAGGAACACGCCCTCGCCGCGCACCTCACTGGCCGGTACCCAGTTCCGGATCCCGCGGGACAGCTCGACGCGCGTGGCGATCTCCGGTGATTCGGGGTCGGGCGCGTCGAGCCGGGTGAACCCGATCAGCGCCCGCGCCTCGCGCAGCCGCTCGACCTGCCTGATGTCGGCGAAGAACTCACTCAAACGGGCTGGCACGGGCATCTGCCGAAGCGCGAAGTCGTCGCTGGGGGTGGGAACGGGACCGGAGAGCGCGTCCCATTCAGGTCCAAAGAGGTCGGCCTGGACGTCGGGGGCGGAGGGGGCTGACCCGGTGGTTCCCTGCTTGCGGGCCGTAATCGCCGCGACCACTCCGTCGGCGTCGAACTCCTTGAGGAAGGTGAACTTGGGCATGCGCGCCATGAAGTCGAACTGCCCTCGTTCCTCGATCAGTTCGAGATCGGGCCAGTGGTCGTCCAGGAGCTTGCCGATGTCTCCTCCCTGCGCCTTGGGCAGTGCCAGGGCGCTGAGGGTGAGCGGGAACCACTGGTTGGACGCGCCCGCCACCATCAAGACCGGCTCCTCGCCGCAGCCGTTCGCCTCGTAGGTGCCGAGATGCGGATGCCGTCCACGGCACCGGGGCAGGTTGCGCCGGCCTCGTTCGCCCATGGCTTCCCGGATGTTGCGCTTCACGCCGCAGGCGACGCATTCGATGGTGACGTTGGCAGCCTGGTTACCGCCATGGTCCTTCATGCGCAGCTTCGGGCGCGGCGTCTTGCCGCAGGCCTGCCCACGGTGCACGTACGGGGTGTACGGAAACTCGTCGAGATGGCCGGTGGTGCACACGAGGGTGAAACGGGCCGCCACGGCCAGCGGCTTCCCGCGTTTGCAGTCGTGGACGAACTTCGCCTCGTGCGGCGTCCGTGGGTTGGCGTTGACGAAGGCGAACTCGCCCGAGTCGATCGCGGCCAGCACATTGCAGGCGGTGCAGCGCAGCCACTGCGGGAAGGGCGTGACGGGGACTCCGACCCCCTGTGCCGCCCAGCCCTTCGGGTCCGCATCGGCGCCCTCCAGCCAGGGAGCAGCACGCAACTGCTCCACCTGGCCGCGTCCATAGCGCTGGAGCGACCAGTTGACGGCGGCGCGCAGCCGGGGTTCGTCGATGTCGTAATCGGTGACACCGGAGTGACTCCAGGAGTCGATCCCCCGGATCAGGACGGAGAAGTTGGGCAGATCGACGAGGGCGCCGACTCCGGCGGTGAACATGAGGTGGCTGGGTCGTACGGCGCCGACTCTGCGGTTGCTGCCCTGGCTGCTCATCGCTGTGCCTTCCTGACCGTGCCGGCCGTGACGGGCCCGTATTCGTCGGCGTCCACGGTGCTTGCCGTGTCCGGGTCGGTGTCGGAGTCGGTCCCGGAGGCGCCGAACGTCCAGTCGGGGCCGTCGCCGGAGGGTTCTTCCAGGAAGACGCCGCCGCCGGGGAGGAGCAGGTTGATCTCGTTCTCCGTCTCACGCATCGACATGCCGACGGTCAGTTCGGTCCACCGGGAGCCGTCTGCCCGTCGCAGCAGGCCGTTCACGACGGTGGTCTTGTGCTTCTCCTTGCGGTAGGCGAGGGCCGAACTGCTTTCGTCCCGTTTACGGCGCCATTCGTCCTTGAGCCGGTCCAGTCGTTCGCTCAGGTACTGGCGGGGCCGGTCGCCACCCACCCGTTCGGCACGTTCGAGGAACCGCCGTTCGACGTCCTGGGCGAGCGGTCCGTCGAGGTCGACGTGGTGGGCGTCGAGATTGCGGGAGGAGTCGTAGGTCGCGTGGCGCAGCGCGGCGACATAGGTGGCGGCGACACCGCGGTCGAGCGCGCGGCGCGTGTACGGGGTAACGGACAGAGCTTCCACCTGCCGGTAGAACGTCGCGTGATAGTGCTCGAAGTCCTCGTAGTGGGCGAGGTCGCGGGGGCGCGACCAGTTGTAGAGGGTCACCACCAGGCCCGGACGGGCCGCGTCACGGCCGACCCGCGAGGACGCCTGGATGTACTCGGCGGTGTTCTTCGGCTGGCCCACGACGAGCATCAGGCCGAAGCGGGAGACGTCGACACCGACCTGCAGCATGGAGGTGGCGAGGACGACGTCTACGGCCTGCCGAACGGCCGGTGTCATGGACGCGCGGGGTTCGCGCTTGTCCTTCATGGCGGCGGCGTACTCCCGCAGGAAGGCTCGCCTGCGCACCGAGGTGTCCCGCTCGGGGTCGAACTCGATCTCCAGCCGCTTCAGGGCCGCGCCGATGTCCGACGAGGAGATTCGGGAGGTCAGTTCCTGGATGCTGAGCATCCCGGCTCTGCTCACGATGCGGTCCGACAGCGTGTCCTGGCCCTTGCGGCTGCCGTTGGACCGCACCCGGGTGGTGATGTCGTCGTCCATATACCGCCGCATGCCGGCGAGTTCGCGAGTCGCGTTGAAGTAGCCGACGAGGGTCATGTACGGGTCCGCCGGCCTGCCGTACTCGTCGAAGAGCTGCTGTCCCGCGAGCAGCAGGATCTCTGCGACGCGGATCTCGGCGGCCTTGAGGCGGGTGCCGTGCGCACAGACGCCGAGGTAGCGGCGGCCGGGGTTCACCCGGCTCAGCTCCACCTGCCGGGAGAAGAAGGTGTCGCCCACGTCCAACACCTGGGGAGGGAAGACGGCTACCTTGCGGCCGAAGACGCCGCGCACCTGGTCGGCGGCCCGCTTGGTGGTCGCGGTGGAGGCGACGATCTTGGGGCCGACTTCGTAGCGTCCTCCGTGAACGTCGGTGAAGCTCCACGTGCACAACTGGTCCACAGCCGCCTCGAAGAGGCCCACGGTGGTGCCGAGGGCTCCGGAGATCAGATGCAACTCGTCCTGGATGATCAGGTCCGGAGGCCGCAGGCGGGTGACGGGCTGGGCGGTGACGCCGGGCAGGTCGCCCCTGGCGTTGTGGCGGCCACCGCAGCCGGTCTTGGCGTCCAGGTCGTCGTGGCGGTATCCGTGGCGGGGACACAGTTCGGTGACCCTGCCGAACAGCAGGCCGGAGTAGCCGTTCCACGGGAGCTGGGCGAACTTGTCGACCGTGGCGATCAGCAGCGAGGGGGCCAGCCGGTAGATCTCCTCGTCGACGGTGAGGACGGGGATGCCCT
Source organism: Streptomyces sp. NPDC006430 (assembly GCF_040612395.1). NCBI lineage: Bacteria > Bacillati > Actinomycetota > Actinomycetes > Kitasatosporales > Streptomycetaceae > Streptomyces > Streptomyces sp. NPDC006430. Next base: position 306,561 of record NZ_JBEXQA010000004.1, read on the forward strand.
CGCCGAGCGCTTCGCGGCGGGAGAAGGGGCAGCGGTCCTCCCCCTCGCCGCGAGGACAGTACAGCAGGATTCTGCGGCGTCCTTCGTCGTACTCCATGTTCGCGCGGGCGGTCAGCCCGCTGCCGCACCAAGGGCAGGTGAGGACCTGCAGGACCCGGGCGTGCTTGTCGCTGGCGTTCTCCTTGGCTTCGGCGATCTGTTCCTTGGCCTCGTCGAACCAGTTCGGTGAGACGGAGGTGCCCACCCAGAGCCCGATCCGGAACGGGGTGGGTCCCCAGCGCCGGTCCCGCGCTAACTCCTCGCGGCGCAGGACTTCGCAGGCGCTCACCAGGGCGGCGGCCCGCTGGAACTGCTGTGCGGTCAGCAGCCGCAGGGTGTAGCGCATGAGCACGCCCACGCCCGCCTCACCGCTGCGGGCGTCCGCTCCCGAGCCGATGGTCCCCTGCAGGCGCCGCAGGGCGAAGGTGTAGGCGGCGAGTCCGAGGTACGCCTCGGTCTTGCCGCCGCCGGTCGGGAAGAACAGTAGGTCGACGAGGGCTTCACGGCCGGTACCACGGTGCGGGTGTCGGGGCTGGGTGAGGGAGTCGATGTTCAGCAGGACGAAGGCGAGCTGGAACGGACGCCAGCTGGCCGCCGACTTGCCCTTGCCGTGGACCTCGTCGTAGGCCTCCCGGTAGGAGCGGGAGTCGTTCTCGCGTCCGGTGCGGGTGGCCGCGATGGCCGTGTTGCGGCGCTGCAGGGCCATGGCCCGGTTGGTGAACCGGAAGGCCAGCAGGGCAGTTTCGTCGGCCACGAGCCGGTCGATGCCGAGGGTGATGCGGTCACAGACCTCGAGCGCCTGCTCGATCGCGGTCTCGGCCGCTTCTCGCAGGTTCTCGGGGAGTAAGGCGGCACTGCGACGCTGCTGCTCCAACCACGTGCCGTACCCGTCGGCCAACGGGGCCAGGGCCGCGCTGAGTTCGGCCCGGCGGTCGGGCACGGCGAGTGCCGCCAGCTCGTCCATGCCCAGCTCCAGCCCCTGGAGGAGGTCCTGCTCCTCAAGTGCCGGCGCGGTGGTCGCCCTGACGTCGTACTCGGGAAGCCAGACGGTGGTCAGGCGGTGCGCGTTGCGCTCTCCGTCCCGGACGTGCGCGTGAACGGCGACGTTGCGGCCCTTGGCGTGGCTGAGGCTGTCCCGGTAGAGGAGGCGCAGTCGCCGCTCCTCGGCATCCTCGGACGCGTTGTCGTGGCTCGCCGGATCGAGGGGGTCGTCGATCGGCAGGAAGACGGCCGCCTGGTCGTCGGGAAAGGCGGTGACGTCGATCTCGGTCTGGAAGAGCCAGTGCGCGTCGCGCGCGTCCGCGCTGTCCGGCTGCCGGTTCACCAAGGCCAGCTCGACTATGCGCAGGTCCTCGTTGCCCGTGCGGCCGGTGTGCCGGCGTACCTGCACGTCGAGGACGACGGTGTCGCCGTCGAGTGGAACGGTGCGGTCTGCCCCGTCGGTCACGTCAATGTCCACCAGACGCTCGACGGGCTCACGTGACCAGACCCTGCCCGTCGTCCCCCGCTCGGTGGCCTCGTCCGACTGGGTGTAGCGACCCCAGCGAACGGTGGCGCTGAGCGTGCCGACGGAGGCTGGAGCGGTGAAGGACAGCCCCATCGAAGACGCCCAGATGTGTCCAGCGGACTGGGGACTCAACCGGTCCTGGAGGTCGCTGTCGTCACCTTCCTGCTCGTCACCCGACTCCCCGTCCGCGCCTTGGGCGGCTGCACGGGCGATCCGGTCCGCGGTGACGGCCTGGGGGCGTGGACCGAGCATGCCGACCAGGTACCGGTCTCTGGGGCCGGAGGAGGCGCTCGGAAGCGTTTCCGTCTCACCGTCCCAGGGGCCCAGCAGATCCCGGCGAATATAGTGCCCGAGTGCGTCCCGCACCGCGTAGGAGTCCCCGGCACGGAACGTCTGGGGTACTTCGTCGAGCGGATGCGGAACAGCGGCCTGGGCAGGCTGGGCCGGCATGCGGTGGGTCCTTTCGGACAGGGCCGTCGGAGCACGGATGTGCGCCGGTGGTGTGGCAGCACGAGAAATATAGACTCGTTGACTCAGTTCACACAACGAATTCGAGAGGGGCGTCGCTCTGCATCCCGTCAATCTCTAGGCTGGTGGCCGCCCACCGCCTGTCCGCGACCCGAGGACTCCCATGCCCCGTCTCGCCCTCTCCGACGACTTCGTCGCGGATCTGATCTCCCTGCAGAGACCCGTCCAGAAGGAGGTCAACGACGCGATCCAGATGTTCCGGAGCCTGACCGTGCCTCAGCTCCACGCCAGCAAGGGAATGCATCTGGAGAAGCTCGAGCGGGCACGCGACCCCCGAATCCGTACGATCCGGGTCACCAGGTTCTACCGGGGCGTGCTCCTCGCCCCGGACGACGGCAGTGAGTTGTTCACCCTCCTCAGGGTGGCACCCCACGACGAGGCGATCAACTGGGCCTGCAAACGCGCCTATTCGGTCAACGGCGCCACCGGAGGCCTGGAGGTTCGCAATGTCGAGGCACTTGAGCAGATGGAGACCTACTTCGAGACGAAAGCGGTCCAGACCCCGACGAGGCTCTTCGCGCACCACTCCGACACGGTGCTGCGCGACCTCGGCATCGACGAACAGGTCCTGCGACTGGCCCGCGTGTGCGTCACCACCGACGACCTGACGGTCATGGCGCCCCCCATGATGCCTGCCGACCAGTACGAGGTACTGGAATACCTGGCGGCCGACTACTCGCCGCAGGACGTCTGGGAGCAACTGATCGCCTCGCGCGGGCAGACGGTGCGCACGGCGGAGGACCGGCCGACCGTCACGCTCAGCGAGGCACTCCTCAACACGCCCGACCGCATCGTGGAGGTCACCGGCCCCGGTGAGCTGGAGCGGATCCTCACCGAGGACTTCATCCGCTGGCGCGTCTTCCTGCACCCAGCCCAGCGCCGGTACGCCTACCACCCGGGCTTCAACGGACCGGCTCAGGTGACGGGCGGCCCGGGCACCGGCAAGACGGTCGTCGCCCTGCATCGGGTACGGCACCTCCTGCGCACCGGATGCGAGGGCGATCGGATCCTGCTCACCACCTTCACCAACGCCATGGCGGCCGCCCTGCGCGACAGCCTTGCCCTCCTGCTCGGCGATGCGGACGCACATCTGCTCGACCGTCTCGACGTCACCACGGTGGACTCGCTGGCCGCCAGGGTCATCCGGGAAGCCAGGGGCAGCTCACCGAAACCGATATCGGCGGCAGCGGAGAAGAGCGCGTGGACCCGTGCCGCCGCGCGCGAGGATCTTCCCTGGTCGGAGCGGTTCCTGTCCCAGGAGTTCCGCAACGTCGTCCTGGCTCAGGATCTGCGGACGCCCGAGGAGTACCTGAGATGTGTGCGCAGGGGGCGCGGCACACAGGTGGGACGAGTGCAACGGGCCCGGCTGTGGCGGGTTATGGAACGGTTCGCGGGGGATCTGGCCTCGCGCGACTCCGCGACGTACACCATGGTGTGCGACCAGGCGGCCCGGATTCTGGGCGAGCAGGGGCCGCGCTACCGCCATGTCGTGGTGGACGAGGCACAGGATCTGCACCCGGCCCAGTGGCGGGTGCTGCGCGCCTGCGTGGCCGAGCAGGCGGATGACCTGTTCCTCGTCGGCGATCCCCATCAGCGCATCTACGACTCCCGGGTCTCGCTGCGGTCACTGGGCGTCAACGTGCGTGGACGGACGTCCCGGCTGCGCCTCAACTACCGCAGCACGGAGGAGATTCTGCGCTGGTCCGCGTCCCTCCTGGACGGTCAGCCGGTGGGCCGGCTCGGTGAGGACGACGAGGACGACGGCGGCCGTGACTCGCTCCGGGGCTACCGTTCCGAGCTGCACGGCCGCGTACCGGTGGCTCGCGGCCATGGCAACCAGGACGACGAACTGCGCGCGCTGGTGAAACAGATCCGCGCCTGGATCGACGAGGACGGTGTGAAGACGTCCGAAGTGGCGGTGTGCGCCAGGTTCAACACACTGGTCGATGCGGTCATCGCCCGCCTGCGCCGGGAGGGCGTCCCCGCGGTCGCGGTCAAGGACGATCCGGGGCCGACGGTGTCGGGTGTGCGCGTGGCGACGATGCACGCCATGAAGGGGCTGGAGTTCCGCTGTGTGGCCGTCGTCGGCGTGACGTCCAACGTACTGCCGTTCACTCCGCAGGTGACGCCGGCCGACGAGGACGTCGTGCAGCACCGTTCGGATCTTCTGGCCGAGCACTGTCTGCTGTTCGTGGCCTGCACCAGGGCGCGCGACGCGCTGACGATCTCCTGGAGCGGTGAGCGGAGCCACATGCTGGACCCGGTCACCGGCTGAGCCGCACCGGGACCTGTCCCGCGGCCGAAAGACGGCTTCGCAGGACAGGTCCCGTCTTGTCACGGTGCCGTGGTCGCGATCAAACGCGGATCTCCCGCACGACGACCGTGCGCGACCTGCCCTGGGAGGCGTCGTACGAGATCTCGCGCCCTGTCGGCTGCCAGGTCAGCGCGTGGCCGAGAGGAGAGGACGGAGACACGATCTCCGCCTCTTCCGTGGGTAGTTCGGCGATCACGTACAGAGTGTCCTCGTCCACCTGACCGTCGAACTCCAGGCGGAGGAGCGCGCCCGGGATCACGACGTCGGGGGCAGCCCCTTCCCGCCCGACGCTGACGGAGTCGAGGAAGGACCGCAAGAAGGCCAGGCGCCTGGTGCGCCGGTCGCGCTGCTCGGCCTGGGTCCTCCTGAGGAAGACCAACTGGGCCGCGTCCGCTCCTTCGGAGGTCTCGTAGGGAGCGTCGATCGCCGTCTGGAGCTGCTGCACCTCACGCACCAGCCGCTGGAAGGCTGCGGCGGGGATCTCCCGGACCGGCAGGGGACGCGGCGCGGTCGGTGTTGGCATCGCCGACCGCGCCGAGCTCTCGGACTGTACGACGTTCCCTGCCGAGTTGGTTGGCCGTGCTCCCGGCGATGCCTCGGGCGCCGTCGCCCCAGCCGCCCGCGTGGGAGCAGCCCCGCTGTCCGCGGCCATGGCTCGCGGCAGCGTCGCAGCAGGCGTCGCCCGTCGGGCCGGACCACTCAGGGACTCGCGGGAGTCCGGGGGCGCGGGCAGCGCCCCCGGAGCGGCCGCAGATTCGGTCGGCGCGTGCGCTCGCGCCCTGTCCCGGCTCCCCGCCTCATGGCTCGATGCTCCCCGCGGCTCGGACGGCCCGCCGCCACTAACCACAGCAGCCGCAGCCGCACCCGCACCCGCACCCGCCCAGGCCACATCACCGGACTCGGCCATGTCACCGTCGGCCGCCGCCTCACCGCCGGTCGCCGCGGTCGGATCCGCCCCGTCGGTCGCGGCATCGTCGGCGGCACCGGGGTCTTCCGGCTCCGGCCCGACCGGTTCGATGCCCAGCCGTTCCAGCTCGGCCCACAGCGGGGCCAGCGCCTGCTCGCGGTCCAGGTGGAAGCGACTGCCCCGGATCCGGACGAACGTCCAGTCGACGCGTTCCAGGTCGCGCTGTCTGGCGGCCGCGGTGGAGGCGTCCTCCCCCTCGGCGAAGGCGTCACCGTCGCAGGCGACCGCGAGGCGACGCGTTCCGCCCTCCACCACCAGGTCGATCGTGTGGCGGCCCACCTTGTATCCCGGACGGACCCGATGGCCCCGGGTCGTCAGTTCCAGGTACACCTGCTGCTGAAACAGGCTGTCGAAAGCTTCGTGTCGGACGTCGGGCAGGACCTCGCCCTCGACCGCGACGACGTCCTCCTCCGCGGGACGGGTGAGGTGATCGAGCCACCGCCGGCGCAGGTCGTTCTCGTGGAACTGTTCGGTCCGCGCGCTGTGGAACACCCACACCTGGTCCTGGGCGCGGGAGGCCGCCACGTTGATGCGCTGCTCGTAGGTCTTGCCGTTGAAGCCGCCCGGGACCGATCCGGCGGCCGTGGTAGCGGAGTTGACGAACGAGACGAACATGATGTGCCGCTCGTCGCCCTGGAAGTCCTCGGCATCGCCGACCCGGATGCGCCGCTCCTCGCGCTGCTCGTAGTCGAGGCGCTCGGCGAGCAGGTTCTCCAGCTCCGTCAGGTGCCCCTTGCTCGCGCGGAGGCTGATGACACCCATGGTCTTCCCGTCGTAGGCGGGGTCGGCGCAGCAGCGCACGATCGCGTCCACAAGGGCCTCGGCCTCGGCGATGTTGGCCAGCCGCGTGTTGGCGCCGACGGCTTCGCCCGTCTCGACGTATTGCGTGCGGACCGGGGGCAGCCTGTCAGCGCCGTACTGCCGCAGGGGCAGCAGGTCACGGTTGTAGCAAAGGTCGTTGGAGAAGGAGATGATCTCCGGCATGCACCGGAAGTGCTCCTTGAGCATGAGCGTGCCGCGGCCCGCCGAAAGGGCTTCCGTGAGGTCGAAGAAGCTGGACTCGGGGCCGAACAGGCTGCGGACGTCAGGTTCCAGCGCGGTGAGCAGGCGGTCCCTGAGGTGGAAGTACTCGTCCTGCTTGAGGCCCACGTTGGACGGACTGACCTGCTTGCTGTCGCCGACGACGACCATCCGGTCGGCGAGCCAGCTCAGCAGCATGGCCTCCAGGCCGGACTGGCTGGCCTCGTCGACGATGACGACGTCGAAGAGACCCGGCCGGTCCATGGGTACGGTCTCGGCGACCTGGTGCAGGGGCATGATCCAGGCCGGCACCGCCGTCTGTGCCTTGCGCAGGGCGGCCTGTGCGTCGCGCCGGTAGCGGTGCTGGTACTTGCCCTTGATGCGCCGTGCTGCCTGCTGGTAGGCGCTCAGTGCCCGGGACTGGTCACCGGTGAGCAGTCCGAGGCAGCGGTGCCAGGCGCGGGCAGCGGCGAGCCGCGCGAGCATGATGCGGGCCTCGTCGTCGGCCTCCGTCAGCCGTCGGCGCAGGGTTCGCTCGGCCTCGGGGTCGGTCAGCCGCTCCATGCGGTCGCGCCATGCGGACCAGGCCCAGGCCTCGGCGAGCGAGGGCAGCCGGGCGTCCCAGGCGCTGTCCTCGTGTGTGGTGGTGATCCGCTCGGCGAGGTCCGGGAACGCCTCGCGGACACGGGCGAGGGCCGCGTCCTGTTCGGCGCGCAGCCGGGCTGCCTCGCGCACCTCGGTCATCTCGTCGCTGAACACGCGGTAGCCGGCGGGGTCACGGTCGCGGACCGCGCCGAGTGCGCGCACGACGGCGGGCGACACACCGGGCCGGTCGCCCCAGGCGCGCAGCAGCTCCTCGGTGTCCGCGATGACCTTGCGCGCCGGTTCGGCCGCGCGCAGGGTGGTCGACGCGCGCAGCAGTGTGCGTACGGCGTTCTCGACGGACGGGTCCTGCCAGGTGGCGACCGCAAGTGCCGGGGACGTGGCCGCAGCGGTCAGGACGTCGGTGCGGGCGGCGGCGACGGCGAGCAGCTCATCGAGCACCTCCGCGTCCTGTCGCAGCCGCGCGAGGCGCGGTCCGTGTCCCTGCCAGGCGGCGACGGGCGTGCCCCACTCGGACTCCACCTGGGCCAGGCGCAGTTCCAGCTGGACGCGGGCCAGGATGACGGCCGAGGTCGGGACGTCCTCCGGCGCCCGGCCGTCGACCCGTACGTGCTCCACGAACGCGCCGGACGTCTTGGCCAGTTTGGAGCGCATGCCGAGGGGTCCGCGCAGCTTCTGTCCCTGGCAGAGGCCGTCGTGTAGTGCGGTGGCCTGGGCGAGCGCGGTGGCCGGGGCGTACTGTTCCAGGCCGCTGACCATGGCCGTGCCCAGGGTGGCGAGCGAGTTGTCGACGGCCGCCAGGGTTTCGGTGACGGCGGCCCGCTGGCTGCGTGCCTGCCAGTCCTGTCCCTCGGTCACCTGCCCCAGGAGCGTCGCGGCCCAGTCACCGGCCGAGACGGCGAGAGCCGCGGCGCGGGCGCGGGTGGTGGAGAAGACGTCGAGCACCGAGGACAGCCTCTGCTGTCCCCCCTCGCCGAGACTCCGCACGGCCGTGTCGTATTCGGAGCACAACGCGTCCTCGCGCGCGGCCGTGTGTGCTTGCTCGGCCGACCGTACGATGCGCACGGCCTCCTCGAAGTCGCCGGGTCCGGGGAGTTCGGAGGGACCGGGCACCTCTGCCGCGAGGGCCTGGTGGTGCGGGGTGTACGCGCGGGTGGTGTGCAGCAGGCGCAGGGGCTCGTCGGCGCTCAAGGCGGGTTGTTCCTGCGGGACAGGGCCGAGCCAGCCGTATCGTTCCGCCTCCGCGGTGAGGCGCTCGGCGATCTCCTGCAGGCTGCCGCTGTAGTCGCCGATCTCCACCTCGAAGCGGTGGGTCTCCTGTTCGCGCAGTACGGCGAGGTCGCGCAGCATGGCCTGCTGGGCGGCACGGGCCTGGGCGAGGCGTGTTTGGAGGGTCCGGATGCCCTTGGCGGAGGCCTTCTCGTCATAGCCCGCGTACTCACCGAGGATCCGCTGCACGGACGCCTCCAGCTCCCGCTGGGCGGCCGCGCCGTCCTCGGTGCGGCTCACACACAGGTCACGGACGGCCTCCGGCAGCTTGTCCCGCAGCACGCGCAGGGCGCGCGGGGTGTGGCTGGTGATGAGGACCCGCTTGCCCTGGGCGAGCAGGTCGGTGACCAGGTTGGCGATGGTGTGCGTCTTGCCGGTACCGGGCGGCCCCTGGACGACGACGAGCCGGTTGGCGCGCAGGCGCTCGGCTATCGTGCGCTGCTCCTCGTTGGCAGGCAGGGCGAAGTACATCTCGTCGCCACCCTGCGGCGTTCCGTCGTCCTCCGCCGCCGCGAGGTCCGCCGCGGTCAGCGCGCCGTCCCGGCCCGCGATGTAGCCGAGCAGTTCGGTGGGAGGCGTGCCCGCGTCGATCTGCCGGGCTATTGCCTTGAGAGCGTCCATGGTGGAGCGGCGGCTGCGCTCGCGCAGGACGAGTGCGGGAGTGAGTCCCACCTGGGGGACATCGAGGCTGCGCGGCTTGGCACGCTCGACGGTCGGCGCGTAACTTCCGGCGCTGTGAGCGGCGTTCACCCAGCTGCGCAGCGCGGTGTGTACGGCGTCGAGGTGTTCGGGATCGGTCACGTCCAAAGCGCCTTCCAGCACCTCGACGATCGTCTCGCGCACGGCGCCCGGCACGTGCTGGGCCCCTTCGAGCATGCCTTCTTCGAGTTCCAGGCCCGCGGCGGTGGGGTCGGGGGCGGCGGTGAGCGTGCCGGTGGACGGGTCGAGCCGGATGGTGGCCCGGTGCGTGATGAGGTGCCGCTCCACTCGCTGACCGGAGGTCGTCTGCCAGGTGAGCCGGCCCAGCCCGAGGACGAGTTCGTACGCCTCGCCGAGGCCCGCGGCGTCCTCGTGCATCTTGTGCAGCCGGTCGTACAGCCTGACCAGGGGGTCGATCGCGCGGCGCCGTTCCGCCCAGGCGAGCCATTCCTGTTCCCAGGCGGCGTACAGCTTCTCGATCTTCTCCCGCTGGGGGTGTTCGTCCAGCTCGTGGTAGGTCTTGTCGAGCGGGATGCCCCGGGACCAGTCGGGGAACTCGGGTTCGATACGCCGGCGCAGGTGCGGGGCGCGAGGCTCCTTGAAGTCACGGATACGGGTCTCGTCCACCCAGGGCGCGAGCAGAGCCTTCGGGTGTGGCGCGTCCTCGCGTTCGGGGCGGGCGACGGTCAGCCAGGCCGGGTCGTCCCCCGCGAGAGCGCCGTCGATCATCACCTCGACGCCGTCGTCGTCCGGCAGCTCGTCGAACCACACGGTGCCGGCCGCCCCGTCGAGCGTGCGCACAGGGCGCGTCTTGGACTCCTCGGCCTCGGCGAGGAACCGGAAGATCTGCCGGACCCGAGCCGCATCCAGATCGTCGGCGGAGACCTCCGGGACCAGTGACCGGGCGGTCTGACGCCCGGGGCCGGTCGGATGGGCCGGGACGACGTCGAGGACGGCCGGTGTGGCCGCTCGCTTCCCGCCCGCGGCCGAGACAGCGTGCCCGGCCCCGGTCACGGGCTCCGGGGCGTCATCCGGCTCCGCGAACAGCGACTGCTGCCGCTCACCGAACAGTACGGACTGATCGAACGCCATCGGTACGGGGCGCGCGCCGACCACCGCAGCGGCGGCCGACGCCGTGCTGAACGTGACGCTCCCCCGGTCGCGCGCGGGGAAGCGGACCTCGATGTCCAGGTCACCGGCGGTGCCGGCCGGAATACTGAAGGCCCAGGTGGCGGAGGCCCTGCGCCCCGTACGCAGGGTGCCCTTGAGTTCGTCGTCGAGCACGTCACTGCGGTAGTCCTGCACCTGACGGCCCGTCTTGCCGTACGGCCCTCCCCGCACCAGCAGGGTGACGCCGTCGAGGTCGAGTGGCCGCCCGGTGCCGTTGCTCAGGGACAGGGTGCAGCGGACCAGGTCGTCACCCTGCCGGTACCCGTGACTGTTCTCGGCGTCCGCAAGTGCGTAGGGCGCGACGTCGTCCACCCGCACATACAGGCCGTCGTCGTACTGGTAGACGGAACCGACCGGCCGCAGGCCTTCGCCCAGCCCGCGCTCATCCTGACTCACACGCCCACCCCACTGCTGCTGAGGGCCATCCGGTGACCCGTCCGCTCATCCCGCCCCGACCACCACGAGCCGATCACGAGGCGCCCCCCGGCGCGCGGACTCGAGTGTGAACTGAGCACACATTGCGAGCGTATCAGCAATACCGGACCTCAACTCCGCCGTGACCACATCCCGCACAAACCGCCGCCGCCGAGTGACCGGCGACGACGCCGACCGACGCCCCCTCGACACCTTCAAGCCCGACATCTTGCCATCACATCGATGTTGACTAAGTTCACACTGCGCGGCAGGCTGTCTCTCGACACCACGCCAGAGAAGCGCAATGGTTCCATGCACATGCAAGTGGCCAACGTATTGCCTCAGTTGGTGGCAGAGTGGCTCACCCGCAACACCGGCAACCATCCGCTCAGCAAGAGCGCGGTGGAGCAGCTGGTGGATCCTCGTCCGTCCCCGATCGCTTGGTCGAGGAAATGACGGGCGCGCATTCCAGAACCGACGTACCCACCCGCACCGTCGGGGTTGGCCGCAGACCTGGCCGTATATCGACGCCCCAGAGGCGCTCGCGATCCGAGAGGACCAGAACCCCGATGAGCAAGGTCGATGACGCCAAGAGCCTGCTACAACAGGCTCTCGACAAGGCGTTGGTCGCCCAGCAGCCGCTGGCGCGGAAGCACGTCGAGCGCCTGCGGCGAGTCCACCCGAGCGACACCCCACAGGAGTTGATCCGTCGGTTGGATCGTTACTACCTTGCCGGCGTCACCGCATCCGGAGGTGCATCCGGCGCGGCAGGGCTCGTACCCGGCGCCGGAATCCCGACGGCTCTGGCTGATGTCATGCTCTTCACCGAAGCGTCAGTGCTCTACACGCTGTCGCTGGCCGAGGTTCACGGCATGCACCATGACGACTTCGAGCGGCGCAAGCTCCTGGTCTTGACCGTCCTCCTCGGCGACGGAGCGGTGAAGACTCTGGACAAAGTCATCGGGCGCACTGGCCCCTACTGGGCACGGCGCATCGTCGGTGCGATCCCCATGAGCGCTATCAACCGGGCCAACAGCGTTCTGGGCCCGCGGTTCATCACCAAATACGGTACCAAGCAAGGGGTCCTGGTGCTGAGCAAACAGGTGCCACTGGGTATCGGTGCCGCGCTCGGCGCCGGCGGCAACCATGTCTTCGGGCGACTGACGATCAAGTCCGCACGTACCATTTTCGGGCAGCCCCCGTCGAGCTGGGCCGGCGGTGATCGTGGGGACGAGATGCCCTTCGGTCCTGGCCCGGGGGATTCGACTCCGTGACGTCGGTCTTCGGATGGATGCATCACGACGACCCGCTTCCCCCAAAGAGACGACGCAGCGCATCTCCAGTCGTTCGTCCCCGACTTCGCCGGACAGCGCGGCCCGAGAAGGCATAGATTCAACGACAACCGCCCCTGGCCGGTGCGACATCGGACGTGACGGGCTTGACCTCTGCACCCGTCAGGGCGCCGTCGGCAAAGGAGGCGCATGCGCGCCCAGGAGATCACCTTCCTGAAACTCGTCCAAGGGGACAAGCAGTTCCAGGTGCCGCTCTACCAGCGCACGTACAGCTGGGGCAGGGAGCAGCTTCAGCGGCTGTGGGAGGACATCGGCGAACTCGTCGATCAGCACCTGGCCGGCGAGCCGGCCGCGCCGCACTTCCTCGGGTCGGTGGTGCTCGCACCCGGTCAGATCCAGGCGGGCGGCGTGCAGAGATGGCTGGTGGTGGACGGACAACAGCGGTTGACCACGCTAATGCTGGCCTTCACCGCGCTGCGCGACCACCTGAAGGAGACGGGTGACGCCCGCGGGGTGGACCGGGTGCACCGCCAAGTACTGGTCAACGAGTTCCACGAGGGCATGGACCACTATCGGTTGCTGCCCACGCAGGCGGACCGGGACGCGTACACCGCCTGTGTCCAGTCCCGGGCGGAGGCCGGCGGGGGCGACAACATCGGGGCTGCCTACCGGTTCTTCCGCGGTGCGCTCACCCAGGGTCACGAGGCAGGCGACGAGCAGTGGACCGCCACGGTCGAGACCGTACTCAAGGACCTGCTCTCCATCGTGGAGATCACCGCCGAGCCTGGCGACAACGTGTACCGGATCTTCGAGTCGATCAACAACACGGGTGTCGGGCTCAGCCAGAGCGACCTGTTGCGCAATTACGTGTTCATGCTGCTGCCCAAGCGCGGCGAGCGGATCTACCAGGAACTGTGGCTGCCCATGCAGCAGAGCCTCGGGCCCAAGAACCTCGAACTCCTGGTCTGGCTCGACCTGGTGGTACGCGGCCACTACAAGACCAAGCAGAGTGAGATCTACCGCGAACAGCAGAAACGCCTCCAGCCGCTGGCCGGTGACGAGGACGCGCTGCAGCGCGAGATCGAACAACTTGTCGAGCGCGCGGGGAGGTTCCTACGCATCGTCGAACCCGCCCGCGAGCAATCCCCCGCCCTCCGCGCGATCCTGGAGCGTCTGACCTCCTGGGGCGGCCAGACGCATTACCCACTCGCGCTCCACCTGCTGGACCTTCTCGCGGTCGGAAGGACGACGCCCGACGATGCGGCTCAGGCGCTGGGCTACGTCGAGTCCTATCTGGTGCGGCGCCTGATCTGTCAGACGCCCACGAGCGGCCTCAACCGGATCTTCATGGAGGCACCGAAGGAGCTGGAGACCGATCGGCCGGCCGCCGAGGCGGTACGGCGGTTCCTGTCCGGTCGGCGCCGGCGTTGGCCGAGCGACGAGGAACTGCGCGAGGCGGTCCGCGCCAAACCGTTCTACTGGTCCGGACGCCCTCCACAACGCAGCTTCATCCTGCGCCGCCTGGAGGAGAGCTACCGCGCCTCCGAGCCCGTGGACTTCGCCAAGGCGTCCCTGAGTGTGGAGCACGTCCTGCCACAACGCCCCGCTCCCGCGTGGTTCGACCTGCTCGCCGAGGAGACGGAGCCGAACCAGACTCCGCAGGAGCTGCACGACCTGCTGGTGCACACGCTCGGCAACCTGACGCTGACCGGTGACAACGCCAAGCTTTCCAACCACCCCTTCGAGCGCAAGCAGCAGATCCTCGACTGCAGTGCTCTGCGTATGAATCTTGAGATCGCCTCGGCACAGCGCTGGGGCAAGGCGCAGATCCTGGAACGTGCCGACCGTCTGGCCGACCGCGCCGTGGGACTGTGGCCCGGTCCGATCGGCGGGGTCAAGCCGACCGGTGAGGAAGCATCGGGCTGGGCCGAGCTACGGGCCGCTCTGGTGGCGATGCCGAGCGGCACCTGGACGACGTACGGCGATCTCGCCGAGCTGATCGGCAGCCACCCGGTGCCCGTCGGAACCTACCTGGGCGCCAACACGAGCGTGATCGGCGCATACCGGGTACTCACCGTCGAGGGCAAGATCTCCACGTCGTTCCGCTGGGCGGACGGCAGTGACCGGCCGCCGCCGCAGGAGCTGCTGGCGAGCGAGGGAGTACGCTTCGACTCCCTCGGGCGAGCCCACGCTTCCCAGCGCCTGTCGGCCGCTGAACTGGCCACCCTGCTGGGCAGGGACGTGGCGCAGCCCGTCGCGCACGACCCGCTCCCCGAAGGGGAGGACACGGAGGCGGCCGAGCGCTTCCGCGCGCAGTTGCGGCAGAACTGGCCCGACGCATACGCCGGAATCATGGCGGCCCTCGACTTCTGGCGCCGCCAGGGCGGCCACGTGACCTACGGCCGGCACGAGGAGACGAGCTGCTTCCCCATGCTGGACCTCGGGACCAGCCGTCGGCCGCACCTGATGTGGCCGGTCGGGATCTATCCCGTCAGCGGGACGGTCGAAGTGGTCTTCCAGTACCTGAAGACCCGCAGCCCTTTCGACGACACGGGGCAGCGCCGGGAGCTCCTGAACCGCCTCAACAAGATCGACGGAATCGACCTCCCCGAGGCGAAACTGGAGCTGCGCCCGTCCTTCCCGCTCGGGGTCTTCGCGGAGCACGGTGACGAGATCTGCGAGGTGCTGGATTGGTTCGTCGGGGTGGCGGCGCTGGATCTGGCGCGGAGGGTCTGAATGCGCGTCGGAACTTCTGAACGGAGACATCGCCCGTGCGGTTGCTGAACGACCTCACGCTGGTCCGGGTCGACGGAAGGGGCATCGAGAAGAGCGGAGCGACATGTTCCGGAGAAATGTCCAGAGCGAGCGCCCTCGAAATCCACAGGCTCGGAGTCCGGCCGAGTTCGGGCCTCCGCGTCGGCGGGCACGCCGGCTCGAGTCAACGGTCCCGCCGGGCTCGCCATTCCAGGAGAGCGTCCCTCGCCTCCTCGAAGTTCATGGGCCCGTTCTCGATGTGGAGATCCCGCATGTATGCATAGGCTCTTCCCAGCTCGGGCCCGGGACGGATGCCGAGAATCTCCATGATCTGGTGGCCGTCGAGGTCCGGGCGAGCGGACTCCCGTTCGTCCTCGACCGCCAGGCGCCCGATGCGCGCTTCCAGGGAGTCGTAGGCGCGTGCGAGTGCTTGCGCCTTGCGTCGGTTTTGCGTGGTGCAGTCGGCGCGGGTGAGTTTGTGCAGCTGGTCGAGCAGTGGGCCGGCGTCGCGAACGTATCGACGCACAGCCGGATCGGTCCACCTGTCGTCGACATAGCCATGGAACCGGAGATGCAGTTCCACCAACCGGGCGACATCATCGCTCAGTTGCCCCTGATATGTCAGGGCACGTAGACGTTGGCGGGCCATCTTGCTGCCCACTACCTCGTGGTGGTGGAAGGAGACACGACCGTCCCGGTCGGTCCGGCGTGTACGTGGCGTACCGATGTCGTGCAGCAACGCCGCCCACCGCAGTGTCAGGTCGGGCCCGTCTGTCTCCAGGGCGATGGCCTGGTCCAGGACCTTCAGTGTGTGCTCGTAGATGTCCTTGTGGCGGTGGTGTTCGGCGCTTTCGAACCGCAGGGCGGGCAGTTCCGGAAGGATGTGTTGGGCAAGTCGCGTGTCGACCAGCAGGCGCAGACCGGCGCTGGGGCGGGCTGCGAGCATCATGCCGGTGAGCTCCTCCCGCACGTGCTCGGCGGAGACCTCGGTGACCCGTCTTGCCATCGTGTGCATCGCACTCTTCAGCTCCGGTACCGGTTCGAAGCCGAGTTGGGCGGCGCAGCGAACCACTCGAAGCATCAGCCGTGGATCGTCGGTGATCGACACCGTAGGTGTGCGCGGCGTGCGCAACACGCATCGCTCCAGGTCCTCAAGTCCGCCGAAGGGGTCTGTCAGAGTCGCGCGCGACAGCCCGAGGGCCATGGCGTCGACCGTGAAGTCACTGCGCAGCAGGTATGCCTTCAACGCCTTTTCCGGTTCCTCCGCCCTCCATCGGGAGGCACGATCCTGCGACGGCGCCGGACGTGCGCTGATGCGCATGGTGTAGCTGTGGGCGCCCGCCTTCTTGCGGAGGCTCACGACACCGGACGTGCCGGCTCGGTGCAGCCGGACCTCGTCTCCCGAGCCGTGGACGATCAGTCGCACCTGCCGCAGGCCGGCGTCCGTGACGAAATCGAGTTCGCGTCCGACGCCGCCCACCAACGCCTGACGGACTGAGGCGCCGACCAGCATGAGGCTCGACCCTGCGGCCGTGAATCGATGCAGGAGATCGTCGACGACCGGCGGGAGCCCTGCCCGTGCCGCCTTCACCCGGGGATCGACAGGCCGATCGGGTGCGGCCTCGGCCGCCTCGTGCGAGGGGGAAACAGTGGCCGTCGGCTGCTCTTCCCAGCCGGGCAACTCGCCACGTTCGGTCGCCCGTCGCCGTGGCCGAGGCACCGGCGCCCCGGTTCCCCCGTGCTGCGGCGCTGCTGTCCGGCCTGTGGCTGCCGCCGCCTCCGACGCGACCGGTTTACGCGGCGTCGCCAGGTCTTTTGCACCCTTCAGGCGCAGGACGTCGCCCCCCGGAGCCGCTTCGAGCGACGGCGTTACGAGTCCCTGGTCGCTGAGGCTGCACCGTCCAAGGGTCGTCCACTCGACCTTGTGTTCAGGCGACTGTGTACCGATCGACACCTCACGCGTGCCCTCACGGGTCTCGCACCTGAAGCGCAGTGCGTATCCGGCAGCCTGTACCTCGTAGGGGGAGAGTTCGCTCTCCGGGCCGTACGTGCGCATCGTCGAGTACTTGCCGGACGCGGCTTCGAGTCTCCTTCTGTCGTCCTTCCACTCGGAGAAGGAGCGGCGGACCATCTGTACGTGCAGGAGGCGGCGCCTCCCCTTCGGGCCGAACCGGATCTCGATCGAGTCGCTGCGGGCGTGGGCCTGCCGGACGTACGCGACCGTGACGTTCGGCTGTCTCTGCCCCCGGAGCCAGTGGACGAGGGCCTCTCCGATGTACAGGTGGTCCGCGCTGTTCTCCCCCACGGCGGTACGTCGGCACCGTACGGGCGGGCGGTGGGCGAAATGGGATTTCCTGTCACCGCAGGCACGCAGGGTCAGTACCTGGCCGCACCCTCCCAGGAGGACACCGCAGCTGAACGCGTCAGCCCCGTGCCTCTGCCGGAGACGCTGAGCAGCTTCTTTCTCGTAGGGAAGGAAGACGGGCCGATGCCCATGTGCCCCGCCCATGACGGCGGTCTGTACCTTGCGGTTGTCCTCTTCGGTCGCGGCCGAAACCATCTGCGCGCCCCCTCATGTCTCACGCGAAAGTCACTGGAAGACCACGCGCTGTCCGGTGAGTCGAGTGGATGCCGACGAGCCCCAAACGTGCCGTGCGGCGGTAGGGGCGGGCACATTTCTCGGCTGATCGGGTCGCACCCCACACCCTCGAAGCCCGCGCGGACGAACGTCTTGGCGTCGATCCCGCGGGGCGGAGCGTGGACGACTACCTGCGCTCACTCGGTATTCCCCGTCCCGCCCCCGCGCCGCCGGCGCGCTCGCTCGGCGATCCCGCCGGCGAGTCTGTCCTTGATCGAACCGGCCCGGTCGAGGGTCACCTTGCCGTGTCTTCTGGCGGCATCGACGCCCTTCGCGCCTGTCTCAAGCGCCTTGTCCCTCACCTCGGTGGCCGCTTCCGCCCATCGTCTCGCCTCCGACGACCGGCGACCGGACTCGATCCCGAGCCGCTCGTGGAAGTCATGGACGCCGATCGCCATATGGTTGCTCGACTGGACCACAGCCGGCGACTTGGCCGGGTGCAGCAGCACCTTCGCGTTGGCCGTGCCGGCAACCGCATCCATCCGGCCCACCAGTCGCTCGGTGCTCCGCGCTATGAGTTCCTGCCGGTCCTGCCGGGCGGCCTTCAGTCCGAGGCGATGACCGTCCAGCTCCTCCGGGGACGCGTCCAGCACCCGGTCGAGTTCGAGCACGGTGATCGCGTCCTGCAGTTGGAAGCAGCGAGCCAGAACGGCGAGCCACTCCCGAACCGGGGACTCGGCTTCCCTGACCGTCGCGACGAGATCACCGATCTTGGACTGCCGCTCCATCTTTTCTGCGATCGCGTCGAGTTGACGCAAGGCGTACACCTGGGTCTCCGCGATCGCCGTCGGCCCGTCCTGCACCTTCGACCACATGGTCTCGTCGACCCTGCCCCTCCTCTCGCGGATGGTCATGGTCTCGTCGATGACCAGGCCCACTCCGATCATGCGGGACAGCACCGTGTCCTTCTGGGCGCGCAACACGTCGTCGACCTTCGCGTCGATCGTGGCGAGATAGTCGGTGATCTCGTCCATGCTCTGCTGCATCGCAACCTGCGACATGAGCTTCGCGGCGTTGGCGAGGGCCGCTGGGTTGGTCAGGAACGATCGGGGTCCCTTCACGAACTCCACGAATCCCCTGATCTGGCCCTTCTGCCCCTTCACCACACCCGTTCCGAAACCAGTCTTCGAGCCTCCCCTCAGTCCGTACTTCTTGACGAGCTGCGCCGACTTAGGAGTCAGCTTCACCCAGCGACCGGATTCCGCGGCGAACTCCGAACCTGCCTGCGCGACCGCGGCCCCGGCACCGAAGACGGACGTGAGCCATTGCGGTCCGAGGTCCTTCGACGACGACAGTCCCTCAGAGATAAGGAAGCGGTCGACGTCAGCCGCGTTCCCGATGACCATCAGCCCGTCATCGTCACTGATCAGCTGGATCTCGCTGTCCATCGCCCGCTCCTGAAGTCGCTTGTCGCAGTTGTAGGTAGTCGGGGCGCGTGCGGCGATCGCCGGGCACGGCCGAGGTCTCCGATGACGGGAGAGCGGGGGTGCCGGCCCGGACAGGGTCAGGGCGCGTTTTCGCTGCGCCGACGTGGAGTCGGCGTCCGGGCCGACACCACTTCCTCATCATTCGGGACGTGTTCGAGCCGGCGCGTCGTTGGGGGCCTGTCGTGCCGTGGCGTCCGGCAGCCGGTGCCATCGCTGCGGCACTGGAAGCGCACACGCTGCCTGGCCGCGCCCACCCGTTCACGCACTCCCCCCGGCCATGCGCGCCTGCCCGCCGAGAGGGCGAGCGGCGGTTGATCGCCATCAGTATGGGACCCATGCACTCAGTTCACAAGGGAACGCCTGTTCACTTCGGGCATTCGAACAGCGCGCGCACCGCCAGTGGCATAGGTTCGACAGTCGTCGGATCCGAGGCCGGGAGGGCACATGCAGAAGGGCACGCTGGAGTACGAGCAGGCTCTGGACGCCGTGATCGAGATCCTGCGTTCGCGGGCGCGCCAGGGCGCGGCGCCCATCCCGTACGGTGATCTGAGCGGCGAACTGGCACGGCTCGGTCATCACGTCCCCGCCCACGAGGGTCCCATGCCCTACCTGTTGGAGGACGCCTCCGTCCGGGAGAGCCCGGACGGATCGCTGCCCCTGCTGTCGGCACTCGTGGTGCTGAAGGACAGCAGGTGGCCGTCCGGCGGCTTCTTCAAACTGGCCCGGCGCGCACCGTACAAGCGGCCGGGCGACGACGTGGTGCTGTGGACCAGGGAGATCCAGAAGCTGGCGGAGCACTACGCCGATCACTGACGGTCCTCCCCCTCGTCGGCGTTGCGGCGGCTTCACGCCGGGCCTGTCCGGGACGAGGGGTGGGCCGGCGTCACGAGACCGTGGGGCAGAGCCGCACCTCCGCCCAGACCGTCTTGGTGTACGCGTCGCGAGCCGTGTGTCCCCAACGGTCGGCGTAGGCCTGGACGATGAGCAGCCCGCGGCCCGAGGTCTCGTCGGCGGGCTGCGGGGGCACGGGCGGTGGGAGCCGTTCGGGGCGGGTGTCCGTCACCTCGATACGGAAGTGGTCGGGCAGGACCAGGAGCGCCAGCCTGAAGTCCCGGCCGGGGAGGCTGCCGTGGCGGATGGCGTTCGACGCCAGCTCGGCGGTGACGAGCGCGACGGTACGGGCGGGGTCAGAGTCGTACGGGAGGCCGGTCCACTCGGCGAACTGCTGCACGGCAAGTTGGCGGGCGAGGCGAGCACCGCGCCTGGTGCCGCTGAAGCGCAGGGTCATTTGGCGGGCGGGAGTGAGAGCCGGCCTCGCCTCGCCGGTCAGCTGATAGTGGGTCACGATGTCAGCTTGGTGGACTGGATGGCCCGCTGACCAGGTACGACGGCCGTACGTCGCCCTCGTCGTACGGAGGGGGCGGGCGACTGTGGGGTTGGTTGTACGGGGACTTGTACGGGCGTTGTACGGGACGGGCGCGTGTCCCGGTTCCCGCGCGTCGCGTTGGACAGGGGGCCGGTGGCGAGCGCGGCCGTGGGCGGGGCGCGGAACAGGATGGGAAGGGCGTGGGACTGTGAGGGCGGTACGGGACGTACGCGACACGCGGACGGGGCGGGGCGCGAAGACCAAGGATGAGGGGCCCGATGTGCCGGGCGTGTGGTCGGCGTACGGGGTGCTGTTGCAGTACCTGCGCAAGCGGGCCGGGCTGAACCAACAGCAACTCGGCGACGCGATCGGCTACTCGCTGGAGCAGGTGGCCTCGGTCGAGCAGGGGCGGCGGCCGGCGAAGGCGGCGTTCACGGTGGCGGCGGAGCGGGTGCTGGAGGCGGGCGGGGTTCTTGAGGCGCTCCAGGGGGAGGTGGATCGGGCGAAGTTGCCGAGGTTCTTCAGGAACTTCGCGCTCTTTGAGGCGGAGGCGTTGAGCCGCTTCTCCTATGATCCGCTACTGGTGCCAGGGCTGTTGCAGACGGAGGCGTACGCGCGGGTTCTGTTCGCCGGGCACTGCCCGCCGCTGAGCGCGGAGATCATCGACCAGCACACGGAAGCGCGGCTGAGTCGGCAGAAGCTGCTGACGCGGGTGCCACTCGCCGAGTTGTCCTTCATCCTCGCGGAGGACGCACTGCGGAATCCGGTGGGCGACACGGAGGTCATGCGCGGACAGTGGCAACACCTATTGGAGGTAGGTGCGTTGCGAAGCGTGGAGGTCCAGGTCATGCCTGCCGCGTGCGGGTTCCACTCCGGCCTGAACGGGCCGTTCGTGGTGCTGGAGACCAAGGAACACCAGCACCTCGGTTACATCGAGTCTCAGGAAGTCGGGTGCGTCGTGCATGATCCCGCAGAGGTCAGCGCCTTTGGGTTGCGATATGGCAAGCTGCGATCACAGGCTCTGAACGGCGTCGAGTCTGCGCGGCTCATCGAACGGCTGGTGGGAGAGACATGAGCGTGGATCAGGTATCCGAGAACGTGAGCGGGCTGCGCTGGTTCAAGAGCAGCTACAGCGGATCGGGCGGCGGCGACTGCGTAGAGGTGGCTGCCGGCCTGGACGCCGTGTACGTGCGGGACTCGAAGGCCGTGGGTGGCGGGCCGGTGCTGCGGGTCGGCCGGGACGAGTGGGCGGCGTTCGTGGCGCTCGCGGTGGAGTAGGGCCGAGTACGGCTTCTGAGCGGAGCAACGGGCTCGCTCCCGTCACGTGGGGTGACGGGAGCGAGCCCGTTGCTATGCCGACGGCTCAGAACAGGGCGCCCTCAGCGCCCTCACCGAAATCCGACCCACCTCGCGCGGCAAGCTGCTCCTTGCGCTTCCGGATGGCTTCGGGCGACGGCGGGGGCAGGTCAGGGTGCTTCTCTCGCGCCTTCTTCTCCGTCATGCCCTTGTGTAGCCCGAGGTGTACCTCGTCGGCGTACGCCTGGTGGTTCAGCTGGCGCAGACGGTCGATGATCTCGGTTCGGGCGAGGAGTCCGATGGTGTAGCGGGTGCCCTGGTCGGTCTCGTGGAAGCCGTGGCCGAGGGGGAAAGTCTCATGGGTCGTATCGGCGGGCAGGCGTTTCCCTGAATCGTCTAGGAGGTCGTGCCAGCCATACGCCTCGATCGTGGCACTGTCGATCTCCTCGTGGATACGGCGAAGCTCGATGATGCCTTCATCCTGACAGTCAGGACTATGCAACAGCTTATAGGTAGCATTAAGCCCAACATTGCGGGCAATCATCAGATTATGTCGGTAGGAATCCAGACGAGCACCAGCACGCCGGAGACGCTCCGTGAGTACAGGAAGGACTAGGTTGTCGAAAACATCAGTGGGACTATAATTGGGGACCTTTGGCTGCGTGACCCCTCTGTCAATAGCCCACCAGAAATGCGGCGCGCTAGACAACATGGCCAGCAACGCCAAGTCGTCAGTAGCAAAAACAACCAGCTTCTCCGAGAAAACGGCACGCGCAGGAAGCGAAACAGGGATGATGCGGTCGCTGTTCCTAGGCAAGACGATGCAGGTGTCAAGCGAACCCAACCTATCGTAAAGCTCAGGCCGGCGCCGCTCATACTGCCACCACTTTTCTCTGGCCGACTGACTGAAAGTTTGAGTAAGGCGCTCGGGCATCACATCTTCTCGAACTTTTTCAAAGGCTTCGCCATAGCCGCGCGCACGTGCTTCCGACCAGTCGTAGAAATTAATGATCCATCGATCCGAGTCGTGCCGAGGGTCATTATTTACATCTTGGCCGTTTAGATACAGGGAGAGGATGCGCCTATACTTCTCGTCCGCGGAGATCAAAGAGACCGCCTCCCGCTTGGATAGCGTGAACCCGAGACCCAAAACAATGGAGCCCTGGAACGCGACGTCAGCATTGCGCTTCAGCGGCTCAGCCCAGGAACTCTCACGCGTACCTGGATTTAGAGACGTCGTGATCCCATTCGACACGGCACATCCGTTAATAGCCCGCTTGGCGGACCTCTCCAAACGGTCAGCAGATGTCCAAACCGCGCAATATTTCAGCGCCGCCGATTTCGTCGGCCACAAGGCACTGGGGATAGCCCTTCGAATCGTGACACCCGACGCAACAATCCGATCAAGGCCAACCTTTCGATTCACACCCAAAGAGAGTGACCCTGTGGCAATAAGACCGGCATGCCCTGCGCCATTCAAGATAGAGTGTGCACGAAGCGCGAAATACGTGACAAGGTCAGCACTTCCTCGCATCTTTGCGGCGACATAATCCACGACATATTCCCGGTACGCCTCGCCCAGTGCGCCAGTCAGCGACTGACCACCCAAGAACGGCGGATTTCCCACAATCGCATCGAAGCCGCCACGCTTGGTGAATACCTCCGGAAACACCAACGGCCAATGCACAGGCCGCCGCTCCAAGGCCCCCTCTGGCAGCTCAGCCCCCAGCCACTCCTCCGCCGTTTCCCGAGCCGCCCGCACCACCTCGGAGTCGTCCTTGACCCCGTCCTCCATGATCCGCTGCACGATCCACGCGGCCCGAGGGAACAGGTCCCGGACCCGCTCCCCGCCCTCCTGCTCGTACCAGGGCACCCGCCCCGAAGCACACGTGGCAATCGCCGCCCCCGCGATCAGGTCGCCCACCAGCCGCAGGCGCCGCGAGTGCCGGTTGACCTCCTCCAGCCGCTCCCGCTTCTGCTGAAGCGCGGGCAGGTCGACTCCCTTGATGGCCGTAATCGCCAGCCGCTCCCGTGTCAGCTGGTCCACTAACTGCCGGGCCTGCTCGGCCAGGACGTCGGTCTGCTGCCCCGGCTTCATGTGCACCGACTGGATCTGCTCCATGTCGTGCACGCCCAACAGCGAGTCCCCCGCCACCAACCGGTCGTCCAGGAACGTGAACGGCCGCCCCGGGTCCATCGAGACCAGCCACAGCGACAGCTTCGCCATCTCCACGGCCATGGGGTTGATGTCGACCCCGTACAGGCAGTGCTCGATGATCTGGCGCCGCGCCTCGACGACCACCGGGTCCTGCTCCGCGTCCGCCGCCGTCACCGCGTCCACGGCCCGCCCGGCCCGGTACGCCATCGCGTCCGCGCGGCCCTCGGACTCCCACGCCTCGATCAGGCGGTCGCCCAGGTAACGGCAGGCGGCCACCAGGAACGCCGCCGAGCCCATCGCGATGTCCGCGACCTTCAGGTCGAGGATCTGCTTCTCCGACTTCAGTCGCCACTCCCCCGTGTCCGCCGTCTGAAGCGGGCCCGGCTCGTACACCAGCGGCTCCAGTGCGTGCAGCACGACCTCCTCCGCCAGGAAGCGGGGCGTGTAGTGCGTGCCCGTGTTCTTCCGCAGGGAGGACTCGGTGACGTACAGCGCGCCGTTCGGGATGACCGTCGGCAGGCCCCGCAGGTCGTCGCGGAGGATGCCGACGAAGGGCAGGAGCCGGTCCGTCAGGGCCGGGTCCTTCGTCACCGCGTTCAGGCGGCGCCGTGCCTCGGCCGCCGCATCCGTGCCGAGCGGGGCCAGCTTCTTCTCCAACTGGCCAGCCGTCGCCGGGGGCTTGGGGTCCTTCCACTTCTCGTGGACGGACTTCGCAAGGGTCTTCACGGAACCGCCGGCCTTCGCCGCCAGCGCCTCCAGTTCCCGCAGCGGCACCTCGTGTTCCAGGCCCTCGGGGCCGATGAGGCCCACCATGTGCTCGGTGGCCCGGCGGCCGTCGTAGGACAGCAGGCCCTCGTACACGTAGCCGATCTGCTCGACGTCCAGCGCGCGGAAGCTGAGCGTGCGGACCTCGCGGTACTTGCCCCTGCCGACGCGGACCTCCTGGACCGCCTGGAGCATGTGGAGCACCGTGCGGTCGTCTATCGGGAGCAGCGGGGTGGTGCGCTCCAGCCAGGGGTACGTGTCGGGGTCGAAGATGGAGCCGTCGTACGCGGGCAGGTGGAAGCCGGAGCCCGGGTGGTCCACTCCCCCGTACACGGCATGGAACAGCGCTATGAGGCGGTGCCACGCCGACGTGGTGTGCTCCAGTGATGTCTCGCCCTCCTCGTCCGCGCGCGCCTTCAGCTCGTCGCGCAGGAAGCGGGCGGAGTACGAGCGCGCGTACACCTCGTTGTCCGCCGGGAGCAGGCCCCGCTCCTCCGCGAACAGGAGGAAGACGATGCGCATCATCACGGCGACCGCGCCCCGATAGACCTCGTCCGCGCCGACGCCGGACGCGTGCAGGCCCGGTGCGCCGTGCTCGACGGCCCGCACGTCGGCTCGGCCTATGGCGTCGACGAGGAGTTCCACGGCCTGCCGGACCTGGACGCCCAGCGCCTCGGTGACGTCCTCGCCCGCCGCGAGGCTTTCCCTGAGCAGCCCCACCAGCGTCTCGGGCTCGTCGTATTCGAAGAAGCGGCGGCGCCGCAGCAACGACACGAACGCACGGACGACGTTCCGCTCCGCCGCCTCGTTCCAGCCGATGGAGTCGAAGAGGGCCGTGGTCGTGACGCCACCGAGCGGCGCCCAGACCAGGCACCACCAGCGGCCGTCCGTCACCAGACCGAGCGGCACCCCGTGGTGACGCAGCAGACGGGCGAGGCGGTCGGCCGGCGCCGCCGCCCAGTCGCCGCCGCCTCCCGCGCGGGCGGTGGGCGCGGTGCCGGCCGGAACCGTCATGCCGAGCAGCCGCACCCGCTTGGCGGCGGTCTCGGCGCTGGGCTCGGTCGCCAGATCGGTCCCCGGGTCGACCAGGGCGAAGTCGGGGCAGACCTCGGTGTTGTGCTCCGCGACGCGCAGCGTGAGGCGGTCCAGACCGTGGTGTTCCGACTCGCCCACGCGGAGGGTCAAGGCGTCGTTCCAGCCCAGGAGGCGGGTCAGGACGTACGCCACCCATTCGTCGCGGCCCGCCATCGTGTCGGTCTGCCAGTCGGCGTGGCGGGCGCGGAGGCGGGCGCGCTCGTCCTTCTCCAGGGCGTCCAGCTGGGGCCAGGCGCGCAGCAGGACGGGCATCGTCAGGAAGGGGCCGGAGACCTCGGTGAGGTCGAGCCACTCCTGGTGCTGCCGGCGGCCGTCGGCGGCCTGGGCCTTGGCGGCGGCTACTCCGGAGCTCACGGGGCGGCGGGGGCTCATCGGCGGGCTTCCTTTGCGGGGATCACGAAGACGACGGCGGCGGGGAAGAGGTGGGAGCCGGGCTCGCGGTAGCGGGCGGCGATGGCGGCGAGTTCGCGTTCGCGTTCGGCGGGGAGGCCCTTCAAGCGGTCGTCCCAGCGGCGGCGGTCGTCCTCGAACTGGCGGCGCTCGTGTCCGGTCAGCTCGTGGGTGGACAGCAGCGCGAGCTGTTCGCCCTCGCCGTCGCCCTCCTCCTTGAGCTTGGCGCGCAGGGTGGCCTCGAAGCGGTCGAGGGTCGCGGTGATGCGGCGTTCCTCCTCCGCCCGGCGGTCGGCGAGCTTGCTCTCCAGCTGGCGGCCGAGTTCACCGGCGCGGGCCTCCAGGGACTTGTAGAGGGGATCGCGGAGCCTCGGCCAGGCCTCGGTGAGTTCCTTGCGCAGGTGCGGGGCCGCCTCGACGCCCTCGGTGAGCGCCCGGGAGAGGGCCCGGCCCTGTTCGCCCACCGACTCCCAGCGGCGGAAACGGCCGGTGTCACCGAACCAGCCGCCCGCATAAAGCACTTCCTCGTGCAGGCGGGTCCCGTCGGCGCCGACGAGGACGTACCTGGCGTACGCGGAGACGAGGGTCGTGGTCACGGCCGGGTCGTCGGAGACGACGGCGGTGACGCGGTGGAGGCCGATCGAGTCTGCGTTCCACACGGCGGCGGTCAGCAGGCGCGTGGAGAGAGCCACGAGGGGGTGCTTGAGGTGGGCGAGGACCACGTCGTCCTTGGCCTGCGCGGCGACGGCCGGGGAGAAGGTGAGCGGGCGCTGCTCGCCCTCGCGAAGCTTGTGGGCGAGGCCGCGGGTGGCCCGCTCCCAGCTGCCGGACAGGGGCTGCACGTCGAAGAGGTCGCCCGGCTCGAAGTCCTCCGCCCGAAGCGCGGACGGCAGCAGCGGGGGCTGGTTGTCCAGCGCCAGCGCGGTGTCCACGACGCGCTTGACGTTGCCCGGCGTGAGGCCGAGGGCCCTCACCGTCTCGTCGTACTGGTCGGCGAGCCGCTTCGTCTGCGCGGTGACGTTCTGCTCCGGCGCGACCTCGCCGCCCGTGCGACGGCCCTTGATCGGCTTGGGCTTGGCGTTCTCGACGTCGACCGGTGCGGTGTCGCCGGTCATACGACGCTGTACGGCGTCGGCGAGGACGGCGTTGACGGAGCCGAGGTCGTGCTCCATGCGCGCGACCTTCTTGGCGACGCGGGAGAGGAACTCCAGATCGGCCTCGTAGGAACCCGCCTGGGCCTGCTGCCATCCGGAGCCTATGAAGTGGTAGATCTCCGGGTCCCTCTTCTGACCCCAACGGTCGATGCGGCCTATTCGCTGCTCGAGCTTGTTGGGGTTGAAGGGTATGTCGTAGTTGATCAGGCGGTGGCAGTGGTTCTGGAGGTCGATGCCCTCGCCGGCGGCGTCGGTGGCCAGGAGGATGCGGACCTTGCCCTCCGGGCGGGACGGCTCGGTCTGGAAGCCGAGGCGGATGCGCTCGCGCTCCTCGGCGGACAGGCCTCCGTGCAGGCGTTCGACGCGGCCCCCGTCGGTGAGTTCCTCCTGCTGGAGGAGGTCGTGGAGCCACTTCTGGGTGTCGCGGTATTCGGTGAAGACCACGACCCGTTCGTTGGTCCACTTCTTGCCGTCGGGCCGGCAGACGGCCTTGAGTTCGGCGATCAGCGCCTCGGCCTTGGAATCGGGCGCGGCTTCGTGGGTGAGGGCCCAGCGCTCCATCTCCTGGAGCAGGTCCAGTTCCTGGCCGTCCTCCGCCGGGGTGAGCGAGGTGGAGCGGGTCAGGGCGTCGTCCTCGGCGTCGACCAGACCCGTGTCGTCGAGGTCGGCGACGAGGTCGGCGAACTCCTCCAGCCACTCGGGGACTTCGGCCGCCGCCGTACGGCCGCGCGCGGGGCCGGTGTCCTCCAGGTGGGAGAGGTAGACCTGCACGGTGTGGAGGAAGGCCGCCGGGGAGGAGAAAAGCCGCTTCTTCAGCAGCAGGGTCACCAGGTCGGCGGCGCGGCGGCCGCCACGGGCCTTCGGGGTCAGCTTCCTGCGCCGTAACTCGGCGAAGGAACCGAGCAGGTGGTGGATCTCGCGTTCCTGCGGGGTGTAGTCGACGGAGAGTTCGAGGGTCCTGCGGGTGCGGAAACGGGGCGTGCCGTCGGCGTTGGTGACCGTCGACTTCAGGCGTCGCACGACGGTGTCCCTGAGGGCTTCCTTGTCCGGGTCGACGCCGCGTGCGAAGCGTTGGTCGTCGATGAGTTCGAGGAGCGCCGTGTACGACTCCGGGTAGCCGTTGTGCGGGGTGGCGGAGAGGAAAAGGCGGTGCTCGAAGTGCGGGACGAGGCGCCGGATCAGCTTGGTCTGCTGGGAGTCGACCGCGTACACCTGCTTGGGCGCGGCGGGCGCGACATGGTGCGCCTCGTCCAGGACCAGCAGGTCGAAGAAGCGCTTGTGCTCGCCGTCGGGGCTCTCCTCGGGGGCGCCGATGACCTCGTCGAGGAGGCGCTGGGCCTTCTGGCCGCGCAGCCAGGGCAGGGAGACGATCGTCAGCGGGTGCACCCGGAAGGGGTTGGCGGCGGTGCCGTGGGTGCGGCGCAGGCGGGCGCAGTGCTCGGAGTCGACGATGGTGAACTCCAGGCCGAATTTCTCGACCATCTCGTCGCGCCATTTGAGGGTGAGGCCGGCCGGGCAGACGACCATGGTGCGGCGAGCCCGGCCGCGCAACATCAGTTCCTGCACGACGAGGCCGGCCTCGATGGTCTTGCCGAGGCCGACGTCGTCGGCGAGGAGGAGGTTGACGCGGGGCGCGCCGACCGCCCGGGAGACCGGCTCCAGCTGGTACGGCTCGACGGCGACGCCGGAGCGGAACGGGGCCTGGAGGGTCCTGCCGTCGGCGGAGGCGACGGCGGACCAGCGGACGGCGTCGAGGAACGCGGCGAGGCGGTTCGGGGAGTCGTAGGAGCCCGTGGAGGCGTCGGGCAGGGAGCCGGCGGGCAGGACGCGGCGCCCGGGCTCGACCTCCCAGATCACGGAGAGGGTGTCGCCGAAGCGGCCGTCGGCCACGGACTGGAGGTGGACCAGGGTCGCGAGGCGCCGGTTCTCCTCGCTGTCGAGGGCGGCCGGGGACGGCTCGACGCGGGCGACCACCCAGGACTGGCCGCGCACCTCGACCAGATTCCCCTCTTCGGGGAGCGGCTGCGCCCCCGTCCGCTCGGTATCGCGCAGAGCTGCTGGCGTCATGGGCGCTGTTCCCCTCGGTGTTCAACTGCCGTCGCCCGTAGACAGTTTCCCGTGTCCTGTCTCCCCTCCGGAACGACGAGACGGCAGGCTAGCATGATCTATTGCCTGTGAGCAGAGCTCACACGCGACCGGCGCACCGGGGTTCCTCATCCCATGCGGCGCAGCCGCTCCAACAGCTTCCGGCTCCGGCCGTGCCCGGCGTCGGACTCGGGCAGGACCGTCTCCTCCTCATCGGCCAGGCGGCGCAACAGTTCCTCGGCGGCCTGCCGTTCCCCGGTACGGATCAGCAGGACGGCGATCTCGTAGCGGGTGTCCAGCACGGCGGGGTGGCCGGGCCCGAGCAGGCTGCGCTGTTCGGCGAGGACGGACTTCAGCCCGTCCAGGGCCTCACGGGTGCGGCCGAGTGCTCCCGCGCACAGGGCGGCTCCCGCTCGGGCGGCGAGCATGCCCGCGCCGTCGAGGCCGCGGACGGCCATCAGCTCGCGGTACTCCTCCAGGGCGCGGGCCGGGCGACCCGCCCGGCGCAGGGCGGCCAGCTCGGCCAGCCGGGGGTGAGCGGACGTGGTGCCGGTAGCGTGAGCCGGCCGGGGCGCCCAGGCGGCGAGCAGGGCGGCCACCTCCTCGGCGGAGGCCGGCCGATCCTCCGGCTGCTTCTCCAGCAGCCGCTCGACCAGCGTCCGCAGGCCGTCCGGCACGCCGGGGCATCGCTCCGCGAGCGGCGGGACGGGGTCGTTGGCGTGCCGGTGGTACAGCATGAACGGGCTGGCGTCGGTGAAGGGGGGCTCACCGGTGAGTAGTTCGTACAGGACGCAGCCCAGCGAGTAGAGGTCGCTCGCGGGCACGGTCCGGCCGACAGCCTGTTCGGGCGCCATGTAGACGACCGTGCCGGGAGTGGCGTTGGAGGCGGTGAAACGGGTCTCGCCGGGCTGGGGTTCCAGAGCCGCGGCGACCCCGAAGTCCAGGACCTTGATCTCCCCGTCGGGAGTCAGCATCAGGTTCGACGGCTTCAGGTCGCGATGCACGACACCCTGACCGTGGGCGTAGGACAGCACCTCGGACGTGCGGCGGGCCACGTCCGCCGCCTGCTCGACGCCCAGAGCGCCGTCGTTCTTGAGTACGGCGTCCAGGGTGCGGCCCGGGACGAGATCCATGACCAGGAACAGCTCGCCCTCGTGGTTGCCGTGGTCGTGGACGGCTGGGACGCCTGGGTGCCGCAAGCGACCCGTCAGGCGGATCTCGCGCAGGAATCGGCGCTCTAACGCGCTCAGTTCCGCACCACGGCCGCGGGTCGCGAGGAGTTTGACGGCGACGTCGCGGTCGTGGTCGCGGTCGTGGGCCGCCCAGACGACGCCCATCCCGCCCCGGCCCAGCTCGTGCGTCAGCTCGTACCGTCCAAGGCTCCGCCCCATCGCGCCCCGCCCCCAGTTCCGGCACCCGCCGCGCCCGCCGCCCCCTGCAGCCGGGAGCGTCACGACACCCCGGCCGACGGGGCCATTGTGTCACCGGTCACGAGACGCCTGTGCCGCACGTGACCAAGAAAGTGCGGGCCGCAACGATCAGAACCCCCTGGAACCCGGTGGCCCTGTCGCTCACAGGGGGACCGGCCCCTGGGGGACCAGGAAGGGACGGCGCGGATCCTCGGGCGGAGTCTGCCTGACAGCCAACCCGGGCTCCGGCACCGGCAGGTGGGGCGCCAGGCCGGCGTAGACCTCGGCGGCCGAGGCGGGACGGTCGTCCGGCCGCTTGGCCAGCAGTGCCGTGATCAGGTCCTGCAGATCCCCTGGCACACGCACCCCTGCATCGGCGATGCGGGGTGGAGGCGAGGCCAGATGGTGGGAGGCCAGGAGCGCCGGCTGATCCGTGGGGAAGGGTGTCTCGCCTGTGAGCATGTGGTGCAGCAGGCAGCCCACGGCGTACAGGTCGCTGCGGCCGTCGAGCCGGTCGCGGCCGGCCAGGAGTTCGGGAGAGGCGCAGATGAGGTTGCCGACGCCCTCGCCTGTCGTCGTCAGGCGCGGATCGGTGTCGCTGAGCAGCTTGACCAAGCCGAAGTCGAGGATCTTCACGACACCGTCGCGGCGGACCATGACGTTCTGCGTCTTCAGGTCGCGGTGCACCAGGCCGGCCGCGTGGACCGCCGACAAACCCGCGCACAGTTGGGCGGCAACGGCGGTAGCGGTGGGGACGTCGAACCGGCCGTCCTCCTGCTGGTCGAAGAGGTACTCGAGCGTCGTGCCGTCGATCAGTTCCATCACCAGCCAGCACGCGTCGTCCGTGATCGACGCGTCGAAGACCGTGGCGACGTTCGCGTGGTCGAGGCGCGCAGCCGCCCGCGTCTCCCTGCCGAACCGTGTGAGTGCGGCGTCTCGGCTGCTCGCCACGGCCAGCAGTTCCGTGGCGACGGTCTTCACCGCGACGGGCCGGTCAAGAGGCAGGTCGCGTCCCTGCCACACGTGCCCCATCACTCCGCGACCCAGCACGGACTCCAGCCGATAGCGGTCGTGGATCACCATTCCCGGCACCGGACTCCACATGTTCGCCGACCTCCACATTCTCTGCACAGTCAAGATGGAACGTACACTCTGTGAACAAAGTCAATGAGGGTAGTAGCCTTCCTCGCATGAACGGCCGCTGGGAACGCCGACCAGCCCAGCCGCCAAGTACCTCGGAGACTGAACCATGAATGCCCATGACGCCGTCCCCGTCAGCCTGGCCGAGATCGCCCGGATCGCCGGCGTCGGGCGAGCTGCAGTGAGCAACTGGCGCCGCCGCCACGACTCCTTCCCCGCCCGGATCGGGGGCACCGATGTCAGTCCGCAGTTCTCACTGGCAGAGGTCGAGCAGTGGCTGCGGGACAACGGCAAGCTGGGGGACATCGGCGGCCGGGAGCTCCTCTGGCCGCGTTTCGAGGCTCTCGGCAGCCGGAACGAGTCGGGGCTCGCCATCGCCGAAGCGGCTCGCCGGATGCGATCCCCCAAGGCGCGGATCGCCCATCCCGAGCTCTCCGCGCAAGCCCGCGACCTGGTGGCCCAAGCGGCGAAGGTGGGACGGGAAGAGGGACCGCGCGAGACCTTCGAGTTCCTGCTGCAACGATGGCTGGAAACCCATGTGCGACAGCTCAGTACCACGCCGCCTCAACTCGCCGCGCTGATGGCCCGGATCGCCCTCGCCGTCCGCCTCGGTCGGGCACAGGGCGGACTGACCCTCCTCGATCCGGCCTGCGGTACCGGACACCTGGCCGCAGCGGCCGTGCAGGAGTACGACGGCCCTGGGCTGAAGATTCTCGCGTGCGAAAGGGACCCGGCGCTGGCCGCGTTGACGGTCGGCCGGCTCGAATTCCTTACTGAGGACCACGACATCCAGACCCGGATCACCACCGCCGACGCACTGCGGGACGACCCCTTCGCCGGAGCGAAGGCCGACATCGCGCTGTGCAACCCCCCCTTCAACGAACGCGACTGGGGCTACGAGGACCTCGCCACCGACCAGCGCTGGACGCACGGCCTGCCCCCTCGCACCGAGCCCGAACTGGCCTGGGTGCAGGACCTCCTCTCCCACCTCAAGCCGGGTGGGGCTGCCGTGGTCGTCCTTCCGCCGGCTGTCGCGTCACGTAAGGCGGGCCGTCGTATCCGCGGCTCGCTGCTGCGCACCGGAGCGCTCCGCGCGGTCGTCTCCCTGCCTCCCGGCAGCGCACAACCGCGCAGCGTGTCACTACAGTTGTGGATCCTCCGTGCGGCGTCGGACGGCCTTGTGGCCGCTCCCCCGATCCAGGACGCCCTCCTGGTCGACGGCACACGTTTCGCGAGGTCGGGAACGCGCGAACCCAGCCCGGACTGGGACGGCCTCGGTTCGTTCGTGCTCACCGCGATGGCGACCCTCGACCAGACGGACCAGGAGCTGCCGCAGGGCGCCGTCCGTGTGCCCCTGCTTGACCTTCTCGACGACGAGGTGGATGTCACTCCGGGGCGCTACACCCAGGCGACGGCCGAGCCGACCAGTAAGGAACTCGCCGGCAAGTGGGACGAGTTCGGGTCAGTGCTTGCCGATCTGGCCGATCATGCGCGGCGTCTGTCCGCACTCGACCTCGAGGCCGGGGCGTCACAGACCACGACGACGGTGGGGGACCTCGTCAAAGCCGGGGCGCTGACACTGCGCGCCGGCCAGCAGCCACTGGACTCGGCCACAACGGCTCGCGGGGCCACCGTTCCGCTCCTCACCATCGTCGATCTTCTGCACGACGGCACTCCCAGCGCAGTGGTACCCACCGGGTCGGCCCCGGCCATCGCGGAGGAGGGCGACGTCGTGGTCGCCGGAGTGGCTCGGGCCTTCAAGGCGTGGGTCCACGAAGGACCGCCGATGGCGCTGGGCCCTCAACTCTACATCCTGCAGGTTGATGCGGAGAAGCTGGAAGCCCACTTCCTCGCAGGCTGTCTGTGCGCGCCGGCCAATGGGCGCCAGGCAGGCACCCATGCCTCCAGTTCGTCCAGGGTCGACATCCGACGCCTCCAGGTGCTCCAGCTTCCTCGGGAGAAGCAGGCGGTGTATGCCGAGACGTTCCGTCGCCTCCGGGCTTTCGAAAAGCTGCTCACCACAGTGGACCGTTCGGGCAAGGAGCTGGTGAGCGACATGAGTGATCGTCTTGCGGCAGGCGGGCTGACCACCTGACCTCCTCCGGCCCGGCCGCGCCGGGGGCGGGGCTCTCGCAGGACGGTGATCAACCCGCGCAGCGTGAGACCGCCAACCGGCCCAAGGGGCCGATTACGCCGAAGCGGGCATGTTGCAGATGCGGCGCTCCGGGGTCTCGACGGACGTCACGGGCGGCGGAAGCCTCCGTCAGCCGACCGTCGCTACTGGGCGTGAGCGACCGAGAGCGGTGCGCGTGGGGGATGGATGCAGAGCACCCGGCCCTGAAATCTGCCTGGCGATCCACGGCAGGACGCGATCGGCCTCCGGCCCGGGACAACCGGATCCGTGCCGCATTGGCGTTACGGTGGCCCGGATCCCGCCCGCGCCGCCGACACGTCGCGCCCCACCCTCGCTCTGCTTCCCGCTGCCGACGGCCCGTAGAGGTTAGAGAATGGACTATGAGCAACCTCCTGGGACCTTTCCGGCGTTGGCTGCTCGGCTCGACCACGAGCTCTTCGTCTCCCCCTCGGCGTCCTCGCTCAGGACACCACCAGGAGCATCAGGTGCACTCCCAGCCCCCCAAGGGAAGGGCGCGGCAGCCGCAGCGTCTGTCCTCGCTGCTGAGCGTGCGCAGCGTGGCCGGCGAGGTGTTCCTCCTGCAGCTGACCGTCGTGGTGCTTCTCGTAGTCGCTGCGGTGGCGGCCCTCGTGGTGCAGGCCAGGAGCGCGGCCATGCTGGACGCCCGGAACCGTACGCTCGCCGCCGCCGGAACGTTCGCGGAGTCTCCGGGGATCGTCGCGGCCCTGCGCAGCCCCCATCCGAGCGCGGTGCTACAGCCGAGCGCCGAGAAGGCCCGGAAGATCGCCGGGGTCGACGGCATCAACGTGTACACGCTCGACGGGGTCACCGTCGCCCACAGCGACCCGGACCAGATCGGGAAACGCGTCGTCGGCCCCTTCTCCAAGGCGGCGGCCGGCAAGTCCTTCACCGAGACGTTCGAAGGGTCCCTCGGCCAGTCCGTGGTCTCGGTGGTCCCCGTCAAGGATTCCCGCGGCGCCGTCATCGCCATCGTCTCCTCCCCGGTCACCGTCCAGAACGTCTATAACATGGTGAACCGGCAGCTGCCGGTCGTCCTCGGCAGCGCAGCCGTGGTGCTCGCCCTGTCCGCGGGCGGCACGGCTCTGGTGAGCCGTCGGCTGCTGCGCCGGACCCATGGCCTGGGACCGGCCGAGATGACGAGGATGTACGAGCACCACGACGCGGTGCTGCACGCGGTGCGGGAGGGCGTGCTGATCGTCGGCGGCGGCGGACGGCTGCTACTGGCCAATGACGAGGCGCGGCGGCTGCTGGATCTGCCGGTGGACGCGGAAGGGCGCCCCGTCACGGACCTGGGTCTGGCGGAGGGGATCGCCGATCCGATCGCATCGGGCCGTTCCGCGACCGACGAGGTGCACATGGCAGCCGATCGGCTGCTGGCGGTGAACATCCGTCCCACCGCCCCCTACGGGCAGGCCGGGACCGTCATCACGCTGCGGGACACCACGGAGCTGCGGGCACTCTCCGGCAGGGCCGAGGTGGCCCGTGAACGGCTGAAGTTGCTCTACGACGCGGGGGTGCAGGTCGGAACGACGCTGAACGTGGAGCGCACCGCGGAGGAGCTGGCGGAGGTGGCGGCGCCGCGGTTCGCCGACGTGGTCACGGTCGACCTGCTGGACCGCGTGCTGCGCGGCGAGGAGCCGCCCGAAGCAAGCACCGAGATGCGCCGCACCGCCGCTGTCGGCCTTCAGGGCGACCATCCCCTGTACTCCGTCGGCAAGCTGATCCGGTTCGTTCCCACCAGTCCCATGGCCGCCGGGCTGACCAGCGGCCATGCGGTCCTGGAGGCGGACCTGCGTGTCACTCACCGCTGGCGGGACCAGGACCCGGCCAACGCCGTGCGGATCCTGGACCGCGGCATCCACTCCCTGATCTCCGTGCCCCTGCAGGCCCGGGGCGTGGTGCTGGGCATGGCCAGCTACTGGCGGGGGCAGGACTCCCCGCCGTTCGACGAGGAGGACGTGTCCTTCGCCGAGGAGCTGACGGCCCGGGCGGCACTGTCCGTCGACAATGCCCGCCGCTACACACGCGAGCACGCCATGGCCGTCACCCTGCAGCGCAGCCTGCTGCCCCGGGGCGTACCGGAGCAGTCCGCCGTCGAGGTCGCGCACCGCTATCTGGCCGCCCAGGCCGGGGTGGGCGGCGACTGGTTCGATGTCATCCCGCTGCCCGGCGCCCGAGTGGCCCTAGTGGTCGGTGACGTCGTCGGTCACGGTCTTCACGCCGCCGCCACCATGGGCCGCCTGCGCACGGCCGTGTACAACTTCTCCACCCTCGACCTTCCTCCGGACGAGCTCCTGAGCCACCTGGACGAGCTGGTCGCCCACATCGACACCGACGAGCAGGAGTGGCAGGGGATCACCGGGGCCACCTGCCTGTGTGCCGTCTACGACCCCGTCTCGGGGCAGGTGACGGCCGCCACCGCGGGGCATCCCGGCCCCGCTCTGGTCCTTCCCGACGGAACCGTGTCCTTCCCCGAGGTACCCGTCTCCCCGCCGCTGGGCCTGGGCGCGGGCATGCCCATGGAGACCATGACGGTCACCCTGCCCGAGGGGTCTCGGCTGGCGCTGTTCACGGACGGGCTGATCGAGAGCCGCGACCGCGATCCGGACGCGGGCCTGGCAGCGCTGCGCGCTGCCTTGGCCGGGCCTGTCCGTACCCCGGAGGAGACCTGCACCGTGGTGATCGACGCGATGCTGCCCGCCAAGCCCGGCGACGACGTCGCGCTGCTGGTGGCCCGCACCCGCCGACTGGATCCCGCGCGGATCGCCGAGTGGGACGTGCCCCCCGACCCTGCGGCCGTGTCCGTGGTGCGCAGCGCCTGCGCCCGCCGACTGGCGGACTGGGGCCTGGAGGACATCGCCTTCACCACGGAACTCATCCTCAGCGAGCTGATCACCAACGCCATCCGCTACGGCACCGAGCCCATCCGGGTGAGGCTGCTGTACGACCGCAGCCTGATCTGCGAAGTCTCCGACGGATCCAGCACCTCCCCGCACCTGCGCCGGGCCGAGGCCACCGACGAGGGCGGGCGCGGCCTGTTCCTCGTCGCGCAGTTCGCCGAGCGCTGGGGCACCCGCTACACCGCCCGCGGCAAGATCATCTGGAGTGAGCAGGCCCTCCAGGACGGGGCCGCAGCGCCCGCGATGGATCTCGGGGAGGCACTCCTGGCCGGGTGGGACGACGAGGGGTTCTGAGCCCGCGCCGGTACGACAGCCGCAGGGAAGACAGCGGACACTACCGTCTGGGACTGCGCTGCCGAGGCCGCCGAAAGTACGCTGGCCTCGATCAGTACGCGACCGCCCGTTATGGAGCCTTTGTGCCCACACCCCGTCTCCGAACAGCTTCCGTCGCCGCCTGCCTGGCTCTCGCGGCGGCTCCCCTCGGTGGCTGCGGAGACAAGCCCACCGCCGCGCCTAGGGCACCTGCGGTGGCCACGTCCGCAGCGGACGCCGGCGGCATGGCAGCACTGACCACAGCAGCGAAGAAAGAGGGTGCGCTCAACACGATCGCGCTCCCGAGAGACTGGGCGAACTACGGCGCACTGATCGACGGCTTCGAGAAGAAGTACGGGATCAAGGTCACGGTGGAGAACCCGGAAGGCACCAGCCAGAGCGAGATCAACGCCTTGAAGGAGCACAGGGGCGAGGGCCGCGCCCCCGACGTGATCGACGTGGGGGGCTCGTTCGCGCAGTCGGCGGCCCGGCAGGGCCTGCTCGCACCGTACAAGGTCGCCGCGTACGACCAGATTCCCAAGCACCAGAAGGACCCACACGCCCGCTGGTACAACAACTACGGCGGCTACATCTCGATCGGCTGTGACGCCAACCGCGTCAAGACCTGTCCATCGACCTTCGCCGATCTGCGCAAGCCCGAGTACAAGGGCCAGGTCGCGCTCAACGGCGACCCCACCAAGTCCGGCTCCGCCTTCGCCGGGGTGTATGCGGCGGCCCTGGCGAACGGGGGTTCCTTCGACGACATCCAGCCCGGTATCGACTTCTTCGCCGAGCTCAGCAAGAACGGCAACTTCATCCCGGTCCAATCCTCAGCGGCCACGATCGCGAAGGGCCAGACCCCGATCAGCATCGACTGGGACTTCCTCAACCTCGGATACGCCGACGAATTCCGGAAGAAGGGCACGGACGTCGACTGGCGGACCGCCATCCCCTTCGACGGCAGCTTCGCCGAGTACTACGCGAACGGGGTGAACAAGGACGCCCCGCACCCCGCGGCGGCACGTCTGTGGCAGGAGTACCTCTTCAGCCCGGAAGGCCAGAACATCCGGCTCGGCGCCTATGCACGCCCCGTCCTCATGGACGCCATGGAGAAGGACGGCACCCTCGACAAGGCCGCCGCGGAGAAACTGCCGACGGTCGAGGGCACGCCGACGTTTCCGACGAAAGCACAGACGGAGAAGGCGAGAAAGACCGTCAACCGCGGCTGGGCCAAGGCGCTCTCGGGCTGACGGCGGGGGCGGACCGCCCGCCGGGCCACCAGGCGGCAGAGGCCGTGACCGCATTGCGCGCGCTGCCGGTGACCGGCAGGCAAGCAGGCAAGCAGGACTCCGGTCGTACCGTGCTGGTCAGCGGGAACCGGGGCCGGACGCCCGGCCAGCCCGGATCAACCTCGCGGGCCGCCGGCCTGGGTTGTGGCGGATGACACCTGCGCTATGCGGAGGGCGAGTTGGAGCTCAAGTGTCTTCTCGGGGCGTTGCCAGTCCCGGCCGAGGAGTTGCCCGATGCGGTCCAGGCGCTGCACCACGGTGTTGATGTGGACGTGCAGGGCATCGCGCGCCTTCGTCTGGTTCATCCCGGCGGCGAAGTACACCTGGAGGGTGTGCAGGAGGTCGGTGCCGCGTTTGGCATCGTATTCCAGGAGCGGGCCGAGGGTCTGGTGGATGTACCCGCTCAGGTCGGCCTGGTCTCCGAGGAGTACTCCGACGAAGCCGAGGTCGGCGAGTGCGGCTCCTCGCCCGTGGTGACCGAGGGCGCTGAGAGCGGACAGGCAGCGGAGGGCTTCCGCATGGGCGTCGGCCAAGCCTTCCGGACCGGTGACGGGTCCTGCGGCTGCGACGGTGACGGGTGCGGCGATGGCCTGCCCCAGCTCGTCGGCGAGGTGTGCGGCGCAGGCGCTGGGAGTGTCGGAGGGGCAGACGAAGACCACCTCTTCGTGGTGCGTGCCGGCCAGTCCGTGGCGGGTCTGTGCGGTGCGGGCCGCGGCGGCCAGCAGCCGGGGCCGGGGGACGGTGGGGGCGTGGAGGACGAAGACCGTGTGCGGGTGGTCCAGGTTGACCTTGAGCCGCCGGGCCCGGGCCGAGAGGGTACCGGGGTCGGTGGCTCGGGTGAGGAGGTCGCCCAGGAGTTCGCCGCGGATGCGGTCCTCGGTCTCCGCGACGGAGCGGCGCAGGAGGAGGAGCAGGGCGGTGACGACACTGGCACGTTCGAAGAGCCGGCGGTCCGCCTCGCTGAGGTCGGGGCGGCCGGTGAGGGCGATGCTGCCCAGGAGCTCGTGCCCGGCGAGTACGGCGCACACCCATGTTCCGTCCACGGGTACCGCACGTCCCCCGGCCCGGGAGGCGGCGACGGCCTGCGCGGGCGGGAGGAGGGCCTCGGCACCCACCCGGGCGAGTTCGCCTCCGTCCGCGTCGTGGATCAGGGTGCCGCACCGGAGGATGCCGCCGATGGCGGAGGCGACGTCGGTGATATCGCCACCGCGGAGCACGAGGTCGGTAAGCCGGTCGTGCGCTTCCTCGGCACGTCGCATGGCCTCGCTGTGTGCCTCGATGGTCTGTGAGGCTTCGTTGAGCTCGACCAGAGCCGTACGGGTCTCGTCCATCAGACGGGCGCTGTCGATGGCTATGGCCGCGTGGTCGGCGAGTGAGGAGAGCAGTGCGACTTCGTCGGGGCCGAAGGTGCGGGCGGTGCGGTCGGCCGCGTAGAGGACACCGATCACCCGGGTGCCCAGCCGCAGGGGTACGCCGAGGATGGCGTGCAGGCCCTCTTCGATGACGGCGCCGTCGATCGTGCTGGTGTGTTTGAAGCGGGTGTCGTCGCGGTAGTCGCCGGTGGTGTACGGGCGGGCGGATTCGGCGACGAGTCCGCCCAGACCCTCCCCCATGCCCAGTCGCACCTGCTGGAATGCGGCGGAGACGCAGCCGTCGGTGACCCGCATGTAGGTGTCGCCGGCTTCGTCGTCGTTGAGGGACAGGTACGTGACGTCCGTGCCCAGGAGGAGTTTGGCCCGGCGGGTGATCGCCCTCAGGACGGCGTCCAGGTCCCTGAGTGCGGCGAGGTCACCGGCGCTGTCGAAGAGGGCGGCGAGTTCGGCCTCGCGGCGTCGGTGCTGGCTGAGGGTGCGGCGGATCCGGAGTGCCACCTGGGTCGCTTCCGCTATCGCCGCGACCTCGGACTCGCCCATGTTCGCGGCCCTGGCCTCTTCGGCGGGGCGGGTGAAGTGCTCGGGCGGCGCACCCTGTGCCAGGAGATCCAGCAGGTGCCGCAGGGCGGACCACGGCTGCCCGGTTCCGGGGTCCTTCACGGTCGTGGGCATGGGGCGCTCTCCGTGGTCACATGCGCGGTGGTGTCCTCGCACCGGCGGTCGTACGAGGTGGGGCGGAAGGTGCCGGTCGGCACGCTGTTCCCCCGTATCCGCCCGGTACCCGGCGGATACGGGGCAGTTCGGCTCACCCGTCGGCAGAGGCCGCGTGGTGTGCGGCCTGGCGGCCGGCGGGGACCGTGGCGCCGGCCTGGGTGTGGTTCTGGGTCAGGCTACGCCCGCGGGTCTCCTTGGCCACGAGGACGGTCAGGGTGGTGATGACGACCGCACCGGCCAGGTAGAGCGAGATGGGCAGGGATGCGTCGTAGTCCTTGAGGAGTTCGACCGCCACGATCGGGGCGAGGGCGCCGCCGATGATGGAGGCGAGCTGGGAGCCCATCGAAGCACCGGAGTAACGGACGGTGGTGTCGAACATCTCGGAGATGAAGGCCGCCTGTGGTCCGTACATCGCGCCGTGGAAGAGGAGTCCGATGGTGACGGCCGCGGCTATGGCGGGGAACGACTTCGTGTCCAGCATCGCGAAGAACGCGAATGCCCATCCGGTCATGCCGAGTGAGCCGATCAGGGTGACGGGGCGGCGGCCCATGCGGTCGGAGAGCGCGCCCCAGGCCGGGATGGTGACGAAGTGGACGGCGGAGCCGATGAGCACGGCGTTCAGACCGTTGCTCTTGGACAGTCCGAGGTGGCTGGTGACGTAGACGAGGAGGAAGGCGGTGAGGATGTAGTAGGAGATGTTCTCGCCGAGGCGGGTACCGATCGCTGTGAGGACACCGCGCCAGTTCGTCCGGAACACTTCCGCGACGGGGAGCTTCTCCTTGACGCCCGCGGCGGCCTGCTCGGCGGCCCTGGCCTGCGCTTCGAGGAAGACGGGGGACTCGGAGACCGATACCCGGATCCACAGGCCGATCACGACCAGGACGCCGGAGAGGAGGAAGGGGATGCGCCAGCCCCAGGCGAGGAAGGTCTCGTCGGACTGGACGGCGGCCAGTAGCGCGAGGACAGCGGTGGCGAGCAAGTTCCCGCCGGGGGCCCCTGCCTGGGGCCAGGAGGCCCAGAAGCCGCGGTTCTTGTCGTCGCCGTGTTCGGAGACGAGCAGGACCGCGCCACCCCACTCGCCGCCCAGTGCGAAGCCCTGGATCAGGCGGAGCACGGTCAACAGGACCGGGGCGCCGACGCCGATGCTCGCGTGGGTGGGCAGCAGGCCCATGGCGAAGGTCGCGCCGCCCATCATGACGAGGCTGAGGACGAGGAGCTTCTTGCGACCGATCTTGTCGCCGTAGTGGCCGAAGACCACGCCGCCCAGTGGGCGGGCCGCGAACCCGATGGCGTACGTGAGGAACGCGAGGAGGGTGCCGACCAGCGGCTCACTGCTGGGGAAGAACAGCTTGTTGAAGACGAGGGCGGCGGCGGAACCGTAGAGGAAGAAGTCGTACCACTCGACGGTGGTGCCGATGAGGCTTGCGCCGACGATGCGCGCGAGGTGCCTGGGGTGCGAGGGTACGGGTGTTGCGGCGGCCATGGTCACCACTTCCAAGGAGCTTCGGGGGACGTCGTCGTGTCGCCACACCATAGGAATCCGCAGGTCACGAGCGTATGTGGCGGGACACCATAATTCGCCCCTCAGGCACCGGTACGACCACCACACCGATGCCTGAGGGCCCACGCAGGGGCAGCCAGCATCATCGGGTCCCGGTGCCCCGGCCACTCGGCCATGTCGGTGACTGGCACGCCCTTCGACAGGCCAGCCGAGGCGAAGAAGTGCCGCAGCCAGTGCGGTGTGATCTTCCTGGTGATTCCGGTGGCCTGTTTGGCCGTGCGCCAGAGACGGTCGACGAGCGAGTACATCAGGATGTTCGTGCGCCCGATGTCGGAGAACCGCGACGGTCCGGATCCCGAAGCGGGACCTGGTCCCCACCGCGGTCAACCTCCGACCCGAGTACGGCGACTTCGCCGAACTGCAGCAGGCCTGCGGGGACTTCATGAACGAGGTGAACGGCCGAATACACCGCGAGACCCGCCGGATCCCGGCCGAGCT
This sequence comes from Streptomyces sp. NPDC006430, assembly GCF_040612395.1. Classification (NCBI taxonomy): domain Bacteria; kingdom Bacillati; phylum Actinomycetota; class Actinomycetes; order Kitasatosporales; family Streptomycetaceae; genus Streptomyces; species Streptomyces sp. NPDC006430. The sequence goes on from NZ_JBEXQA010000004.1 coordinate 348,802, forward strand.
ACTGGCGGAGGAACGGCTGCGGCTGCACCCGGTGCCCGGGCAGCCGTTCACCGCGGCGTTCGGCGAGACCCGCAAGGTCGGCAAGGACTCCACGATCTCGGTCGAGTCGGTCCGCTACTCGGTCCCGCACGAGCTCGTCGACGAGCGGGTCTGGGTCCGCTTCCACGGCGACGAGCTGATCGTCACCGCGTTGGCCTGAGGTAGCGCGGTCGAGGTCGCCCGCCACCCGCGCTCGACGCCGGGCAGTCCGCGGATACCCGACGAGCACTACCCCGACGCCCCACGCGGCGAGCGCACCAGGCCGCTGGCGAACGGGAAGGCCTCCACGAACTCCCTTCGGCCCGGACTTCGCAGCCACCTCGACAGTGGAACGGCGGCTGGCTCACGAGGCGGTCTGGCGCTGCGGATCAAGCAGCGCCAGACTTTGCCTGACCCGTCGTCAACGACTCGTCACACTATGGAGGGGATGAAGCATGAGCATGCTGTCGGCTGATCCGCGGACCCTGGCCCGCGAGGCGTACACCTATCTCTATCCGCTGGTCATGATGGATGTCACCCGCCGACAGGCCACCTCTCCCCTGGCGGTGCAGTGGCCGGGCTACGGTGTGCCGAACGAGTTCCACCACCTGCGCGAGTTCCCTTCGGCGGAGTTCCGTGCCGTGGTGCGGCCGAACTTCGACACGCTGTATTCCAACGCCTGGCTGGACCTGACCGGCGGCCCGGTGGAGCTGCATGTGAGCGATACCGCCGACCGGTACTTCATGCTCCCGCTGATGGACATGTGGACCGACGTGTTCGCCACCGTCGGCAAGCGCACCACCGGGACCGGGGACCAGGACTACCTCATCGTCGGACCCGACTACGACGGCACTCCCCAGGACGGTGTGACGTTGTTGCGGGCACCGACGCCCTACGTGTGGATCATCGGCCGGACACAGACCAACGGCCCGGCCGACTACGAGGCCGTCAGGGAGGTCCAGGACGGCTACACCCTGACCGCGGTTCCTCCGCGCGGGTACGACGACCTCGACAGCGACATCGACGTCACGGCCGACGCGCTCGCCCTGGTGAACAAGCTCAGCGCGGTCGACTTCTTCAGCTGGGCCGCCGAGGCGCTGGCGGTCAACCCGCCACACGTCGCGGACTTATCCGTCCTGGCCCGGATCGCGAACCTCGGTATCGCGCCGGGCCAGAAGTTCGATCCCGGCCGGTTCACCGAGGCCGACCTCGCCGAGATCGACGCCGGCGCGCAGGAGGCACTCGCGGAGATCCTCGGCTCGATGGCGAGCTTCGGCGTCGCGGCCAACGGCTGGCGGACCTCCCTCGACACCATGGGCGTCTACGGCAACAGCTACTTCAAACGCGCCGGGGTCGCCGCGGGCGGTCTCGGCGCCAATCCTCCCGAGGACGCCGTCTACCCGGTCCTGGTCGCCGACGCCGATGGCGACCCCGTCAACGGCGACAACGACTACCTCCTCAGGTTCGATGCCGCCGCGATGCCCCCGGCCGGCGCTTTCTGGTCGGTGACCATGTACGACGCCGAGGGCTACCAGGTCGCGAACGAGATCAACCGCTTCGCTCTGGGTGACCGCGACGACCTGGTATACGACCAGCAGGACGGCTCGCTCACCATATACATCTCGCAGCACAACCCAGGCCCGGACCGGGAGGCCAACTGGCTGCCGGCTCCGTCCGGCCCGCTGGGGATCACCATGCGCCTCTACGCGCCCGAGCCCGAGGTGCTCGACGGCACCTGGAACCCGCCGGCGGTCACCAAGGCATGACAGATCGTTCCACAAGGAGTCGTCCCCCAGGGCTTGTACCCGGTGATCTGCTCCAGCAGGCTCCCTGAGTGCGCCCTGATCTTGTAAGACGACTTGTGGGCGCGGGTGGCTCCGCTGTTGCCGCCCGCGCCCGAGCGCCGTCGCCAGCACCCCAGGCGGCTCCGTGTATCCGACCGGGTGGCGTTCGCCGGCATCCTGTACGCACTGCGGACCGGTGTTCCCCGGCGCGATGCCCCTGCCGAGACCGTGGGCTGCTCGGGAGTCACAGCCCGGCGCCGGCTGCGGGAGCGGACGTCGTGCCTCCATCGAGGTCGGCAGAAGGTGCCTCCCCATGGGTGACTCTGCCCCGCGCGCGGGGCAGACGGCCCAGGGCGTGGTAGGTCCCCCTGGAGGGGACCTACCACGCAGCGGGAGCAAGGGTGCGGCGCATTCTCGTCATCGACGGCCATCCGGACGTCGGCAGCTACTGCGCCGCCCTGGCGCACGCCTACGCGGAGGGCGCTGGGGCGGGTGGACATGAGGTTCTGCGCCATTGTGGATTCCGCCCGGTCCGGCGCACTCTCCTGGCCGGAATGCAGTCGGCGAGCCAAGAACGGCGTGAACGGTGGCTGAGGGAGGTCCGCGCCATGGGGCGCGCCGGCCGTTAGGGAGTCGAAGTAGAACCCTCCGGAGGGGACTTTGACGGCAGGTCCTAGCCGGGTGGGAACCAGTGGCAGCCATGACCCGGAAGCCTGTGCCCGCGAGGGATGGCGGTCCGGGTAGCGCAGCAGCGCTCCCACTCCGTCAACCAGCCGCAGCTTCCGCTCGGAGACGACAACCAGTTCGGCCCCCGTGCCGACGAGGACGCGGGCCAGGGCCGCGTCGGCCTGTTCCTCGCTGGCCCCTCGTATGCCGTAGGAGCGCAGTGCGTACGGTGCCGACGGCATCCGGGGAGTGGCGGCCGCCGTACCGCACACGCACGGCCAGGTACGGGATTCCGGGCGCATGCTGGACGATCAGGGGCATCGTGTCCGGCAGGGTTCCGAACCGTGCGGTGTCCCGTGCGGGCGGCACGGTCAGCTCGTCGAGCAGGGCCGGGCGGCCGTGCGCGGTGAATACCGCCTGTCCGTGGGTGCCGGGAACGTCAGCGTCGTTGCCTACCGCGCCCACCACGGCGGCGATGGATTCATGATCGGATCCCTCGGACATGAGGGAGGCGTCCGTCTGTTCAACGGCGAGGTGGTCCGCGCCGCAGGCGTCACCAGGTGACCGACCTCGCCCGCCGCTGGTTCACCGACCACATGGCGGCCACCGCTCGCCCAACGGCCCGATTCTGACCGTGGGTGGTCCCCTGGCTGTTCATCCCTTGACGACTCCGAGCGGTACCAGGCGGGCGACCAGCCGGGCGAGCCCTGAGCCCTCCGTGGCGGCGGCCACGGCGTCGACGTCCTTGTAGGCATCCGGCGCCTCTTCGGCGAGCGCACGCCAGGAAGCCGGGCGGACCGCGATGCCGCGGGACTCCAGCTCCTGGTGCAATTCCTCGCCGCGGACCTGGCGCAATGCCTGGTGGCGGCTCCAGACACGTCCGGCGCCGTGGGCGGAGGACCAGAAGGCGTCGTTGCCGACGGTGCCGGCCATCACGTACGAGGCCGTGCCCATGGTGCCGGGCACCAGGACCGGCTGCCCGGACTCCGCGAGGTCGCCCGGAAGGTCCGGGTGGCCGGGGGGCAGGGCCCGGGTGGCGCCCTTGCGGTGGACGCACAGGCGCCGCGGTATGCCGTCCACGTCGTGGGTCTCGATCTTCGCCATGTTGTGGGAGACGTCGTAGACCAGGTCCAGACCCGCCCCGGTGGCGACGGCGAAGGCGTGGCGTGCGGCCTCGGTGAGCAACTGCCTATTCGCGCGTCCGTAGTTGGCGGCGGCGGCCATCGCCCCGAGGTAGGCCCGGCCCGGTACGGAGACGGCGGGCGCGCAGGCCAGCTGCCGGTCCGGCAGGTGGATGCCGTAGGCGCGCAGGGACTGGTCCATCACGCGGACGTGGTCGCTGCACACCTGGTGGCCCAGGCCGCGTGACCCGCAGTGGATCATGACGCACACCTGGCCCGGATGCAGACCGAAGGCGGCCGCGGTCCCGGCGTCGTAGACGCGGTCCACGGCCTGCACCTCCAGGAAGTGGTTGGCCGACCCGAGGCTGCCCACCTGCCGGAGCCCGCGGTCCACGGCCCGCTGGCCGACCTGCGACGGATCAGCCCCCGCCAGCGTCCCGCCGTCCTCACAACGCTCCAGGTCACGGGGCACGCCCCGGTCGTGCTCGACCGCGTAGGCGGCCCCGGCGACCATGAGCTCCTCCAACTGGGGGCGTCCGGACAGCTTCCACAGCCCGCCGGGCCCCAGGCCGCGCGGGACGGTGTCGCCGAGGATGTCCATCAAGCGCCGCATCCGGGGGGCCAGCGGGCCGCGGTCGATGCCGGCGGCGAGCAGCCGTACGCCGCAGGAGATGTCGAACCCGACGCCGCCGGGCGAAATCACGCCGCCGGCGTCGATGTCCGTGGCGGCCACGCCGCCGATCGGGAAGCCGTACCCCCAGTGCACGTCGGGCATGGCGTACGAGGCGCGGACGATGCCGGGCAGTGTCGCCACATTCGCGACCTGTTCGAGCGCCTTGTCCCCGGCCGCTTGTGGCAGGAGCTCCCGGGTCGCGAAGACGACGCCGGGGACGCGCATCGGGTCCTGCCGCTCGATGCGGAACCGGAACGGTGTCTCCTGCACCAGGGTGATGTCCATGCCCGTCATCCCTCTCCGGGCCTCGTGACTTCCAGTAGACCCTCGGCGTCGGGACTTCGCGCGGCGGAGAGCACGTCGAGCGCACGGTTCCTGGACTGGAAGACGTGGTCCGGCCCAACGCGGAGGTCGAGGCGCTCCTCCTGGAGTACGCGGACCTCATCGCCATCACCGGAGGCGAGGCGTTCAAGGAGCGCGCCTACGAGAAGGCGGCCCGCGCGAGCGGCGGTCACCCCGCCGATGTGTCCCACCTCGACGCCGCTGGTCTGCGGGAGATCCCGGGCGTGGGCCGGTCGATCGCCGAGAAAGTCGTCGAGTACTTCCGTACCGGCAAAGTGTCGGCACGGCGCAACGCGGATGGCTCACCCCCGACGACGTGATCAACACCGGGCCACTGCGACGCCTGCGCCGGTTCCTCCGCAAGGACGGGGCCGGCTGAGACAGCGCGGCGACACCCTCGCGGACGGGAGTCACACGTCGAGCGTCACCGAGCACGTCCAGCCCTCCGGCCCGCGGACCATGGCCAGATCGTGCAGGGTGACCGCCTTCGGCGCAGCACCCGTCACCGGGAGCGAACCGGCGTCGGCCATCTGCAGAACGCCGCGCACGCCGCCGTCGACCGGGGTCAGCTCTACGTCGACCGGGACCTCGCCCTCGGTATCGAGCAGGTACACGACCTCCTCCAGAAGCGAGACCAGCACGTCCTCGTCCCGGTCCGCCCGCAGCACGATGTCCCGCGGGTGTGTTCCGACGGCTCCCGTCAAGTCGAGGAACGACGCGCAGACCCCCCGTACGGCCTGCGCGAGGCACTCCTCCCGAGTGGGAGCCCATCCCTCCACCCGCAGGTCCGCCGTATGCGGAACACCGCGATACCCGCTGCGTCCTGCTGCGGCGTCCGTTCTCATCACGCCCCTTCCCCGCTCACGCGTCACGTCCGGCGGTCCGGGAACAGGTCGACCGCGTGGCGTACGCTCTGCTCCGCGTGGACGAGCGCCAGTCCTTGACCTCGAAGGAGGTCGTCCACCCGCAGGGCGGACAACGAGACGGCAGGTGCCGCACAGGCGACCGCCACATCAGCCCTGTCCAGCAAGCCGGCGCAGCTGCCGTCCGGACGCACGACCGGAAGATGGCGGGACCCCGACCGCTGCAGCAGTTCCCATGCCACGAGCACGGTTTCGCCGACATCAACGGTGGGTCGTGTCGTTGCGGCCTGGGATGGCCGCACGGCTCGTCCGGCTCAGGTGGCTGTGGGCGACGGCTCGTGGGCAGTGGGGGCGATGGGAGTGATGAGGCCGTAGTGGCCGTCGTAGCGGTGGTAGAGGACGTTCCCGCGGCCGCTTTCGGCGTCGGCGAAGAACACGAACGGCCAGCCGGTGACGTCCAGGCGTTCCCTCGCCTCCGCGACGGTCATGCGGGGGGCGGCGGCCGGGCTGACGGTCAGCGGCACCGCCACCGGGCCGATCAGGTCGGGGCGCGGATGCACCTGCGCCAGCCGGTATCCCTCCAGGTCCGAGCGGTACAGGACACTGTCCTCGCCCGATCCGGCGTCGGTGAACAACTGGAAGCCGTAGTCCAGCCCCTCCAGGTCGTCGGCCGCCTCGTCGGGCGATTCGAAAGCGAGGGCGAATGCCTTGTGCCGGACGACCTCCCGTTCCTCGGCCGGGCGTGGGAAGTAGCCGGGGCGGTGGGCGGGCTCATCGCCGTGCCGCCACTCGTGGGCGGCACCCGGCGAATGCGTGCGGCCGCGCCGGGCCTCCCAGTGCTCCGCCATCCGCGCCAGCACGCCTCCGAGCCGGTCCCGGAGGAGATCAGCCGCCTCCGTGACGCTGACGCCCGCCACGTGTGCGCGGGCGGGCTTGCCGTTGACGTCGAGATTGGCCTGGGCCACCACGGGGCGCTCCATCGCCGGGTTCGCGAACCGGGTCAGCCTCACCCGGGCGAAGAGCACGGGCCCCGGTGCCTGACCGAACACGGCCCGCACCTTGTCCCGGGCATAGGCGGTGTCCTCCGCGGACACACCGCCCCGGGTCTCCACCTGTACGTCCACGAAGGGTTGTGACGGCGTTCGTTTCATGATGGCCTCCACTGCGAGAAGGAGTTGGCGAAGCCAGTCCGCCCCTTGCGTCTCGTGAGCGAGCCGGAGTCGGTCGGCCGGCCGCGGGCCCGGCAGGGGCCGAAGGCCCTTCCGGCCGGCGAGGAGGTCCACACATCGCAGACCTTTCGATCCCGCCGAGCGGCTGTCACACGCTCCGGCACAGCGCCCCAATGCCGTGGCCCGGAGCCCCGACGGCGCCGGGACGCAGGACGCGTACGTCCGCCCCGGACAGCACGGCCGACCGGACCGCCACATCGGCCAGCGGGCCGCGGATCACGGGGCCGGCGGCGCGGGAGGGCGTGGGACGACGGTCCGACACGTCGGAAGCGGCCGGACCGAACCACGCCGTTCGCAGGTCGTCCGGCTCGTCGACGAGCACGAGCGTCTCCACGCGGCCCTCGGAGAGCGCGCCCAGCGTGGAGTGCACGCCCTCGACGGCCCGCCCTCCTGGAGACCGCTCCTCGGCGAACCGTCGCAGCAGCTCCCTCGTCTGCTCCTGCGCCGCGCGGTGGGTCTCGGCCTCGACCTGCTCGTGTCGGATCCGGGCGGATCCGTCAGGTGCGCGTCCGCCGCTCACATTGCGTACGGAGACCTGACGCCGGACGCGGTCGGGAAGGTGCTTGGTGAGGAGCTGGAGCGCCCGCACGTCTCCGGCGAGCAGCACCAGATGGGCGGAGACCCGCGACACCGCGCGGGTCAGGGCCTGTGCCGCGCGTGCGGCGTTGTGCTCCCAGGAGTCCTCCGCCCTCCGTTGGAAACGGCCCTGGGACATTCCGCCGGGCGCGTTGCGCTCGATCTCGTCGTCGGGGCCGGTCACGGTGCGCCGTACCGGCTCGGTGTCTCCTCTGGGGTACGCCTCCAGGTCGGCACCGGTGCGGTCGACCATGGCGAGGACGCGGGCCGGGTGCTCCTGTCGCCACTCCAGGAGCGGTGCCAGATGCGGCAGGGGTGCGTGGATGCCGATGTCGGCGTCCCGGCCACCGGAAAGGATCGTGGAGTAACGGAGCTCGCCGTCGGCCGCGAAGGCCGCGAGTGTCCCGGTTCCGGGGAGCGCCTCGTCGACGCTCCGTGTCAGTACGGCGAGGGTGTCATCGTCGGCACCGAGGTCCGCCAGCCGGCGGGCAAGCGCGCGCCAGCGCAGCCTGGCGTCGTCCTCCCGCTGCGGACGCGGCTCGAGCCGCAGATAGACCGAGGTCGTCGGCCCGAGGGCCCCGCACAGACTCCTCAGGATGTCGTCACTGACCGACGTCGTGGTTCCCATTACGCGCTCCCATGGTCGGCGGGCCCGGTGCCGCCGGTTCCCAGACGCCGACGGGCTTCTTGGGCCGTGGTCGTTCCGCGTTCCTGTCGGGGTCGATGCCGCTCGCCGGGTGCCGATTCGTCGGGAAGACACCTCGGGGAAGGCGGCGCCGCGGTTCGGGTCCGTTCCCCTCGACCAGTCTTCTCCAGTGGAGCACATCGCCGCTGGGGCCGAACGGTCCATGGCCGGGACGAACCGGCCCTCGCGACGTGCCGCCTCCGTGAGCCGCTGGACGTCCCGGCGAGGGGAGATGCGGGAGATGCGCGATCTCAGGGGGGCGGGACCTGACTCCTGCGCAGGTGGGCGTTCTCACCTGGCGGGGAGAAACAACTGGCTGCGGGCTGTCGGCCGCCGCCTCGGCCAGCCCGGTGTGCAGGCGCGCGACAGGTCGGCCATCGCGCCGCAGGACGACCTGCTCAGTGGCAAGGGCGGCCCGGACACGCGGCGGACCGGACGCGTGCCCACCGCCGTCGACGCCTACGGCCTCGGCAACTCGGCGGCTGCTCGGAGCGTACTCTCGAACTGGTGGAGGATGCCGGTGGGCAGCAGGCGGAGGAAGTGCATATGCGCGCACACATCGGAGACTGGATCGTGGTGGAGTCCGTGCACCTGGGCGGGCAACGACGCCGAGGCCAGATCGTGCGACTCGAGCATCCGGACGGCACACCGCCGTACGTCGTGCGCTGGGCGGAGGATGACCGGGAGACGGTCTTCTTCCCCGGACCTGAAGCCCACCTTGAATCCGCGGACAAGCACACCGCTCACGGGTCGGCTTCTCCCGACGGGTGAATCGGGCCGGTATCTCCCACATGGCTCTGGTCGGCCGGTCGCGCCGGCTGTCAGGGGCCCTTCTTGCTGAGGAAGCGGCGCAGTTTCGTCAGCGGCCACGTGTTGATGACGTCGTCCGTCGTCAGCCAGCCGCGCTGCGCCGTCGCCACCCCGTAGCGGATGTACGGCAGATGGGTGGTGGCGTGGGCGTCGGAGTTCACGGCGAACTTCACGCCGTAGCCCCTCGCGCGCAGGATGTCCTCGTCACACAGGTCGAGCCGCTCGGGATGGGCATTGATCTCCAAAGCGGTACCCGCCCTGGCGCAGGCCTTGAAGACCGCGTCGAAATCGGCGTCGATGCCCGGGCGTCTGCCGATCCGGCGAGTCGTGGGATGGCCGAGGACGGCGACGTTCGGGTTCTCGCAGGCGCGGATGAGACGGCGGGTGAGTTCCTGCCTGCTCTGGTCGAAGTGGGAGTGGATCGAGGCCACGCAGAGGTCGAAGTCCGCGAGGAACTCGTCGGGCCAGTCCAGGGAGCCGTCCGGGCCGATGTTGAGTTCCGTGCCGTGCAGCAGCCGCATCGTGTGGTGCGCGCCGTCGAGTGCGCGTACCCGTTCGCGCTGGGCGAGGATCTTCTCACTGGTCATGCGCTGCATGTACAGGTTCGGGGCGTGGTCGGTGACGGCGTAGTAGGCGTACCCGCGGGCCGCAGCCGCAGCGATCATGTCTTCCAGTGGGGCCAGCCCGTCGGTGAGGTCCGTGTGGGTGTGCAGATCGCCGCGGACGTCCTTCTCCGTCACGAGATCGGGAAGTTCGCCGCGCAGCGCGGCCGCGATCTCGCCGCGGTCCTCGCGCAGCGTCGGCGGGATCCAGGGCAGGCCGAGCCCGGCGTAGATCGACTCTTCCGTCTCGGAGGCGATGTTCTCGCCGCTCTCGGCGTCGAAGAGCCCGTACTCGGACAGCTTGAGGCCTTGGCGCACCGCGAGTTCGCGCGTGCGGATGTTGTGCGCCTTGGAGCCGGTGAAGTACTGGAGCCCCGCGCCCCAGGAGGCCGGGGGAAGGACCCGTAGGTCCACCTGGAGACCCGTGGTGGTCCGTACGGACGTCTTCTTCGCCCCGTGTGCGATGACTTCGGCCGTGGTCGGCAGGGCGGTGAGGGCCTGCATGAACGGGGCCGACCGGCGTGCGGCCACCAGGATGTCGACGTCGCCGATGGTCTCCTTCATGCGGCGCAGTGACCCCGCGTACGTGCAGCGGACGCAGCCCGGGACGTCCGACAGCTCGGCGACCAGTTGTTCGGCGGCCTCCATGGCGGCGCTGATGAGGATCCGGCCTTCACCGGCCTTCTGCAGCAGGGAGATGCCGTGGAGGATGTTGCTCTCGGTCCGCTCTCCGAAGCCCTTCAGATCGCGCAGTCGTTCCTGGTGGACGGCGTCGATCAGCTGGTCGACGGAGGTGATGCCCAGTTCCCCGTAGAGGACCATGGCCTTGCGGGGGCCGAGCCCCGGAATCGCGATCAGCTCGCGTACTCCGGCCGGCACGGACGCCCTGGCCTCGTCGACGACGGACATGCGGCCGGTCCGCAGGTACTCCTGGATCTTGGCGGCGACCGACTTGCCGACGTTCGGTATTTCGAGCAGCTCCTTGACGTCGAGTTTCGAGACGTCCTTCGGACAGCCCCCGACAGCGCGGGCGGCCTTCTCGTAGGCGCGCGCCTTGAAGGCCTCCGCGCCCCGGATCGCGATGAGGTCGGCGTACTCCTGGAGCAGGGCCTCGATCTGGTCGTTGGCTCGGACCATGCCTCCAGGGTGCCCCGCGGGCGCCCGGCAGGCTCGCCGGGCGCCCGGGCGCCGTGACCCGGGGCGCCGGGTCACGGGCCAGGGATCAGCGCAGCGGCGGGAGGGACGGTTCGTACAGCCAGGCCGAGAACAGGTCGTCCAGTGGCTCTGCCGCGTACCGGGCCGCATGGGTGGTGAAGCCGATGGTGGTCACCACGCCGTGGCGGTGCACGGTGACCCAGTCGCGCAGCATCCGGAAGAACGCGCCGTCCCCCAGTGCGCAGCGGATCGCGTGCACGGCGAGGCCCCCGCGCTGGTACAGGCGGTCGTCGAACATCAGCTTGCGGCCCGGGTCGACCAGCCGCAGATCCTGCGGCTGCGAGGCCAGCAGCCGGTGTGCGGCGGCGGCCAGCGCGTGCGCGGTGCGACCGCCGGAGCGCTCCGACCAGAGCCATTCGGCGTACTTCGCGAAGCCCTCGTTCAGCCAGATGTGCCGCCAGTCGGCGATGGTCACGCTGTTGCCGAACCACTGGTGCGCGAGCTCGTGGGCGATGAGGCGCTCCGAGCCGCGTGCGCCGTCCACGTGGTTGACGCCGAACGTGGAGAGGCCTTGGGCTTCCACCGGGACGTCCAGTTCCTCGTCGGCGACGACCACGGCGTACTCGCCGAAGGGGTAGGGGCCGAAGAGTTCCTCGAACAGTTGCATCATGGCGGGCTGCCGGGCGAAGTCGCGGGAGAACCGCGGCAGCAGGTGCGCCGGTACGTGGGCGCTCTGCGGGACGCCGCCGAGCCCGGGGTCCCCGAGCAGCACCGTCTGGTACATGCCGATGGACAGGCCGACGAGGTAGCTGGAGGTCGGCGCGGACTGCTCGAACACCCAGGTCGTCGTGCTGGCCTTCGTCGTCCGGGTGAGCAGCCGGCCGCTGGCCACCACCGTGTACGCGGACGGCGTGTTGACCGAGATCTGGTACGAGGCCTTGTCGGCGGGCCGGTCGTTGCAGGGGTACCAGGAGGGCGCGCCGACCGGTTGGCTGGCCACCAGGGCGCCGTCGGTCAGTTCCTCCCAGCCGAGGCCGCCCCAGGGGCTGCGGACCGGCTTGGGGTTGCCCGCCCAGTGCACCTCCACGGTGAAGGCGGCGCCGGCGGGCAGCGGCTTGGCCGGCCGGATGCGGAGCTTGCCGCCCCGGTGGGCGTAGTGCGGGGCCCGGCCGTTCACCAGGACGCGGCCTATTTTGAACTCGGCCAGGTTGAGGTGGAACTCGGCGAGCGGTGCCCGCCCCGCGATCGCGCTGAGGCGGGCCGTCCCGGCCAGCCGGTTGGGGCCGGGACGGTATTCCAGAGCGAGTTCGTACCGGTGCACGCGGTAACGGGAGTCGCCGTTGGCCGGAAAGTACGGGTCCGATACCGCTGTCTTCTGGCCGCTCACTGCCGCATCCGCTCCCTGCGCTGTGCTCGTACGACGTGCTGGTGGGCCCTTCGGGCTGCTGCTCCCGGCCGTTGCCCGGACCGGCCGGGAAGCGACCGCCTGGGAAGCGGCCCGGACCACCCCGGACCGGCCGCCCGGGGCCTGCCCTTTCAGGGTCGCCACGCCTCGATCGGATTGCCCAGCCAGCGGGTGTCGGCGGGGACGGTTTCCCCGGCCATCACGAGGGATGCGGGACCCAGTGTGCTGCGGGCTCCGACCGTGCTCCCGGGCAGGACGATTCCGCCCGGGCCCAGGGTGGCGCCCTCACCGAGGACCACAGTATCCGTCCTCAAGATCCGGTCGTGGAAGAGGTGGGTCTGCAACACACAGCCGCGGTTCACGCTGACTCCGTCGCCCAGCACCACCAGGTCGGTCTCCGGCAGCCAGTAGCTCTCGCACCACACGCCCCGACCGATCCGGGCCCCGAGCCCGCGCAACCACAGGGCCATCAGCGGCGTGCCCGGCACCGAACCGGCCAGCCACGGCACGGCCAGTACCTCGACGAAGGTGTCGGCCAGCTCGTTGCGCCAGACGAAGCCGCTCCACAGCGGGTGCTCACCCGTCCGGTGCCGGCCCACCAGCAACCACTTCGCCGCCACCGCGACCGCACACGCGGCGACACCCGCGGCGAGCAGGACCGCTCCGGACAGCAGCGCCGCCCCCGTGATCCCCAGACCGCTCGTGGTGATCAGAGCGCAGAGCGCCGCCAGGGTCAGTACGGCCAGCACGGCGGAGCAGAACACCGGGACGAGCCGGCACAGCTCCACCAGGCCGCGCGCCCACAGCAGCCGCGCCGGCGGATCGTACGTGCGGCTCTGGTCTGCCTCCGCGGCGGAGCGCGGCAGCCGGACCGGTGGCAGGCCCAGGTACGAGCTGCCCTTCTTGGCCTTCTTCGGGGTGGCCGACAGCACGCCGACCAGCCCGTCGTCCGGCACGGTGCGGCCCGGCGCGGTCATGCCGGAGTTACCCAGGAACGCCCGACGGCCGATCTCGGAGTGCCCGATCCGCATCCAGCCGCCGCCCAGCTCGTAAGGGGCCGTCAGGGTGTCGTCCGCGAGGAACGCGCCTTCGCCGACGGTGGTGAGGCTCGGCAGCGCGAGCACCGTGGACACTTCCGCACCCCGGCCGACCTTCATGCCCAGCAGCCGCAGCCACACCGGTGTGATCAGCCCGGCGTACAGCGGGAAGAGGGTTTCCCGGGACAGGTCCATCAGCTGGGTGACCGTCCAGGCCTGCCAGCCGATCCGGCTGTGCGTCGGATGGTTTCCCGTACGCAGCCCGAGGCTGAGCAGACGGACCGCGACCAGCAGGAGCAGCGCGTACGTGCACCCGAAGGCGAGCGCCCCGGGGACCACCGCGAGCAGCGCTCCGCGCAGCGCCTCGGGGAGCCCGGCCCCCGCGGGCACGAACCGGCTCACCACGAGCAGGGCCGGCAGGGAGGCGAGCACGGGCAGGACCGTGAGGCAGAAGCCGGTCGCTCCGTAGAGGCTGCGCCAGTGGACCGCACGCGGCGGGCGGTCCCCCGGCCAGTTGTGCTTGGCCTTGCCGAGCTTGACGGCAGGTGCTCCGGCCCAGCGCTGGCCGGTCGGGACCTGGCCGACCACGGCGGACCCGGGGGCCACCTCGGCCCGCTTGCCGACCCGCGCGCCGGGGAACAGCATGCTGCGGGTGCCGACCACCGCGCCCGCGCCGACCTTGACCGGGCCGATTTCGAGCCGGTCCCCGTCCAGCCAGTGCCCGGAGAGGTCCACCTCGGATTCCACGGCGCAGCCGCGGCCGAGCTTGAGCATGCCCGTGACCGGCGGCATCGCGTGCAGGTCCACTTCGGGGCCGACCCTGGCGCCGAGGGCCCGTGCGTAGCGCTCCAGCCAGGCGCCGGTGAGTGAGGTCGCGCCGACGCACTCGGCGAACCGCTCGGCCGTCCACAGCCTCAGGTGCACGCTGCCGCCGCGCGGGTAGCGTCCGGCCTTGACCCCGCGCAGCAGCAGGCGCGCACCGCCGGCTGCGATCGCGAGCCGACCCGGCGGGCTGAAGAGGAGCACCGCACCGGCGGCGACGAGCCACCACGAGGCGGTGGGCGCCCACGGATGGGGACCGAACCGGCGCAGCACGTTGCCCAGTGCCAGCAGCGCCACCGTCCAGCGCAGGCCGACCAGGGTGAACAGCGGGAGCAGCAGGAGCGTCTGCGTCACCTTGGAACGGAGCGGAACCGGGGTGACGGTCCGGGTCGCTCCGTCGTCCTGTACGGATCTCTCCAGCCGCCGGGCCAGTTTGCGCAGGATGGGCTGCTGGTAGACGTCGAGCACGGCCGCGCTCGGGTAGCGGGTGCGCAGTCGGGTGGTGAGCTGGGCGGCGGCGAGGCTGCTGCCGCCGATCGCGAAGAAGTCGTCGGCGGCGCTGGTGACGGTCACGCCGAGGGTCTCGCTCCACTGCTCGGCGAGCCAGGCCTCGGTGCCGTACAGCTGCTCGGTGGGGCCGGTGGTCTCCAGTTCGGGCTGGGGTGACCGCCCGGCGGGAGTGGGGGGAGGCCAGGGCAGGGCGTCGCGGTCCACCTTGCCGGAGGTGCGGGTCGGCAGTTCGTCGACCGGCACGAGCAGCGGTACGAGGGCCGCGGGCAGCTCGGCGCGCAGCCGCTCGACGGCCGCGGCGCGGTCCCAGCCCTCCTGGGTGACCAGGTAGCCGACGAGCAGTTGGTTGCCGCTGGGCGCCGTGCGTACGGCGGCGGCGGCCCCGGCGACGCCGGGCAGGGCCTGCAGCGCCGCATCCACCTCGCCCAGTTCGATCCGACGGCCGCCGAGCTTGATCTGTTCGTCACCGCGGCCGAGGAAGACCAGCCCCTCCGGTTCCGCGCGGACGAGGTCACCGCTGCGGTAGGCGCGCTGCCAGCCGAGGGTTTCCAGCGGGGCGTACTTCTCGGCGTCCATCGTCGGGTCGAGGTAGCGGGCGAGGCCCACACCGCCGATCACGAGCTGGCCGCTGCCACCCATCGGCACGGGTTCACCGGACTCGTCGACCACGGCCAGTTCCCAGCCGTTCAACGGAAGGCCGATCCGGATCGGTCCCGCACCGGTCAGGAGCGAGGCGCAGGCGACGACGGTGGCTTCGGTGGGGCCGTACGTGTTCCAGACCTCGCGCCCCTCGGTGACCAGGCGCTGGGCCAGCTCGGGCGGGCAGGCCTCGCCTCCGAAGATCAACAGCCGGACCTCGCCCAGGTCCTCGGGGTCCCAGAGCGCGGCCAGGGTCGGCACGGTGGAAACCACGGTGATCTCCTGTTCCACCAGCCAGGGGCCGAGGTCGGCTCCGCTGCGCACCTGGGAGCGCGGGACGGGCACGAGGCAGGCGCCGTAGCGCCAGGCCAGCCACATCTCTTCGCAGGAGGCGTCGAAGGCGACGGACAGTCCGGCCATGACGCGGTCGCCGGGACCGATCGGTTCTTCGGCGAGGAACAGGGCGGCCTCGGCGTCCACGAAGGCTGCGGCGCTGCGGTGGCTGACCGCGACGCCCTTGGGCCGACCGGTGGAACCGGAGGTGAAGATGATCCAGGCGTCGTGCTCGGGGCCGGGCCGGACGGCGGGCACGGGGACGTCCGCGAGGTCGGTGACGTCGATGCGCCGTCCGGCGCCCAGTACCGCCCGTACCCGGGCCTCGCCGAAGACGAGCTCGGCCCGCTCGTCCGGGTCCTCGGCGTCGACGGGCACGTAGGCGGCGCCCGCGGCGAGGACCGCGAGGACGGCCACGTACAGCTCGTTGGTCCCGGACGGTACGCGGACGCCGACGCGGTCGCCGAGCCCCACTCCGGCGGCGGCCAGTGCGCGTCGCCGGCGCTCGACCTCGGCGGCCAGTGCCCGGTAGGTCAGCCGGGCGGTGCCGTCGTCGAGGGCGAGCTCGTCGGGGTACGCCCGTACGGTGGCCTCGAAGACGTCGACGAGGGTGCGCGTCGGGGCAGCGGGCCCGGCGCGGAACCGGGCGGACTTGCCGGGCTCCCCGTGCACGTCCCCGTCGTCGAGCAGAGTGAGATCGCCGCGCTCAGGTGTGGCTGCCATCGGCCCTCGCGTCTCGTTCCCGGAACCGTCCCGGTGCCGGCGGAGCCCGGGTCTGCCCGGGTTGTTCCGGTCCAGCGCCAAACAACCCGCCAGTCTAGTGCGCCAACAAGAATTCTCCTGTTGAAGCCTTGCGCGTGGCCGGGAAGAGACGCTAAAGGGGGCGCCGAACAGGGGGGTGTCTACGGCATCCGGGGGGCCGCGTCGTGGCGGCCACCGGTGCGGTGCGGTCGTCGCGAGCGGGCCGGACGGGTCCCGACCCACGCTGCACGAGCGGTGACGCAGAGCGATAATTGCACCCGTACGCAAAGAGTCGTTCCGCAGATCCGGAAGTGGGGCGCAGTGATGCAGGACCCGGTGTTCCGCGATGCCTCCGGCGTGCTGTCGGAACCGGGCGACGAGACGTACGCCCTGCTGGACGCGCGCGGCGTGGTCATCGGCTGGAGCAGGGGTGCCGAGCGTCTGCTCGGCTACACCGCCGGGGAGGTACAGGGGCTGCGCGGGGTGGACCTGCTCATCACGCGCTCGGCTTTCGGGCACGCGGTCCTGCGGCACCGGGGCGGACACGGGGTCGAGGTGGCGCTCCACGCACGCCCCATGGCGTCCACGGCCGGTGCCCGCCAGTGGTTGATCCAGGCCACCGAGGCCGAGGCCTGGCGCCGGCGCGAACTGGGCGAGGCCCTGATCAGAGGGCTGTTCACCGAGTCCCCGTTCCTCATCGACGTCTTCGACACGCAGCTGCGCTTCATCGCACAGAACGACGCCCTGCGACGGGGCGCGGGCTTCGCCAACGAGGAGTTCGTCGGACGCACGATGTCCGAGGTGGCGCCGCCCGACCTGCTGGACATGGCCGCCTTCGAAGCACGGCAGCGCCATGTCCTGGAGACCGGCGAAGCCATGGTCCAGACCGAGGTCCGCGGCATGATCCGCGGTGACCCCGACCAGCAGCACGTCTGGTCCGAGACCATCCTCCCGCTGCGCAGCAGCTCGGGCGAACTGATCGCGCTGGCGCACACCGTGGCCGACGTGACCGAACGAGCCCGGGCACGGGAGCGATTGGCGCTGGTCAACGATGCGAGCACGCGGATCGGCACCACACTGGACGTCCTGAACACCGCGCGGGAGCTCGTCGACGTGGCCGTCCCGGAATTCGCCGACCACGCCTACGTCAACCTGCTCGCCCCGCTCTTCGGCGGCGAGGAGCCCGTCGTCGGCCCGGTGGGCGAGACCGTGACGCTGCTCCGCGCGGCGGGTTCCGCGGTACCCGGGGGGCCGGACGCGATGGTCGCGACGGGCGAGGTCGACCCCTTCGCCTCGGGGCCGGGATCCCTGTTCACCCGGGCCATGGCGAGCGGCGAACCCCTCCTGCTGACGGGTGAGGAGCTGATCGCGGAGCTCACCGCGGTCGCCCCGCAGCAGGCCGCGCTGGTCAGGTCCCACGGAGTCGACTCGTGGCTGCTGGTACCGATGTCCGCCCGCGGGGCCGTGCTCGGCGCCGCGGTGTTCGTACGTCACGCGCGCGGCCACGGGTTCGAGCCGGACGACGTGCTGCTGGCCGAGGAGATCGCAGCGCGTGCCGCGGTGTGCATCGACAACGCGAGTCGCTACACGCGGGAGCGGACGGCGGCCCTGGCCCTGCGGCGCAGCCTGCTGCCCCAGCGGCTCCCCGTGCTCGGCGCCGTGCAGGCGGTGACCCGCTACCTGCCCGCGCACGGCCACGCGGAGTTGGGAGGGGCCTGGTACGACGTGATCCCGCTGTCGGGCGCGCGGGTGGCGCTGGTCGTGGGCGACGCGCAGGGGCACGGCCTGAGCGCGGCGGTGACCATGGGTCGACTCCGTACGGCGGTGCGGACCCTGGCCGATCTCGACCTCTCCCCCGACGAGCTGCTCTCGTACATGGACGACCAGATCCACCGGTTCGTGGACGAGCACGGCCGGGACGAGCAGAGCCGGCCGCACCCCGGCGGCGCGGCCGGGACCACCTGCGCGTACGCGATCTTCGATCCGATCTCACGGCATTTCGCGGTCGCCTGCGCGGGCCATCCGCCGCCGGTGCGCGCCCCGGTGGACGGGGTGCCCGCCCTCGTGGAACTGCCCGCCGGACCACCCCTCGGTTCTGGAGGATCCCCTTTCGAGAGCGCAGAGTTGACGCTGAACGACGGGGACGTGCTGATGTTGTACAGCCACGGTCTGGTCGCGGCCCCGGACCGGAACGTCGACCTGGGCCTCGAACGGCTCCCCGAGGCACTGTCGGACGTCCCGCTCGATCCGCCGTCCGGAGCCGGACAGCACGGCAACGGGCTCGACGGGGCCTGCGACGCGGTGATCGGCCGGCTGCTCCCGGTGTTCCCGCAGCACGACGTGGCGGTTCTGCTGGTGCGCGTGCACGAGCTGGCAGCGGACCGCCACGTCACCTGGCACCTGCCGGCCGAGCCCGAGGTCGTCGGCCGCGCCCGAACGCTCGCGACGGGGCAGCTGGCCGCATGGGGCCTGACCGAGCTGGAGTTCGCCACGGAACTGGTGGTCAGCGAACTCGTCACCAATGCGATCCACTACGGCACCGCACCGATCCACCTGCGGATGATCCGCGACCGCGAGTTGATCTGCGAGGTTTCGGACGGCAGCAGTACCTCCCCGCACGTGCGGCGCGCGGCCGAGACCGACGAGGGCGGGCGGGGCTTGTTCATGGTGGCGCAGTTCGCCCGGCTCTGGGGTACCCGCTACCACGCCCGGGGCAAGACGATCTGGGCCGAACAGCCCTTCCCTGCGGGGTACCTGGAGGAGGCGGACGCCGCAGCCTCCTCCCCGTGAGCCCCCGCCCCCGCCCCGTCCCCGGCCGCCACGGTGGCCGGGGGCGGGGCGGGCGCGCGCCGGACGTCACCCGGCCATGGCGCGGTCGTACGCCGCCATCGGGACAGGGGCGTAGCCGGCGGGGCGGGTGGTGAAGGTGCCCCGCCCCTGGGTACGGCTGCGCAAGCGCGAGGCGTACCCGAACAGCTCGGCCAGCGGGACGGTGGCGGTGACCGCCGTCGTCCCCGTTCGCGCGACCGAACCCGAGACCCGTCCGCGCCGGGCGGCCAGATCGCCCAGCACCCCGCCGACGGCCTCGTCGGGGACGCTGACGACGACCTCGACCACCGGTTCCAGCAGTTCCGTCGTGGCGGCGCGCAGGGCCTCGCGCAACGCGAACCTGCCCGCTGCCCGGAACGCCATCTCCGAGGAGTCCTTGGGGTGCGTGGCCCCGTCGGTCAGGGTGACCCGCAGCCCGGTGACCGGGTGTCCGCCGAGGGGACCCTCGACGAGCGCGTCCCGACAGCCCGACTCCACCGCGCGGACGTACTCCTGCGGTACCCGGCCACCGACGACGGTCGACCGGAAGGCGAACGCGCCGCCGTCGCCGGTGTCCCCGTCCAGGGGCTCGACGTCGAGCACCACGTGGGCGAACTGACCGGCGCCGCCGTCCTGTTTGACGTGCCGGTACACCAGACCCGACACGCCCTTCACCACCGTCTCCCGGTAGGCCACCCGCGGGCGGCCCACACCGACGTGCAGACCGTGGCTGCGGCGGATCTTCTCCACCGCGACCTCCAGGTGCAGTTCGCCCATCCCCGACAGGACCGTCTGGCCGGTCTCGGGATCCGTCCGGACCACGAGCGAGGGGTCCTCCTCGACCAGTCGGGCCAGCGCCGAGGACAAGCGGCCCGCCTCGGTGCTGTTGCGCGCCTCGACCGCCACGGACACCACCGGTGCGGCGGCCCGGGGCGGTTCCAGGACCAGCGGAGCGTCCGGTGCGCACAAAGTGGATCCGGCCCGGGTGCCCTTGAGCCCGACCACGGCGACGATGTCCCCGGCCTCCGCCCGGTCCACCTCGGCGTGACGGTCGGCCTGGACGCGCAGGATCCGTCCGATCCGCTCGCTCCGGCCGGTGCCCGCGTCCAGCACGGTGTCTCCCTTCCGCATCGTTCCCGAATAGACCCGCAGGCAGGTCAGCCGTCCGGTCGCCGTCGCGGTCACCTTGAAGGCCAGCGCGGCGAACGGGGCCGCCGGATCGGCGATCCGTTCCTCCACCGCTGCGCCGCGGGTCCCGCGTACGGGCGGCATGTCGGCGGGCGAGGGCAGGTACGCCACGACGGCGTCCAGCAGCGGCTCGATCCCCCGGTTCCGGTACGCCGATCCGCACAGTACGACGACTCCCTCACCGCTCCGGGTCAGATCGCGCAACGCAGCGGTCAGTGTGGGGGCGGAGAGCGTCGAGGTGGCGCAGAACTCCTCCAAGGCCGCCGGGTGGAGCTCCGCCACCCGCTCTTCCAAAAGCCGGCGCCGGGTGCGCGCCTCCTCGTGGAGGGCGTCGGGCACGGCGCCCGTCTCGAAGGAGTCCCGCCCGGGATGCCAGACGAGCGCCCGCATCCGGACGAGGTCCACCGTCCCGCTGAAGCCGTCCTCCTGCCCGATCGGCAGCTGGACGACCAACGGAACCACGTGGAGCCTGTCCTGGACGGAGGCGACCGCCCGGTCGAGGTCCGCACCGACGCGGTCCATCTTGTTGACGAACACGAGCCGCGGCACACCGTGCCGGTCGGCCTGCCGCCACACCGACTCGCTCTGCGGCTCGACTCCGGCAACGGCGTCGAACACGGCGACCGCACCGTCGAGCACGCGCAGCGAACGCTCCACTTCGTCGGAGAAGTCGATGTGCCCCGGTGTGTCGATCAGGTTGATCCGGTGGCCGTCCCAGGTGCAGCTGACCGCTGCGGCGAAGATGGTGATGCCGCGGTCGCGTTCCTGGGAGTCGAAGTCGGTGACGGTCGTGCCGTCGTGGACCTCGCCCCGTTTGTGGGTGGCTCCGGTGGCGTAGAGGATCCGCTCGGTGACGGTGGTCTTCCCGGCGTCGACGTGCGCCAGGATGCCGAGGTTGCGGACGGTGGACGAGGAGTTCAGGTGGGTGCGCATGGCCCGAGGTCTTTCTGAAGGGTCGAGAAGGAGGGCAGCGCGATTTCCGGACGGATCGGGACGCGGCGCAGGCGCGCGTCACAGGGAGCGACCGCGCCGCCCGGGGCTCACCCGGGTGCGCGAGGTCGGCGTACCTGCCGTGAGGGAGGTCGGATCTTCGTCGCGGACGTCCGGTGGCGGCCGCGCAGCCGTCACCGGGAAGACGAAGACACCAGGATCACGTCGTACCGCGACCGGGGAACGAAGACAGCGGTGCGGTAACACACGGTCTGGCTCCCCTCGTTCGTGCCGCTCGACTCATTCGATGACGTGCACGCCCCGTCCCGGGGCGGCACGGAAGCGAGTGTACTGACGCGGCCCCGGTCCGGCACCGCAATTTCCTGCGGGCCGGGCCGGGGCCGGGTCTGGTCAGCTCGGGTCGGGGCTGTCGGGCGGTCGGGGCGGTCGGACAGGGACGCGGGGGCCACGAGGGGATGCGCGGCCCCCGCGTCCCCTCAGGACGTGGCGGGGCTCGGGGTGTCGTGCCCGCCGGGGTGTGCGGCTCCGTGGGAGGCACCGTGCGAGGCGCCCTGGTCGGGGCCGCCGTCGGAGCCGTGGGAGGAGCCTTGCGAAGGGGAACCGTGCGCGGGGGCCGATTCGATGGTTCCGCCCAGCCGGGTGCGGGCGGGGGCCAGGGCTTCGGCGGATGCCGCCGTGATGACCCAGCGCGGTCCGACCAGGTAGGTGCCGCCGTACATCTGGGCCTCCGTCAGCCACGCCTGCCGGCCCTGCTCGGTGGTGAAGGTGGCCATGCGGAATCCTTCTTGGCCCGACCCGCACGCGCCTTCCCGGAGTTCCTCCGCGTCGACCGTGATCTCGGGTGTGCAGCCGAGTGCCTCGGCGATCTCCTGGAGGGGGGCGGGGCGGGCGGACGAGCTCGGTACGGGCCCTCCGGGACCGGCCGCAGTCCCGGCCGAGGTCCCGGCCGCGCAGCCGCCGCACAGCGTCATCGCGAGCAGCACGGCAGCGGCGGTACGGGGTGAACGGGGCATGGCTGGCTGCCTCACAGGGGTCGGGGTGGGATCGAGGGGGGCTAGGCGGTCGGCGGAACCTTCTTGCCGGCCTCGGTGACCGCGAACCAGAGCCCCTGCTTGTTGTGTCCGTTCGTCTGTCCCGGTTCGGTGTCGCCGGTGAACGTGTAGACCGGCCAGCAGTCGATCGTCAACTGCTCCGATCCGTCGGGTCGCTTCACCGATCCGACCAGCTTTGCGGAAATTCCCTCGGTCTTCGACTTGTCCACGGCCGGGGCGGGCTTCCAGGTGTCCAGGCACGCACCGAGGCAGCCGAACTTCATCGGCCACGCACTGTCCTTGTCGAACCGGTAGAGCGTCCGCCACTGACCGTCCACCAGGATCTTACCGAGTTTTTCGTTGTCCGCGACGGAGAGTTCCTTCCCCGTCTTCATTTCCATCCCCCCCGTTCCCGCATTTCCGTCCGTCTTCTGTTTCTTGTCGATCGCCTTCTTCCCGTCCGGTGCCAGTGCGTGCCAGGTGCCGCCGACGCCTTCGCCCTTCGCCTCTCCCGCCTTGGTGTCCTTCGCGTAGCGGTACACCGGCCAGCCGGCGAGCGTGAGCTGCTTACTGCCGTCGGTCCGGGTGACCGCGCCCAGGAGGCTTGCGTCGATGCCGGCGGCGGCCGACGCGTCGTCGGCCGGAACTGCCGGCCACGTCGTGGCGCAGTCCCCGTCGCAGTTGGACTTGGGGGGCTGGGGGGTGTCCTTGTCGAAGCGGTAGAGGGTGACCCCGGCGCTGTCGGCGACCACGCTGCCCACGTTCTCGATGTCGCGGACGGACAGCTGCCCCGCCGCCCCGCCCTTGCCGGAGCCGACGTCCGAGCCCGACCCGGAACCGGCGGCTGCGTCCGCCCCGTACCCACCCGACCCGTACGCCGAGTCGTATGCGCCTCCGAGCGCCTTTCCGGCGCCCGCCGGCTGTACGGAATTCGCGCCGCGGGCGTCGTTCCCGCCGCTTCCGCATCCTGCCGCCAGCAACAGAACCGCGGCCACCGATCCGGCAGTTGTCACACGACGCATCTTGTTCACGTTCACTCCTTCGGGTTGAGCCCGGGGGTTCGTCTGCTCACTTATTCATAAGGCCTGAAAGGATGACCGAATTCGAATGAACGGGAATTTGTCAGATCGCGCTAACCGTTGAACTACGGCCCACGTGCATCGTTTACCGACAGTTCATTCTTGAATGCGCAGTGCGAGCGCGGGGCAGCGCCGCACCGCGCGCAGCGCCTTGGGCCGCAGCCTTCCGGGCACCGGCATGACGGCCTGCGCCGGGTACCCGTCCGGGTCCAGCCGCACCACCTCGGGCAGCAGGTCCACGCACAGCCCGTGCCCCCGGCACAGGGTCCAGTCCACGACGAGACGTTCGGGGTTCTCGTCGGCCGGCAACGGCAGCGCGCCGAGGACGCGTCGCCCGCAGCCACTGCCGAGGGCGTGGTCGCGCATCTCGTCGGGGAAGACGGCGAGCGCGGAGGCCACGAAGGCCGAGGTGCCGTCGGGGTGGCTGCACGCGCCGCGGCGCAGTACCCCCCGCATGCGCACTTCGACCGCCTCCAGGGCGGCCCGCCCTCCCCCACCCACCAACTCCTCCACGGCGTCGGCGAGCGAGGGCAGGCCTCTGACGCAGGGCCCGCACTGGCCGGCGGTCTCGTCCGCCATCCAGCGGGTCACGCGGGCCACTTCGCCGGCCGGGCAGGTGTCCTCCGGTAGCGGCAGGACCGCGCCCGCCCCCAGCACGGCCTTGTACGAGGACAGGGACTGCCGGGACAGCAGCGCTGTTCGGGCGTCCGCCGCCGTCAGCCATTTGCCGTGGTACCCGCCGACCAGGACGCCCTGGCCGGGGGACGACCCGCACAGCTCCAGGACGTACGCGAGCGAGGTCCCGAGCGGCACCTCGACGACCGTCTCGCCGCTGATCGTCAGCAGGGTGGTGCCCGGCTCGTCCGGCAGACCGGCCGAACGGTACCCCTGGGCGCCGAGTCTCGCCGCGACGGCGAGTTGGGCGTACGTCTCGGTGTTGGACAACAGGGTCGGCAACCCTCCCAGACCTCTTTCACTGGTCCGGACCTTCTGCCCGTTCGGGACGGAGGGCCCGCCGTCGAGGCCGTTCACAAGGGAGGTTCCCTCTCCCGTGACGAAGCGCTCCGGGAGCCTGACGACGCGGACGCGACTGCCGACCGGGCCACGCTCGGCGACGGCGGCGCGCAGGGACTGCTCCACGTCGTCCCGGGTCACTCCGACGGCCACCTCCTCGGCACCGATCGCTCCGGCCGCCAGCAGGGCGCCGTCGAGCATCAAGTGCGGGGAGCGCAGCAGCACGGCGGCGTCCTTGAGACAACTCGGTTCGCCCTCCGTGCCGTTCACGACGACGGCGGTGCGCCCCTCCTTCATCCGGGCGGACCGGATGACTGCCTTGAGCTTGCGGGCGAACGGAAAGCCCGCTCCCCCGCGGCCCCGCAGGTCGATGCCCTCGGCGAGCTCCACGAGTTCGTCCGAGGTGTACTGCGGGAGCGGGCCGTGCACCACCAGGTGGTCGGCGCGATCGAGCCGCGGCAGCGCGTCGAGTCCTGCCAGCAGCCTGGGCTGGCCGACGCAACCGAGCGCGGGATCGACGAGTGAGGTCACTGCCGGCCCCGCATGCCGTCGTACGACTCACCGGGCCGGTCGTTGGCGACCCCGACCCCGATCCTGGTGGGAATGAACACCGTGTCGTACAGGAGATCGTCTGCGGTGGGCGACAGAACGGGCCGGGACGAGGTGACGGGGCCTGTCGCCGCGGCGGCGGATACCGGATCCGGCGCCTGCGCGACGGACCGCCGGTCCGACTGGCGTGCCAACCGCGTCGTCAGTCGCTCGGCGGCCCACTCGGCGGGCTGCCGGACGAACCTCTGGGGGGCCTTGGGCCGGCCCACCGGCTTCGGGGGTACGGAAGGCTGCCCGGCGACCGGGCGGGGGGGCAGCGCCCGGAGCCGGGCCCGGAGGCGGACGGCGAGCACGCCCGCGACCCCGACCAGGCACAGGGCGTACGAGACGGTGACCCAACCGCTGGCGGCCCGACCGGCCTTCAGCCCGTGCACCAGACAGGCTCCCCAGGCCGGGTAGGCACCCACGTGCAAGGCGCGCCACCACATGGAGCGGCCGTTGGTGGCGAAGGCGCTGCGGACCGCACCGGAGATCGCCACGGAGACGAAGAGGTATCCGGCCACGGTTCCCAGGCCGATGAGCACCGGCTGGTCCTGGTCGGTGAACGGTAGGAACGCGCCACCGACTCCCGTATGAGCCTCAGCGATCTTGATCCAAACGTGCAGGGCGAGGAAGCCCAGTCCCGCGACGGCGAGGCCACGGTGTGCGCCCTGGGCAACGAGCCGGTGCCCGGAGGTGAGCACCTTGCGGTCCGTGGCTGCGAGGCCCCACAGGACGGCGGAGGTGAGCGAGACGAGCGCAAGAACGCCCGCGCCGAAGTCGAGGAATTCCGACAGATGGGTGAAGGCTCCGACTTGGGCCGCCACGCCCAGGGTGAGCAGGGCCGCGAGGGCGGCGACGACGAGGGTGGCGGGACGCACCTCTCCGGTCGGGGAGAGCAGGGGAGGCCTGCGGACAGCTCGCCGACCGACGGCCGCGGCAGCAGCGACGCCGGCATGGCGTCTGGTGCGCCGAGCCCGGTGAGAGCGGGGCGTACGGGCTTGGTACAGGGGCATTTAGTTCTCCCATACGCCCAGGCCCGAGGCACTCCACCGCGCACTCGGCGCCCGGGGTAGTCGACGGAACTGCTCCGCGGTGGGCGGGAGATGGGGACTCGCCGACCGGGAGCGGGGGCCGGAGTGCAGAAGCATCGTGGAGCTTCGCAACGTCTCCACAGGATTTATCGAATCGTGACAAGTTCTTGCGCGCGTGGCATCGTCGCACCGAACGTCTGCGGAAGATTCCCTTCCAACGGTGCGGTGGAAACCCCCTGACGCTCAAACCGCCACCACACCTCCCCGACGGCAAAATTGAGGCAAAGCCGCGGGACTGCAAGTGGATGACACTCTCCTGGAGGGTGTACGAGGTGCTCGACTTCCCCTTTCCGCACTGGCGCTGAAGGGAGAGGGAGGCAGCTCGGCAGGCTTGCCCCCCTCCCACGGGGCAGGCCGTACCCCGGCATGAACGAGGTAACAATGTGCGAACTTCTGAACCGCATCTGGGCCCGACCCCGCGGCGAATGGACCCGAGTCGTGCGTAGGGAACTCCCTGCGCTGGCTGCCGGGCTGGTGGAGGAGCTGAGGGAGGAGCTCCCCGGATTCTCCGCCCTGGTCGACGACCTCGACGAGGAGGTGGTCAGACAGCGGCTCGAGGTGGCCCTGCTCACCGCCCTCGGGTACCGCAAGCCCGCCCCGCAGAAGCAGGGCCGGCAGGCGGACCCGGATCCCGATACCGGCCCCGACCCCGAGACCGACCCCGGCCGCCCCGGCCACGGTCAACTCCGGGACGGGGGCGAGGACGAGGAGGAGGACGAGATCGACCTCGCAGCGCAGTACGAAGAAGAAGAGGAGCAGGACCGCCACGGCAGGTCCCGGCTGCGGGAGTCCCGCCGCCGCAGGCAGCTGGCCCCACTGACGGTCGTCCCTTCCGAAGGACTGGGCAGCCCGTCCGAACGCGCCCGGCGGGAACTCTTTTCCGCCCTTACGGCTGACATGCCCATGTCTGAAATCGCCCTGTCCGAACTGGCCTCCGCGGCCGGATGGCCCCTGCCGGCCGAAATACGGGCCATCGCCCTGGCCACACCGGGCGAGACCCAGCAACTCGCGGCCGCCCTGGACGACGGACTGGCCGGCATGGTCGGAGGTCAGCCCTGCCTGCTGATCCCGAACCCGGACGCGGAGACCCGTACCTCCCTGGAGGCCCTGCTGCGCGGCCGGTTCGCCGCCGTGGGCCACCCCGTCGCCCCCCGCGACACCGCATCCTCCCTGCGCTGGGCCCTGAGGCTGCTGTCCCTGACCCCGAACCGCGCCGGATTGGAAGCGCGGGCCCTCTTCGTCGACGACCATCTCTCGACCCTCCTGTTGCTCCAGGACGAGCCCCTGGCACACGCGCTGGCCGCACGCTGGCTGCGGCCACTGGCCGACCTGACCCCGCGCCAGAGCGAACGGCTCGAAGTCACCCTCCTGGCCTGGCTGGAAGGCGGTGGCGCACCCGAGGCCGCGAAGGCACTGAGCGTGCACCCCCAGACCGTGCGCTACCGGATGCGGCAGCTCGAAAAGCTCTTCGGTCCCGGCCTGCGGGACCCGCGTACCCGCTTCGAACTCGAAATGGCCCTGCGCAGCCGCCGCCTGATGGCCATGGTGCGGCGCCAGCACTCACGGGTGGGGCGCAAGGCACGCGCCGCCACGACGGACTTCCGTCCGCTGGGCGTGGGCCGCATGGCCCGGGTCAACGGCCTGTAGCAACCGCCCCGGACCCCTCTCCACGGAAACGGCCCCGGTCCCTCGCCCCCGCCAGCGCGGAGCGAGGGACCGGGGCCGCCGTGCTGTCAGCGCTCAGCGGTCGATGGGTATGGCGCAGGCGCCTGCCCGCAGGGCGGCGTTCAGGTCGAGCAGCTCCGCGTACGCGCGGGAGCAGGAGTGGCAGGTCGCCAGGTGGCGGGCGAGTCCCCGACCGCGGGGCGCGCCGCGGCGCCGGATCGCCGCGCCGAGCACGCTGCCGTAGTGGCGGCAGCGGTCGTCGTCGATGGCGGTGAGGTGGGCGCGCAGGTACGCCTCGCGCAGCCCTTCGCGGGCCCGGAAGGCCAGCGAGGACATGGCACTGGGGGTGATGCCGAGCAGCAGCGGGACGTGGTGCGGGCAGTCGTCCTCGACGAGGGTGTGCCAGAGGACGGCCTTCCAGCGTTCCGGCAGGGCCTGGAAGGAGCGGGCGACGAGCCGGCGGTCCTCACTGTCGAGTAGCCGCCGCTGCGGGTCGTCGCCGTTCGGGTCGGGACGGCACCACGGTTCGACGTCGGGGGTCAGCACCGTCCGCCCGGCGCCCGCCCGCCACTCAATGGCCGTGTGACGGACCACCGTCAAAAGATACGGACGCCACTGGTCCCGGGGTCCTGCGCCGGAGCGGACGGCCTGGAGCGTCCGGATGAAGGCTTCCGACACGAGGTCCTCGGCGTCCTGCGGTGCCCGACAGCAACCGCGTGCACATGCGAAGGCGGCGACACTGTGCCGCCGGTAGAGAAGTTCGCAGACGGCCGGGTCCCCGGCGCCGGCGGCGTACGCCTGCCTGAGCCGTCGGATGAGGTCCTGGTCGGAGGGGTTGTACGCAGGGGAGGGGTCGTACGCAGGCTCGGACGCCGGGGTGGGCTCGGGCCCGGGCCCGGGATCAGGCCCGGGCCCGGGATCAGGCCCGGACCCGGCCCCGGCCCCGCGTTGCGGACCGGCCGTGGTGTGACGAGAGCCGGACATGGCGCTCCTCGTGGTTCGCAGGGCCCGCAGGCCCCTTCGGGCAGTGGCACATGCGCGTACGCGGTGCCGGCCCGAAGTAACCTTCGGGCCGGCACCGCTCTCGGGGCGACGCTGGGGAGGTGGGAAGGGGAGCCTCGCCCCGAGGGACTCAGCGGCAGGCGCGCCCGTCGTTGATGCAGCGCACCGCGCCGGCCATCAGGCCGTTCGACATGACGTTGATGAAGTCACCGTGGTCGGTCACCGGCTTGTGGAGCTGCTCGGGGAAGCTGTCCACGGCGAACCGTGCGCCGGGCGGCACGCTGTAGACGATCCGCTGCACCAGCTGCGGGATGGCCTTGAAGCCCGCCTTGCAGTTGCCGTTCTTGTCCGCGAAGTCCACGTGGGTGCGGTGGTTGGCGCTGTCGACGTTCTTGCCGTCCCAGCAGCTCTGGAAGTTGAACGTCCGCACGACGTCACTGCCCTTGGGGCACGTGGGGTACTTGTCCTTCAGCTGGCGGTTCTCGAAGCCGGTGCAGCTCCACGACGCGTTGGCGTTGCCGGGGCCGTTGGTGAGCGACTTGGCGTCACCGGTGATGATCCGCATGAAGCGGGGCATGGCCGTGACCTTGGAGCCCGGGTTGCCCTTGAACTCGATGGTCACCTGCTTCGGCTTGAGGATCGTGCCGATGTTCGCGTCCTGACCGCCGCCCGGCGCCGCGGCATCGCGTTCGGCCTTGCCGTCACGCAGTCGCAGCACCGGCCAGTAGTAGGTCGACTGGTCGCCGTTGGTGCAGGTGGTACCGGACTGGGCGAGGCTGTTGTTGGTGGAGAAGGCGTCGGTGGTCTTGTTGCCCACGTAGTCGTGCATGTGGTGGGCGCCGTTGCTCACGCCCGGGGCCACGATGACGTTGTCCGGATTGAAGTGGCCGTTCTCGTTCCGCCCGCACTGGACGGCGAACGAGCCGGTGGAGCCGCCCGCACGGGCTGCGGGCTTCTTCACGTTGGGCTTCACCTTGCCGATGGCGACGAAGTCGCTGCGCGCCGGGCCGCCCTTGGCCAGTTGCTGCGGCGCCGTGCCCTGCTGCGCCGCGCCCTGCGGCGGCGCACCCTGCGCGGCCTTCGCTACGGCCGGATCGTCCGCCGGGTCGGCGGCCGGGGCCTGCTTCATCTCGCAGGCGCTGAGCGCCTCCAGCCCTGCCGGACGCTGAGCCGCCTTCCCGATCGTGTCGGACAGGCTGCTGATGGTCTTTCCGCGTTGGTCCTTCAGCCCGCCGAGCAGTGCATCGGCCTTGGCATTGCCGGTGGCGAGCTGCTTGTAGGCGTCAGCGACCTGGGTGTCGAGCTTGGCGAGGTTCGCGTCCACCTCGTTCCGGACCTGGTCGGGCACGTTGTTGAGCTTGTCGCCCACGTCCGGGCAGTCGATGGTGGCGGTCACGGGCGCCGAACGGCCCGACTGCCCCGCGAAGGCCCCCTGGGCGACGATCACGACTCCGCCGCCACCCAGGACCAGGGAGGAGACCATGGCGAGGATCTTCTGCGACGGCCGCAGGCGGCGTTTGTGGCCCTTTTGACTCATGCGATCACTTCACTTCGTAGGTCGGGAAACGATGGAGGAAGCGGGGGCTGGCGCAGCAGGGGCGGAGGGGGTGCCGGGCGGGGCGTCCGCGAGGCCGTCGAAGTCGACCAGTCCGCTGGCCTCAAGGACCGCGATGTGGTCCAGCACCGTGGCGTTGGCGTCCGTGGCCAGGGCCCGGACCATGGAATTGCGGGTTTGCGCGCGCACTTGGGCGACCAGCGTGAACACCTTGCCGTGCGCCCTGCGCAACAGCTGGACGAACAGCGCCTCGTACTGGGGACCCTGCGCCCGGTTCAGCTGGTCGAGCCAGCCCTGCTGCTGCGCATTGGGCTGGTTGGGCAGTTCCACTCCGAGGGCCTGGCCCACCTCCATGACCCTGCGGTCCAGTTCGGTATGGCCCTCGATGAGGTGCTCCCCGGCGGTACGGACCGCGGGACGCTTCCCGCGCTCTTGGGCCTGCCGCCCTGCGGGCAGCTCCCACAGACCTGCGAGCCTCACCTTGCGGACGAAATCCCGGTCCTGGGGGGTCAACGGCCCGAAGGCGGTACTGATGATCCCGGCGCCGTCGTCATCGGCAGCCGAGACCGTGGCCGCCGCGGCGTTCCTCCCGCCGAACTTCTGCACGGGGATCAACAACGCGACCAGGGTGAAAGCGAGGGCGCCGATGACGACGCCGGTTGCCATCACGTGTCGCGAAGCTACCGACATGCTGCCGACGGACGAACGACCGAAAGACGGCACTGTGCCTCCTTGCTGCGTGGACCGGGAGTGACTGCGGCAGCTCAGGCTCCGGCAGTCAGTCGTGCCGTGGCACCCGCGCTCCCCGGGTGCCACGGGACGCTAGTGCCAGTTGTGGTGCCCGTTTGGAAGGACCATCACGAATGGACAAACATCCGGGCAACCACTCGAAAGGCTGGTACCGTGCGGGCGCTACCGCCCCGGGTCCGCCGACAGGGGCCGGGTGCGCGCGACGAGGAGGGCAACGTCGTCGCGGTCGTCGGGCTGGCGCAGTTCGGCCAGCAGGCGGTCGCAGGTCCCTTCCAGGGAGCGGCCCGGATCGCGGAGCAGATCGGTGAGCGCCAGCAGGCGGGTGTCGATGTCCTCGTCGCGCGTCTCGACGAGCCCGTCCGTGTACAGGACCAGCTGGTCGCCGACGCCCAGATCAAGGGCGATCGCCTCGAAGGGCACGCCGCCGACCCCCAGGGGTGCTCCGGTGGGCAGGTCGAGGAGCTCGGGGGGCCGGCCGGGGCTGGTGCGTACGGGGGGCAGGTGGCCGGCCGTCGCCATGCGGCACCGGTTGCGGTGCGGGTCGTAGACCACGATGACGCAGGTGGCCATGGCGTGCCCCAGCCCGGTGGTGGTGTGGTCGAGGCGGGTCAGGACCGCGGCGGGGTCGAGGTCGAGCTCGGCCAAGGTGCGGGCTGCGGTGCGTAGTTGGCCCATGGTGGCCGCGGCGTTGATCCCGCTGCCCATCACGTCCCCGACCACGAGGGCGGTCTTGTCCTCGGGCAGCGCGATGACGTCGAACCAGTCGCCGCCGACCTCGCCCGCCGCCGCAGCGGGCTGGTAGCGGTAAGCGATCTCCAGGCCCGGGGTCGGTGTGGGGTGGTGGGGCAGCAGGTGCCGCTGGAGGGTGAGGGCGGCGTGGCGCTGCTTCTGGTACCAGCGGGCATTGTCGATGCAGACGGCGGCGCGGGCCGCGAGTTCACCCGCGAGCAGGACGTCGTCATGGTCGAACGGCAGTGGGTTGGTGATGCGTTGGAGGCCGAGGGCGCCGATGACTTCGCCGCGGGCGATCAGCGGCACGGCGAGGTAGGAGTGGATTCCGGCCTCGGCGAGGAGGGCGGCGGCCTCGGCGTCCCGGGCGATGCTCGGGAGTTCGTCCTGCCCGACGTGCGCCAGGACTATGGGGCGGGCGGCCTGCACGCACTGGGTGACCAGCCGGGTGGCGTCGTACCGTGCGATCGAACCGACCGGGTCGGCCGCGAGGGTGGCCGGGGTGGGGTGGGCCGCTTTGACGGCGAGGGCGCGGAACTGCAACGTCTTGTCCGTCGGAGCGCCGGGCGGATGGTCCCCCGTGAGGACGGCGTCGAGGACGTCGACGGTGGCGAGGTCGGCGAGCTGCGGCACGGCGATGTCACCCAGTTCCCGCGCCGTGACCCAGAGATCGAGGGTGGTGCCGATGCGTACGGAGGCGTCGGCGATCAGCGCGAGCCGCTGGCGGGCCAGGCGCACGGCCGTCGACGTCCTGTGCTGTTCGGTGACGTCGACGATGGAGACGGCGATTCCGATCGGTCGTCCGCCGGGGTCGTCGAGCCGGTAGAACGACCCCGCCCAGACGTGGTCCTGATCGGGATCGGCCGGCGTACGGCCGGTGACCATCTGGTTCAGCCGGGGCAGGCCGGTGGCCAGGACCTCGCGCATGGACGCCTCGATGGCCGTGGCGTCCACATGGGGCAGGACTTCATGGACCGGGCGTCCGAGGTGCTGCGCGGCCGGAAGCCCGTTGAGGCGTTCGAGTGCCGGGTTGACGAGGACGTAGCGGAGGTCGGTGTCGAGCACGGCCAGACCGATCGGGGACTGGGTGACCAGCCGCATCGACAGGGCGAGGTCGCGCTCCAGGCGACGCAGGGTGGCCTGGTCAGAGGCGATGCCGAGCGCGTAGAGCCGCCCTTGCTGATCCTCCAACCGCATGTTGCGGAATTCCGTCAACCGGATGCTGCCGTCCTTGCGCAGTACGGGAAAGACCCCGGCCCACGGTCCTGCGCCGGACATGACCTGCTTGAAGAGGGAGAGGACGATGTCCAGGTGCTGCTCGTCGACGAGCAGCTGCGCCGCGTACTGGCCGAGCGCCTCCCGGGCGCTGTAGCCGAACAGCTCCTCCGCCTGCGGGCTCCACAGCGAGATGCGTCCGTGCTCGTCCAGGACCACCGCCGCGACTCCGAGCACGTCGAGCAGGCCGGGCCCGGTGGCGGGACCGGGGCTCGCAGGTTCCGGGCCGGCCCGGAAGGCGTCCGCCGTACTCATGCCGCCCGCTCCTTCCCGTCCGCTGCCGTAGGAGCGGTGGATCGCCCCGCTCGCTCTCCACCCCCGGGGCCGGACCCCCGGGTGTCTCCCATCCTCTCTCCACTCCCCCGGACCGGCAGCGCAGCCGCCCCTCGATACGGCCGTACGACGGATCACCGCGACGGGCTCCAGGACGGCCGCTCCTTGGCCGGGCCCGGGATGACGGGTTTACGCCGCCGCGGCGCCCACGCCCTTCGCACACCTGCACGAGGTCCACGAGAGGCGCGCGGTCGCCGAGGTCGAGGCCCGGACGCCGAGGACCGTACGCCACCGCCCGCACTCCGCGCGGCACCCGGCTGATCTTCGGCGACGTCTGCAGCGGGGGCCCGGAGGCGGTCGGGGACGTCCATGGACAGCTGCTCCGTCGCACAGTCCTCCTCGCCCGAACCGGGTGCGTCCGACCTGCATGCGAAGGTTCGGGCCCATCCGCTCGCCCGCCCGCTGTGGCCCCGCATGAGCCGTCAATGCCGCACACCCCGGTCCAACTCCGCCCGCGTGTCGGCCAGTTGTCCGGATTTGAGCTCGTTCGTGAGGAGCATACGGACCGCCCTCCGGGATGATTCGCCCGGGGCCCGCGTGCAACAGGGTGGTGATGCCATCGACTTCACGGAAGGAAACGGCTCTTCGTGAACATGAAACGCCTCGCTCCGATGCTCGCCGCCGCCGGTCTCATCGCGACCACGGTCCCCTTGCTGTCCGCGACCCAAGCCTCCGCCGCCCCTTCTGCCGAGTACACCCCGCAGAAGCCGGCGTGGCAGCGCTGCAGCACCGACCTGCCCGCTTCGTACGAGTGTGCGACCGTCAAGGTCCCGCTCGACTACCGGCGCCCCCAGGGACGCACGATCGACCTCGCGATATCCCGGATCAAGAGCGGCAACCCGGCCAAGCGGCACGGTGCCATGCTGCTCAACCCGGGCGGACCGGGTGGTTCGGGACTCGATCTGCCGTTGATGATGGACGAGTTGATGCCCAAGGACGTACGCGACCAGTACGACCTGATCGGCTTCGACCCGCGCGGCGTCGGGGGCTCCAGCCCGATCAGCTGCGGACTGGACCCCGTCGAGCAGAACTTCGACCGCCCGTACAAGGAGGAGACGTTCTCGGCGGACGTGGCCTGGGCGCGTACGGTCGCGGACAAGTGCCGTGAGAAGACGGGGTCGGTGCTGCCGTTCATCACCACCCGCAACACCGCCCGCGACATGGACGCGATCCGTGCGGCTCTGGGCGAGAAGAAGATCTCGTACGTCGGCTACTCGTACGGAACGTACCTGGGAGCCGTGTACACGCAGATGTTCCCGAACCGCTCCGACCGCTTCGTGCTCGACAGCGGGGTGGACCCGCAGCGCATCTGGCGCGGCATGATCCAGGTGTGGGCGACCGAGGCCGAGCCGGCGTTCAAGCGGTGGACGCAGTGGACCGCCGAGCGGGGCGGCGAGTACCAGCTCGGCGACACACCGGAGGCGGTCTCCAAGACCTTCTGGGACCTGGTGAACCGGGCCGACCGGGAGCCGATCGAGTTCGAGGGACAGAAGCTCACGGGCGACGACATCCGAACCGCTCGGGCCCTGTTCTTCTACCCCGCGCAAGCCGCGCCCATCGTGAAGGCCCTCAAGGACGCGGCCGACGGCAAGCCCGTCACCCTCACCGAGCCCCAGCGGGGGCTGCTCAAGCCCGCCGCCGAGCCGCCGTCGGATAACGGCACCGCCGTGTTCTGGGCCGTGGTGTGCGGGGACACGGAATGGCCGCGCTACCCCGAGCAGTACGAGCGGGAGGCGATCCGGGACAAGGCCGCCTACCCGCTGTACGGGGACTTCGCCTCCAACATCAAGCCGTGCGCCTACTGGCAGCGGCCGATCGAGGCGGCGACGCCGATGAAGACGAAGACGAACGTGCTCACCGTGCAGAACGAGTGGGACTCCCAGACCCCGCTGACCAGCGGCCAGGGCCTGCACCGCGCCCTGAAGGGTTCCACGATGGTGCTGGCGATGGGCGGTGAGGGCCACGGCGTGTACCTCGCCGACCCGAAGTCCTGCGCCAACGCCACGGTCAACGAGTACCTGGCCACCGGCAAGCTGCCGGCGAAGGACGTGACCTGCCAGACGCCGCCGGGCGCAGCGGAGCGCCGCGCGGAAGCGGTCCCCTCGACGCCGCAGCGCTTCCCGGCCCTGCCGACCGGCAGGTTCTGAGCCCGCCGGGAGCTACCCCCGGCCCCGACTCCGGCGAGTCGGGGCCGGGGAGGCGGCCACTGCGCCCTCGGCCGGGGCGCCCGTGATCTTGCTGCCCCGCAGCGGGGTCAGCAACCCCGCACCGACGATGAGCAGACAGAAGGCTCCGGCCGCCGTGCTGACCGCCGGTACGCCGTGCCGGTCGGCCAGCACGGTGAGGGCGGCGGCACCCAACGGTCCCGAGGCGTTGTGCACGGTCCAGAAGGCGGAGGTGACCCGCCCGAGCAGCGGATCCGGGGTCACCTCCTGACGCAGGGTCATGGAGCAGACCCCACCGAGGGTCATCCCGAACATGAAGACCGCCGCCGCCACGGCGATCACCGGCAGGCTGCGGCTGATGCCCGTCACCGCCACCGCCGCGCCGATCATGGCGACCGAGCCCAGCCAGCAGGCGCCGAACCCGAAGGACCGGCGCAGCGGTCCGGCGGCGAAGGCCGCGCCGACGACACCCAGACCGCTGACGGCGATGACGTAGCCGACGGTGGTCGCGTCCTGGCCGAGATCGTGGCGGATCCGGAAGACCAGCAGGTCGGTGGCGCCCATGGTGACGAAGGTGAGCAGCGTCAGCAGGACAGTCAGCGGGCGCAGCACCGGGTTGGCCCACAGGAAGCGGAAGCCCACCACGAACATCTCCCGCAGTTTCCCGCCCCCGCCCGTGCTCCTCCCGCCCGGGGGTGCCGCGGCGCCGCCCTCCCGGCCGAAGGTCACCCATCGCAGGCTCACGGCCGAGACGAGGAAGGTCGCCCCGTCCACGCCCAGCGCCCAGTCTGCGCCCACCCCGGCCGCGATGAATCCCGCGGCCACCGGCCCGAGCAGGGTGCCGAGGGCGAAGGTGCTCATCAGTCGCCCGTTGGCGGCGGTCAGGTCCTGCGAGCGCACCAGGTGCGGCACCGCCGTCACGTACGCCACGTCGAACAGCGTCTTCAAGGCGGTGACCAGCGCCGTCAGTACGTACAGCACCCAGATCCGCGGGCCGGCCCACCACAGGAGCGGTACCGCACCGAGCAGCGCGGCCCGTACGAGGTCACACGCGATCATCAGACGGCGCCGGTCCGTCCGGTCCACCACGTACCCGGCGAACAGTCCGGTGGCGATGCCGGTGACCCCGGAGATGACGGTGATAAGACCCATCTGGACGACGGACCCGGTGGCGTCGAAGACCAGTAGGGGCAGGGCCAGCAGGGAGATCGAGCCACCGAGGACGGACAGGGCCTGACCGAGCCAGAAGACGTTGAAGTCCCGGTTCCGCCAGAGCGAGGGGTGGGCCGACACCCCCGCTCAGCCCAGCAGGGCGTAGACGGTCGATGCCGTGGCGGCTGGCTCCTGTGCGCCCTCGGGGGTCATGGTGACGTCGGCGAAGGCCATCCGCTTGCCGAGTTTGGTGACCCGTACCTCGATCAGTACGTCCTTACCGAGCACCGGCCGCTGGAAGCTCGTCGACTGCTGGACGGTGGTCATCGGCCCGTACGCCCCGCGCGCGGCGGAGATCGCGATGACGGTGGCGGTGTCGGCCGCGGCCATGAGGGCCTGCCCGGACAGCGCTCCGCCGTCCCGGGCCAGCTCGTCGGACCAGGGCAGCCGCAGCACGGCGTGCCGCTCGTCGGTCTCGTGCACCGTCAGTCCCAGGGCGAGCACCCAGGGGGCGAAGTGGTCGGAGAGGATCTTGTCTGCGTCCGCGGGTGTCAGAGTCACCCGGAGATTGTGGCGGCCCGGGGCGGGCCGCCACAACACCATTGTCGCGTCGGGTCCGTCAGGTCCGCCGGCGCTCCAAGACGCCGGCGGACGTGGTTCCCGACGGGTTAGAGGGTGGCGGCGAGTTCCGTACCCTGACGGATCGCCCGCTTGGCGTCCAGCTCGGCGGCCACGTCGGCGCCGCCGATCAGGTGCGGTCGGGCGCCGGCTGCACACAGCGCCTCGTACAGGTCGCGACGCGGCTCCTGGCCGGTGCAGAGCACCACCGTGTCGGCAGGGACGAGCCGCTGCTCACCGTCGACGGTGACGTGCAGGCCCTCGTCGTCGATCCGGTCGTACGTGGCGCCCGCGACGGAGACGACCCCGCGGTGCTTGAGCTCCGCGCGGTGGATCCAGCCGGTGGTGGTGCCGAGACCGGCGCCCACCTTGGTGGTCTTGCGCTGGAGCAGGTGCACCTGGCGCGGGGGCGCGGGCCGCTCGGGGGCGGTGAGACCGCCGGGGCCGGTGTACGAGGTGTCGACGCCCCAGTGGCGGAAGTACGTCTCGGGGTCCTGGGAGGCTCCCTCGCCGCTGTCCGTGAGGAACTCCGCGACGTCGAAGCCGATGCCGCCGGCGCCGACGACGGCGACGCGCTCGCCGACGGGGGCGCCGTCGCGCAGCACGTCGAGGTAGCTGACGACGTTGGCCCGGTCGACTCCCTCGATCTCGGGGGTGCGGGGGGTGACGCCGGTGGCGACGACGACCTCGTCGAAGTCCTGGAGGGTGTCGACGTCCGCGCGGGTGTTCAGCCGGACCTCGACGCCGCGCTCCGCGAGCTGGGTGCCGAAGTAGCGGATGGTCTCCTCGAACTCCTCCTTGCCCGGGATGCGGCGGGCGATGTCGAGCTGTCCGCCGATGTGGCCCGAGGCCTCGAAGAGGGTGACGGCGTGGCCGCGTTCGGCGGCGGAGACGGCGCAGGCGAGTCCGGCCGGGCCGGCACCGACGACGGCGACGCGCTTCTTGAGCTGCGTGGGCAGGAGCACGAGTTCGGTCTCGTGGCAGGCGCGCGGGTTGACCAGGCAGCTG
Organism: Streptomyces sp. NPDC006430; assembly: GCF_040612395.1. NCBI lineage: Bacteria > Bacillati > Actinomycetota > Actinomycetes > Kitasatosporales > Streptomycetaceae > Streptomyces > Streptomyces sp. NPDC006430. The sequence goes on from NZ_JBEXQA010000004.1 coordinate 386,818, forward strand.
GTGATCTTGCCGCTGAAGGTGTGGTCGAGGCAGGCCTGGTTGCAGCCGATGCAGGTGTTGATGGTCTCGGAGCGGCCGGCCGCGGCCTTGGCGACGAAGTCGGCGTCGGCGAGGAAGGGGCGGGCCAGGGAGACCAGGTCGGCGCGGCCGTCGGCGAGCAGCTCTTCGGCGATCTCCGGGGTGTTGATGCGGTTGCTGGTGACGAGAGGGACGGAGACCGCGCCCATCAGCCGCTTCGTCACCCAGGTGTACGCGCCGCGCGGAACGGAGGTGGCGATGGTGGGGATGCGGGCCTCGTGCCAGCCGATGCCGGTGTTGATGATGGTCGCGCCGGCCGCCTCGACCTCCTTGGCGAGGTGGACGACCTCGTCGAGGGTGGAGCCGCCGGGGATCAGGTCGAGCATGGAGAGGCGGTAGATCAGGATGAAGTCCTCGCCGACGGCCGCGCGGGTGCGTCGGACGATCTCCAGGGGGAAGCGCACGCGGTTCTCGTACGCGCCGCCCCAGCGGTCGGTGCGCTTGTTGGTGGCCGCGGCGATGAACTCGTTGATCAGGTAGCCCTCGGAGCCCATGATCTCGACGCCGTCGTAGCCGGCGAGCTTCGCGAGACGGGCGGCGCGGACGAAGTCCTCGACGGTGCGCTCGACCTCGATGTCGCTCAGCTCGTTCGGGACGAAGGGGCTGATGGGGGCCTGGAGGGCGCTGGGGGCGACCAGGTCCTTGTGGTAGGCGTAGCGGCCGAAGTGAAGGATCTGCATCGCGATCTTGCCGCCCTCGGCGTGCACGGCATCGGTGATCACCCGGTGCTCGGCGGCCTCCTCCTCGGTGGTGAGGCGGGAGCCCCCCTCGAAGGGACGACCGGCGTCGTTGGGGGCGATGCCACCGGTGACGATGAGGCCGGCGCCGCCGCGGGCGCGCTCGGCGTAGAAGGCGGCGAGGCGCTCGAAGCCGCCCTGGTGCTCCTCAAGGCCCGTGTGCATCGAACCCATGATCACGCGGTTCGGCAGGGTGGTGAAACCGAGGTCCAGGGGGCTCAGCAGGTGCGGGTACTGGCTCATGGGGGGCGTCTCCTCGCGCGGTGGTCCTGAGCCTGTTGTACCGACCGGTAACCGATTTTGCAACTAGGTGCACAACCGCTCGGAGTCCGACCGCCTCCCCCACTCCCCCACCGAGGTACGCCGCGGACGCGCAACATGCGCCCGCACGCGCCCGCCGCCACGCCCCTACTGCCGAAATGCGCCCTTACCCGGCCACGAAAGACTCCCTATCGTCACTGAGCGTGCACATACGCACGCAAACAGTGATCGAAGGGGGATCATGAAAAAGGCTGTGTGGCGTTCTCTCTCACTCGTGGCGGCGCTGGCCCTGCTGCCGCTCGCAGGAGCGACCGCCGAGGCGGGGACACCCGGACCGCTGTCCGCCGATGCCGTTGCGGCGATGTCGCCGGAGCGGCAGGCCCAGGTACTGGAACCGCTCAGGGTCGCGGCCGATGCCGCGGCGCAGGCGGGGCAAGGTTCCCAGGCGGACGTGTACACCCAGGTCGAGATGGCCGCCGACTACCGCTCGGTCAACGTCTACCTCACCGATCCCAACCGGCGCCCCGCTTTCATCGAGGCCGTGCACCGGGCGAACCCCAAGGCCGACACCCGGCTGATCACCGTACGTCGGAGCGTGAAGTCCCGGAAGCAGCTCAAGCAGGAGATCTCCGCCCTCGACAACCACAACCTTCCGTTCAAGATCTCTCTGGCCGGAACCACGGTCGACGGCAGCGCCATCGATCTCGCCGTGGACAACCCGCAGGCCGCGCGGACGTACTTCGCCGCGCCGGCGGTCGCCCAGCAGCAGGCGGCCTCCGGGGCCAGCCCCGTCCGCATCCGGCAGGCCCCGGCCGCAGTTCCGCTGAGCCGGTGGAACGACTCCTCGCCCTTCTACGCGGGGGCCGCGCTCGGACCCGCGTCCGGCTCGTCCTCGTACTGCACCAGCGGGATTCCGGCCATCAGCACCTGGGACGGCCGCCAGTGGCTCGTCACGGCAGGCCACTGCTACAACGTCGGCGCCTACGTCTCCACCGCCGGCGGCAACTACGTCGGGAGGGTCGAGTACAAACTGCCCGACATCGACTCGGCGTTCATCGAGGCACCGACCTACCGCCGCACGTGGGACGGACTCGACGCCACGGGGTACAGCCGCTACCTCAACGGAGTCCGCAACGTGGCGGTCGGTGACTTCACCTGCCAGCTGGGCTACAACTCCAAGGTCGTCTGCAACATCCGTACGGTGTACGCGGGCAACGCCAGCTGGAACATCAACGGCACCACGGTCTGGGGAAGCTACGGCGTCCCGCACTACGGCGGTGTGGTGGGCCGGGGCGGCGACAGCGGCGGCCCCGTGATCTACATCAACAACCCGGACTCCCGGCAGCTCAACGGGATCGTCAGCGCCGGATTCGGCTGCGACGCCAACAAGGTCTGCAGCACGGGCCTGGGCTGGGTGGACGTGTGGTCGATCTTCAACAGGTTCGCCATCAAGCTCAACCCGTCCTGACCCGACCGGTTCACCGGCCCACCGGCCCACCGGCCCGGGCGGCGGCCCCGTGCGGACACCACGTCCGCCGGGGCCACCGCCCTTCGCGCACTCAGGCACTCAGGCGCGGTGGAGTCGGACCGTGAGGATCTGGAAGGGGCGCAGCGTCAAGGGGACAGCGCCGCCGTCGGCCACCGGGCCGACCGCGGTGCCGGGCAGCGGCCGTTCCAACAGGTCGCTCTCGACGGCCGCCGACAGCGCGAAGCCCGCCATCAGGGTCGCCGTCGCGCGGCCCCCGCGGGACTCGTAGAGGCGGACGACCACGTCACCGCTGTGGTCCTCGGCGAGTTTGACCGCCTCGACGACCACCGCATCGTCGTCCACGGCCACCAGCGGGGCGACCGGGCCCGCGCCGAGCACCGTCCGCTCCGGCAGGTTGAGCGCGTGGCCCTCGCGGACCGCGTCCGCGATCCCGGCACCCGGCGCGAGCGAGAACCGCAGGGTGTGGGCTCCCTGGTCGGTCTCCGGGTCGGGATACCGCGGGGCCCGTAGCAGGGACAGGCGGACCGTGGTGGTCTGGCCGCCGTCCGGCCGCACGTCGCGCGTGACGTCGTGGCCGTAGGTGGAGTCATTGAGGATCGCAGCGCCCCACCCCGGCTCCGCCACGTGGATCCACCGGTGCGCACAGATCTCGAACTTGGCGGCCTCCCACGACGTATTGGTGTGGGTGGCCCGCTCGACGTGCCCGAACTGGGTCTCCGAGGAGGACCGTTCGGCCTTCACGTCGAGCGGGAAGGCGGCCTTGAGGAACTTCTCCGTCTCGTGCCAGTCCACCTCCGTGACGATGTCCACCGTCTTGGACCCGGCCCGCAGCGTGATCGTCTGGGTGGCCGTCGAACGGCCGAAGGAGCGGACCGCCCGGACCGAGACCGCGTCCGGGTCGTCCTGCGTCACCTCCAGGGAGTCCAGCTCCACCAGGTCGGTGACGTTGTTGCGGTAGAAGGCGTCGATGTCCCACGCGTCCCACATGTTCGGGAAGTCCGGGTGGATCTGGAGCAGGTTCGCGGCCCGTCCCGGGGCCACAGACTCGCGGCGCGCCTGAAGGTCGTACGCCGAAACGATCAGTCCGCGGTCGTCGATCTCCACCCGGAGGCGCCCGTTGGCGAGGACCCTCCCGCCGCCGTGCCGCCCCTCCACCGTCACCGGGTCACCGGCCGCCGCCGGCGCCTCGGGCAGGCCCGCACCGCCCGCCGGGACGCCGCGCCGCGCGTGCGGGGCGCAGTTGAAGACCAGTTCCGTGCTGCCGTCCCCGGCCAGGGCCCGCTGGGCGGCGAGTGTAATCCCGCGCAGTTCCTCGCCGACCTTCGCGTACGTTGCGCGCGCCTCGCGGTGCACCCAGGCGATGGACGATCCCGGCAGGATGTCGTGGAACTGGTGCAGCAGCACGGTCTTCCAGATGCGTTCCAGTTCCTCGTACGGGTAGGCGTACCCGGGCACCCGGACCGTGGCGGTGGCCGCCCACAGCTCGGCCTCGCGCAGCAGCGATTCGCTGCGCCGGTTGCCCTGCTTGGTCTTGGCCTGTGAGGTGTAGGTGCCGCGGTGCAGTTCCAGGTACAGCTCGCCGGCCCAGACGGGCGCGTCCGGGTACTCGGCGTGGGCCTCCTCGAAGAAGGCGTCGGGCCGTTCGATCTCGACCCGCGGGGATCCTTCGAGGTCCCGCTGCCTCTTGGCCCGGGCCAGTTGCTCGCGGGTGGGGCCGCCGCCGCCGTCACCCCAGCCGAAGGGTGCCAGGGAGCGCGAACCGCGGCCCTTCTCCTGATAGTTGCGGGCCGCGTGCGCCAGTTGGGTGCCGCCGAGATCACTGTTGTAGGTGTCGATGGGCGGGAAGTGCGTGAACACGCGGGTTCCGTCGATGCCCTCCCACCAGAAGGTGTGGTGGGGGAACTTGTTCACCTGTGACCAGGAGATCTTCTGCGTCAGGAACCACTTCGAGCCCGAGAGCTTGACGATCTGCGGCATCGCCGCCGTGTATCCGAAGGAGTCGGGAAGCCATACGTTGTGGGTTTCGATGCCGAACTCGTCCAGGAAGAACTTCTTCCCGTACAGGAACTGGCGGGCCATGGCCTCGCCGCCGACCATATTGGTGTCGGACTCCACCCACATGCCGCCGACCGGCACGAACTGTCCGTCCGCGATCTTCTTCTTCACGCGCTCGAACAGCGCGGGGCGATGGGCCTTGATCCAGTCCAGTTGCTGTGCCTGCGACATGGCGAAGACGAACTCGGGGTGCCCGTCCATCAGGTTGACCACATTGGACGCGGTACGGGCGACCTTGCGCACCGTCTCGCGCAGCGGCCACAGCCAGGCGGAGTCGATGTGGGCGTGCCCGACCGCGCTGATCCGGTGCGCGGAGGCGTTGGCGGGGGCGGCGAGCACCCCGGCCAGTCGCGCGCGGGCGGCGGCGGCCGTGCCGGGGACGTCGCCCAGGTCCACCGCGTCGAGGGCGACCTCGACAGCGCGCAGGATCTCGTACCGCCGGGCATCGGCCTCGCCGAGCTGCACCATCAGGTCGTACAGGACCTCCAGGTCCTGTACGAGTTCCCAGACCTCGGTCTCGAAGACCGCGAGGTCCATCCGGGCGAGCCGGTACAGGGGCTGGTCGCCGCAGGTGTGCCGGTCGCCCTCGTAGGTGATGCGGTGGTCGACCAGGACGGGATTGGAGGCGCCTTCGACGTACCACTCGATCTGCTCGCCGCCGGCGGCGCGGTCGGCGACGCGCACCCAGTCGTTGTACGGGTTGAGTGCCTTGATCTCGCTGCCGTCAGCGCGGTGGACGAGTCCTTCGCACTGGAAGCCGGGCATCATCCGGTCGAAGCCCAGGTCGAGCACCGCCTCGACGCTGAGGCCGGCCCACTCGGCCGGGACGGTACCGGTGACCTTGAACCAGGTGGTGCCCCAGGCCGGGCCCCACGTCTCGCCGATCGCGCAGGGCTCGTACGGGGCTGCCAGTCCCTCGGCGACCGGGACGGGCTCGCCCGGCGCCTCCCAGCGCTCGACGGCCAGCGGCACCGAGCGGGAGTGGACGGCGGGCTTGATGCGCTCCTTCAGGACCCGGCGCAGGCGGTGTTCGATGATGCTGCGGTCGTCGTGCATGACGGCTGCTCCAAGGGAGGGAGGTCGTGTGACGGGCAACGAGGGGGAGGGAGGACGGACGGCGGGCGGACGGACGGCGGACGGGCGGCTCAGGTCTTGACGGCTCCCTCGCCCACGCCCTTGAAGAAGAAACGCTGGAGGGCGAAGAACAGGAGCATCATCGGGAGGAGCGCCGCCATCGCGCCGGCGGCGATGATCCGCTGGTCGTTGGTCGTGGTGGTGCCGGCCAAGGTCTTCAGGCCGAGCTGGAGGGTGTAGTGGTCGCTGTTGGTGAGCACCAGCAAGGGCCACAGGAAGTCGTCCCATGCGCCCATGAAACTGGTGATGCAGACGACGGCGAGGGCGCCCTTGGCGGCCGGGAGGAAGAGCCGGGTGAACCGGGTCCACTCGCCCGCGCCGTCCAGGACCGCGGACTCCTCGACCTCCTTGGGTACGGCGAGGAAGGCAGAACGCATGATCATGATGTTGAGGACGGAGACCGCTCCGGGGAGCCAGACACCGATGAGGGTGTCGACCAGGCCCATCTCTCGGACCGTGAGGAACATCGAGATCATCACGGACTCGAAGGGGAACATGAGGGTCGCCACCAGCACCGTGAAGACGGTCCTGCGGCCCTTCCACGCGGCCCGGGAGAGGGCGTACCCGCCCATCGCGGCGAACAACATGTTCGACGTGACGGCGAGGAGGGCCACCACCAAGGTGTTGCCGACGTACTGGAGCAGCGGGAACGACTCGGCGACCAGGGCGTAGTTGTCGAGGGTGGGCCGGGCGGGCAGTACGCCGTCGTACACGTTCTCCGTGCGGCCCCGGATCGATGTCAGGAACTGCCAGACGATCGGGCCGAGCATCACCACGAGCATCAGGACCAGGGTGGCGTACCGGGCGGTGAGCCCGATCCGGCGGCGCCTGCGGTCGGCTCCGGCGCGCCGCGGCTGCCGGCGGGCGGGCGGGGTCGGTGCGTTCACCTCTCGTCCCCCTTCGTCAGCCGGCGGCCCAGCAGACTGAAGGCCAGCGTCAGCAGGAACAGCAGGATCGAGAGGGCGGAGGCGTAGCCGGTCTCGCCGGAGAAGCCGAGGCCGACCTGCCGGATGAGGAAGGGCAGCGTACGGGCTCCGCCGCCGGGGCCGCCGCTCTCGCCGCCGAGGATGTAGATCTCGGTGAAGACGCGCAGCGCGGAGATGGCGGAGAGGGTGCCGACCAGCAGCATCATCGGCTTCACCTGGGGGATGGTGATGCTGAAGAAGCGGCGGACGGGGCCGGCGCCGTCGAGGGCGGCTGCCTCGTGGAGCGAGGCCGGCACGTTCCCGAGGGCGGCCAGGTAGAACACCATGTAGTAGCCGAGGCCCTTCCACACGGTCACGATCATCGCGGAGACCAGCAGCATGGTGCTGTCGGTCAGGAACGGGACGGGCTCGGAGACGATCCTGAGCTTCTGGAACAGGGTGTTGACGAGCCCGTCACTACGGAGCACCCACTGCCAGATCAGGCCGACGACCACGGCCGAGGCGATCACCGGGGTGTAGAAGGCGGACCGGAAGAAGCCGATACCGGGGACCTTCGCCTGGACCAGGACGGCGAGGGCGAGCGGGAGGAGGACCAGGCACGGTACGACGACCACCAGGTAGAGCACGCTGTTGCCGGTGGCGACCCAGAAGTCGGGGTCCGCAAGGGCCCGGGTGTAGTTGTCGAAACCGACGAAGGTGCCGCCGCGCAGGATCTGGGCGTCGGTGAAGGAGAGGATGACGGTGTTGACGAACGGCCAGAGGCTGAAGAGCGCCACCATCGCCAGGCCGGGGGCGAGGAAGAGGTAGGGGGTCCACCACCTGCGGTGGCTCAGCCCCGTCTCGGCCTCCATGGCAGCAAGGGCCTTGCGGCGCCGTCTGCGTGCCGCCCGGTCGGCGGGGGTCCCGACCCGGCCCACCGGTTCCGCGGCGAGTGCGCGCGTCATTTCTGCGCCGACTTGGCGAGCAGCTTGTTCGCCTCCTCCTGGGCCTTGCGTACGGCCGTCTTCGGGTCCTGCTCGCCCTGGATGGCCTTCTGCACCTCGCGGACGACCGCGTCACCGACCTGGTTGGTCCACTGGACGGGGGTGTTGGCGTCGAGCGCGGCGGTCTTCAGTTGCTCGGCGCCGACCGCGCGGGCCACCGTCTCCGCGTCCTTTCCGTCGCCCCGGTCCGAGAAGCGCGGATCGGCGAGGCCCTGGGCGTTGGAGGGGTAGATGGTCGCGTTCTTGGAGAACTCGACCTGGTTGGGGCCGTTGGTCACCCACTTGGCGAACTCGCTGGCCGCGTCGAGGTGCTTGGTGTCCTTCCTGATGCCGAGCGACTGGGCGTAGATGCCGATGTGCCCGAGCGTGCCGGTGACGGCCCCCGCGACCTGGGTGCCCGCGTAGATCTGCGGGGCGTTCTGCTTGACGTCCTTGACGAAGCCCGGGGAGCCGGGGCCGAACACGAGCTTTCCGCCGCCGTAGAGCTGGTTGATGTCGTCGGACTTCAGGAGGGACTCCTTGGGCATGGCGCCCTTGGCGTACAGGTCCTTCATCCGCTCGACCCATTCGACGGCCTTGGGGGTGTCGAAGACGAACCGGTCCTGCGCCCCGTTCAGGATCGGCACGCCCATCTTCTGCCAGTCCCCGGGCAGGCGGCCCTTGGGGTCGGCCATGAAGGCGGAGTACCGGCCGCCCGACGCGGCGGCGATCTTGTCCGCGTAGTCGAAGAACTGCTCGACGGTGGTCGGCGGCTTCGCCGGGTCCAGTCCGGACTTCTCGAAGAGCTCCCGGTTGTACGTGAGGATCTCCGGGGTCACGTACCAGGGGTACGCGTACACGCCGTCGCCCTTGCCGGGGAGTTTGAACTGGTTCCAGGAGCCGGGGACGTAGTCCTTGGCGACCTCGGGATCGAGTGCGGCGACGTCGGCGAGCAGACCGCGGTCGCCGAGGAGCTGGAAGGAGTCGGTGGAGAGGTTGACCACGTCGGGGAGGGCGCCGGCCTGTGCGTCGGCGACGAGCTTCTCGTTGTAGCCGTCGCCGGGGACGTCCTCCCATCTCACCTTGGCCTCGGGGTACTTCTTCTCGAAGGCGTCGATGACGCCCTGGACGTACGCGGTGAACTTGGGCTTGAGCTGGAGGGTGCGGAAGGTGATCTCGCCGGCCACCTTGCCGGTCTTCCGCGCCTGCGGCGCGTCCGCGGCGCCACCACTCACTCCGCATGCGGAGACCGAAAGGAGCGTGCCGGCCACGAGCGTGGCGATGGCAGTACGGGTCGCGTTCGAACGGGTCATCGTCGCCACCTTCAGGGGGAGTTCCGGCCTCGCTGCCGGAGCGCGCAGCCCACGCTGTCCCCAAATCCAGATCGCGTCAATGCGGTCAAAGTCCCGCTGGCCGGGTACCCCTAGGTCCCCCTCGCACCAGAGGGCCGACAGGCAGACGGCAGCTGCCCAGTCAACCCCGCACCGACCTGCACTAATGCGCTTTAGTTCTCAACCGATCAGGAGTGATATCGATCCGATAACAAACATGGTTAGGCGTCAGATGTTGACTTCTTATGGGCGGTTCTAGAAAACTCGCACTAATGCGCTTTACCTCGCAGGCCGAGAAACCCGAGCCCGGGCGCTACTTCATGCTGTACTCGACCTTCTCGGCGAGCTTGCCGTCCTTGAAGCAGAGGCGGAACACGGTCTCGTCAGCACCCTTGCCGTCGGCGGCGGACACGTACCAGGAACAGGCACTGCCCTCGGGTTCGGCCGGACCGCCCGCCTTCAGTGCGCCCTTGATGAAGCTCTCGCCGGACGGCAACGCGGCGCGGACGGCGGCCTCGGGATCACCGACGTTGACGGACTGGTAGACCGCGGGGTCGAGCATGCTCCTGCCCGCGGCTTCGACGGCCTTCCCGACACCGAAGACGAGTGCCGCCGCGGCTGCCAGGCCCAACACCAGCACCACTCCGCAGCCGATCAGACATCCCTTGGGCTGTGCCACGTCCGTTCCTCCGTACCGTGCCGAACCTTGCCGATCTTCTTGACATCCAGACCTTCGCAAGGCGCGGGGGCCGCGCACTGTCCTCCAAAGTCTTCCTCCCCCACGACGATCGTCGTTCGAGGTCGGACCGGACCTCACCGTGAGTGAAACCGTCGAGCCTCTGATGGTCATCGGCGTGGACGGTTCGAACCGCTCCAAGGCGCTTTCGTGCGTTCTGGATCACACAGAACCAGCCCTGCGCCCTACGCTGTTGGGTGTCGCGCTGCGCAGAGAAGGGGCAAGGCCGCCATGTCTCCTGATGCTTCCCCGGACCCGTACACGGACCCGCTGGTCTTCGGGCAAAGAATGCAGATCCTCCGCCAACGCCGAGGCCTCACCCGCGACCAACTCGGCGGTCTCCTCGCCCGATCCGGGTCATGGGTCAAGGCCATCGAGACCGGCCGCCTACGGACGCCCCACCTCCCTGTCATCCTCCGCATCGCCGAGGTGCTACGCGTCCGGGACCTGTCCGACCTCACGGGGGACCAGTCCATGCACACCGCCCTGTTCGCCGGCCCCGGCCACCCACGGTTCGCCGCAGTCCGCGAAGCCCTGAACTCGCTCCAGCTCGGCAGCGGCCAGCAAGCACCGCCGGCCGCGCACCTGTCGGCTCGGCTGGCTCGGGCCTGGCAGGCTCGGCACTCCGCGCCGAACCACCGCGAGGTCATCGGTGGCTTGCTGCCGGACCTGATCCGGGACGCACAGACCGCGGTCCGGCAGGCTGAGACCGTCGCGGACCGCAAGACGGCCCAAGCGCGCCTCGCAGAGGTGTACTTCCTTGCACAGTTCTTCTGCGCCTACCAGCCGGACGCGCCCCTGGTGTGGCGCGTGGCCGAGCGGGGCATGATGGCCGCGCAAGACTCCGAGGATCCGCACGCGATCGGCCTCGCCGCGTGGCTGACCACGCAGGCTCACCGCGAGAGCGCGCACCTGGATGCCGCGGACGCGGTCACCCTGGAGACCCTCCGCTACCTGGACTCACTCCTCCCCGACGCCAGCACGGACGTCCGTGCGGTCGCCGGAGCGCTCACCGTCGAGGCCGGGCTGACGGCCGCCCGCCGCGGCGAGACCGGTACGGCGTGGCGGTATTGGGATGACGCGCGGAACCTGGCAGAGGGGCTGCCCTCGGGCTACTTCCACCCGGTCACGAGCTTCTCCCGGGGGGTCATCGGCGCGCACGCAGTCACCGTCGCCGTCGAGCTGCGCGCCGGCGGGGAGTCGGCACGACAGGCCACCCGAGCGGAGGCGGAAGCGATTCCGTCCCGGCCACGGCGGGCCCGGCACCGGATCGAGCAGGCTCGCGCGTACCACCTGGACGCGCAGCCGGACGTGGCACTGGCGACGCTGGCGCAAGCACACGAGGCGGCGCCGGAGACGGTGCAGTACAACGGGTACGCGAAGCGGATCGTGTTGGAGGAGGCCGAGTCGAAGAGCCCGGCCCGCCGTCGGCGGGCGTCTGAACTGGCCGCGCGACTGGGCCTGCTGACCGCCTGAACGTGGGGGCACGATCTGTGCCCGTGCCGTCACTGGAATGCTCCTACCGTCGTCACATCGCCCGCTGACGATGGTATGGAGTGAGCCCCGTGACGCATGACGTAGTGCCCCGGCCCTTCGAGGAAGTCCCTCACGCTCTGCTCCGCAAGCGGGTGCGTGACATCGCGTCCGGGGTCGAGGGCGAGCTCATGGCCGTGGTCCGCGAAAACGTCTCCGCCGCCCCGGCCCGTGAGCACTGGGTGAAGCTTGCGTACGTCCGGGGCCCGTCGGGCCGGGAGATCTCCACGGCCGTGGCCAACATCAAGGCCGTGTGATGGAGGCCGCCGACCTGTTCCCCCGCTGGCCGGTCCCACCGGACTCGTGCGCCGAGTGCGCCGAGCATGTTTCCGCCCGCTTCCAGGCCCAGGTGGAGCGTGACCGGTCGCGGGTCAGCGACCTGAACGTAGTGATCACGAGGCATCACCCCGAACTGCGGGCTCGCCGGTGAACACCCGGACCCGGCAGGTCGCCTACCGGGCCCTCCTCGGCGCGGCCCGTACGGCCCTCCTCGCCGATGTCCCCCGCACCTGAGACTCCCGCCCCGCGGCCGTCACCGTGCGGGGGCCGTCACCGTGCGGGGGCCGTCACCGTACGGGGTGCGTCAGGTCTCCGGGGTCGGTGTTCGCGCCGCACAGGATGACGGCCACCCGCTCGCCCAGCGGCTGCTGCGCGTGGCGCAGGGCGGCCAGGGCCGTGGCCGCGCCCGGTTCCACCACGATCCGGTGCTCCTCCCACAACGCGCGGCGGGCCGCGGTGATGGCCGGGTCTGGGACCAGGACCGACGACACGTCCTTGTCCTGGGCGGCGGCCAGCGCATCCGCCGAGACACGCGTGGCGCCGAGCGAGTCGGCGGCGACCGACTCCACGGCGACGTCGACCGGCCGGCCCGCCTCCAGCGCCGCGTTGAGGGCCCGGCAGTTCTCCGGTTCGGCGGCGACCACCCGTACGCCGTGCTCGCGGGCCGCGGCGGCGACGCCGGCGAACAGCCCGCCACCACCGACCGCGACGACCACGGTGTCCAGACCGGGCAGCCCGGCACGGATCTCGTCGAGCAGGGTGCCCGCACCCGCCGCGATGAGCGGGTGGTCGTACGCGTGGCTGCTCAGCGCGCCACTGGCCGCCGCGAACTCCTCGCACGCGGCGAGGGCTTCGGCGTACCGGGTACCGACGAGCCGTACGTCGGCCCCGTAGCCCCGCAGCCGCTCCACCTTGACGCGGGGCGCGTTGGCGGGCAGGAACACGGTGGCCGGGACGGCTTGCGCCCGGGCCGCCCAGGCACAGGCGAGGCCCGCGTTGCCGCCGGAGGCGATGGTGACGCCCGCGGCCGGGAGGGTGCCGGCGTCGCGGTGGGCGGCGAGGAAATTGCGGGCGCCCCGGGCTTTGAAGGAGCCGGTGTGCTGGAGGTACTCCAGCGCATACCAGACGCCGTCGGCGGCTGGGACCACGGCGACCGGGCGGATCGAGCCGGCGATCCGGTCGGCCGCACTGCGCACGGCGGCGTAGTCGAGCTGCTGTTCCATGGCGGGGTTCCCCTTCAGGTGGCGGCGGGCCGGTTGGCCTCGATCAGCTGGCGCAGGGCGCCGTAGTACACCTCGTGATCGGTCAGGGCGGGCAGTACGTCGGCCAGCCCGCCGGAGAGCACGGGGAACCGCTCCGGATCCAGCGCGGCCAGGGCCGCCCTGGAGGCAGCGGTGACCCCGGCCGGATCGCGGTGATCCACGAAAGCGGCGCTGCCGAGGGTGAGCAGGTACATCCGGCGGTACGCGGTCATCGCCTCGGCGGCGGTCATTCCGGCGGCCACGCTGTCGGCGAGCGCGGGCTCGACCAACCTGGCCAGCAGTTGACGGCCGAGCCAGGGGCGGCCACCGCGGAGCACCAGGAGTCCGGGGTGGGCGGTGAGCAGCCGGTAGAGGGCGGTGAACCTCAACTCGGTGGCCTCGGCCCAGTCGCTCCCGGCCGGGACCTCGGGCAGTTGGCCGGCGAGGTGCTCGGTGCACAGGTCCAGCAGGCCGGCGAGGTCGGTGCAGCGGCGCTGGACGGTGGCGTGGGAGACGTCCAGACGGTCGGCGAGGGCGCGGAAGCTCAGCGCGTTCGGCCCCTCCTCGTCGAGGAGGCGCAGGGCGGCGACGGCGATCGCCCCGGGCGTCGCGCGGTCCAGGGCTGTTGATCTCCTCGACATGAGATACATCGTATCAGACAGCGACACATACACCGTATCTGCCCGAACGTGTGACGCCGACTACGCCCATATTGCTGGTCATTGAGCCATAACCATCGACTTATGTTGACAGTGGGTAGTCGCACCGCTGCACTGGGCGCACTACAGCCATTCCCGCCGGTACGTCCGCCCCGCCCCGCCCCACGTCAAGGAGTCTCCGTGCCGCCTCGCCTGCGTGCGTCGCTCCCCTGCCTGACCGCGGCCGCCCTGCTCGCGCTCTCGCTCGCCCCCGCCCCGGTGGCGGCCGAGCCCACCGCGACCTCGGACACCCCGCTCGCGCTCACCCCGCCCATGGGTTGGAACAACTGGGCGCACTACATGTGCGACATCGACGAGGCCAAGGTGGTCGCCAACGCCGACGCGCTGGTGTCCTCGGGTCTCGCGGCCAAGGGCTACGACACGGTGACGGTCGACGACTGCTGGATGACCAAGAGCCGGGACGCGGACGGCAACCTGGTCGTCGACACGCAGAAGTTCCCGCACGGCATGGCCTGGTTGGGCGAGCATCTGCACGCCAAGGGGCTGAAGTTCGGCATCTACGAGGACGCCGGCTCCCTCACCTGCGAGCGCTACCCGGGCAGCGGCTCGCCCGAGGGCGGCGGCCCGGACCACTACGCCCAGGACGCCCGGCTGTTCGCGTCGTGGAAGGTCGACTACGTCAAGATGGACGGCTGCAACCTGTGGGTGCCGCCCGGAACGACGAAGGAACAGGCCTACCGCGACGCCTACAACGCCGTCGCCGCGGCCCTGCGGGACAGCGGGCGCGACATGGTGCTCTCCGCGTCGGCACCCGCCTACTTCCAACAGGGCGAGTGGGGCGACTCCGACTGGCACAAGGTCCTCAGCTGGGTCGGCGAGACCGGCCAGTTGTGGCGGGAAGGCAAGGACATCAAGGTCTACAACCCCGCCGCTCCCCAGACGTCGCGCTGGAGTTCGGTACTGGGCAACTACGGGTACAACCGCTGGCTCGGCCGGTACGCGGGCCCCGGCAACTGGAACGACCCCGACTTCCTGATCGCGGGCGCCCCCGGGCTCACCGAAGCCGAGAGCCGCAGCCAGGTGGGCCTGTGGGCGATGATGGCCGCCCCGTTCATCCTGTCCTCCGAGGTCTCCCGGCTCACCCCGGCCGCCCTGGCCGCCCTGGGCAACACCGACGTGATCGAGATGGACCAGGACCCGATGGGCCGCCAGGGCGCGGTGCTCTCCGCCAACGCAACCTTCGAGGTGCTGGCCCGACCGCTGGCCAACGGCGACCGCGCCGTTGCCGTCCTCAACCGGTCCGGAAGCACCCGGGAGGTCTCCGTACCGCTGGCCGACATCGGGCTGTACTCCTGCACGGTCGACGCCAAGGACCTGTGGAGCGGCAAGCGCACCGAGGTCTCGACTTCCCTGACCGGGAAGCTCGCCGCCCACGACACCGCGCTCTGGCGGCTGACCCCGCACCGGGGATGCGCCGACGCCGTGCCCACCGGGCAGATCACCGGTGACGGTGCCAAGTGCGCCGACGGGGCCAACACGAGCGGAGCGGGCGCGGTCGTCCTGGCACCGTGCACCGCCGCCGCCGACCAGCGCTGGACCCTCGGGCGCGACGCGAGCCTGCACCTGTCCGGCGAGTGCCTGTCGGCGGGCGAGGAAGGCCGCGTGGAACTGGCCGACTGCGCACCCGGGAAGCCCGGGCAGCGCTGGACGCACCGCCGGAACGGGGCCCTGGTCGAGGAGGTCAGCGGGATGTGCCTGACCGCTCCCGCCGCGGCCACCACCCCGGACGCACCGGCCGAGCGACTGCGGCTGACCGACTGCGGCGACCACCGGGTCGACCAGGCCTGGTCCCTGCCGGTCTGACGGCCACTCGGATGAGGACTCGGATGACATCTCGCA
Organism: Streptomyces sp. NPDC006430; assembly: GCF_040612395.1. Classification (NCBI taxonomy): domain Bacteria; kingdom Bacillati; phylum Actinomycetota; class Actinomycetes; order Kitasatosporales; family Streptomycetaceae; genus Streptomyces; species Streptomyces sp. NPDC006430. The sequence goes on from NZ_JBEXQA010000004.1 coordinate 402,138, forward strand.
CGAAGCACCCCGCGACGGACCCGGCACTGCGGGGCGGGCGCGCGCGGGCGCGGGCGCGGGCGCGCCGCCCGGTCGCCCTGGCCGCGCTGGCCCTCGCACTGCTGACGCTGCTCTGGACGGGAGCCGCCTCCGGGCCGGGGGCCCCCGCACGGGCCGACGCACCCGCCGGGGCCCGCGCCGGCGTGGATGCGGCAGGCGTGAGTGGGGCAGGCGTACTGGCGACCGTACGGGACGACGCGCGCGGCGCGGTGCGGCGGAGTTCCCCGGGCGCCCCTGCGCCCAGGACCTTCGACGCCGGTCCCGCGCGTGCCGCGCTGGGGCGGCTGCTACCGCGCCACGCGGCCCAGTTCACCCTGGTGCCCGATCGGGCCGCCGGCGCCGACACCTTCACCGTGTCCGGACCGGCGGGCGCGATCACCGTGCGCGGATCCACCGGCGCGACGCTGCTCACCGGTGTGGGCTGGTACCTCCAGCACGTCGCGGGGGCCGACATCGGCTGGCCCGGCGACAGCATCGGGATGCTGCCCGCGAAGCTGCCCGCCGTGCCCGCACCGGTCACCCGCAGCGCGCTCGTCCCGCACCGGTACGCCCTCAACGACACCGACGACGGCTACTCGGGCGCGTACCGCACCTTCGAGCAGCACCAGCGGCAGATCGACCTGCTCGCCCTGCACGGCATGAACGAGGTGTTCGTGCAGGTCGGCGCCGAGTACCCGTACTACCGGGCCCTCCAGGGCTTCGGCTACTCGGCGGCCGAGCTGCGGGAGTGGATCCCCGGGCCCGGCCACCAGAGCTGGTGGCTGCTGCAGAACCTGAGCGGTTTCGGCGGACCGGTCAGCGAGCGGCTGATGCGGGAGCGCGCCGATCTCGGCGGGCGGATCGCCGAGGAGCTGCGCGGGCTCGGCATGACCCCGGTGCTACCCGGCTACTTCGGCACGGTGCCGCCGGGGTTCGCCGCCCGCAACCCGGGGGCGACGACGGTGGCTCAGGGCGACTGGGCGGGCTTCGACCGGCCCGACTGGCTGAACCCGACCTCGCCGGTGTTCGCGAAGCTGGCCGCGGCGTACTACGCGGAGCAGCGCGCGGTGTTCGGGGACAGCACGATGTACCGGATGAGCCCCCTGCACGAGGGCGGGACGGCGGGCACGGTCGATGTGAAGGCCGCCGCCGGGGCCGTCCAGTCGGCACTGCACGCCGCGCACCCGGGCGCGATGTGGGCGGTGCTGGGCTGGCAGGACAGCCCGCGCAACGAGCTGCTCTCCGGGGTGGACACCTCGAAGTTGCTGATCCTCGACGGACTGTCCGACCGGTACAACCGCCTGGACCGCGAGACGCGTTGGGGCGGGGTCCCGTACGCGCTGGGCACGATCTACAACTTCGGCGGGCACACCACGATCGGCGCGAACACCTCGGTGTGGATCGATCGTTTCGGCGCCTGGCGGGCCAAGGGCAACAGTGCGCTGCGGGGCATCGCGTACCTGCCGGAGGCCACCGGGACCAATCCGGCCGCCTTCGACCTGTTCACCGACCTGGCCTGGGAGGCCGGACCGGTCGACCAGCGCAGGTGGTTCGCCGATTTCGCGAGCCGCAGGTACGGGCGGCCCGACAAGGAGGCGGCAGCCGCCTGGGAGGAGCTGCGCACGGGCCCGTACAGCACCTCTTCCGGCCTGTGGTCGGAGTCCCAGGACAGCCTGTTCACCGCCCGGCCGAATCTGAGCGCGGTGGGGGCGGCGTACTGGAGCCCCAAGTCGATGCGCTACCCGGCCGCTTCGGTACGCCGCGCCCTGAACCACCTGCTCAAGGTGGATCCGCGGCTGCGCGCCTCCAGTGCCTACCGCTTCGACCTGGTGGACACCGCCCGGCAGGCCCTCGCCAACCACTCCCGGTGGCTGCTGCCGCAGATCAAGGCCGCCTACGAGGCCAGGGACCTCACCTCGTTCCGCAAGCTGACCTCTCAATGGCTGGCCGGCGAGCGGCAGTTGGACGAGCTCACGAGCGCGGACCCGAACTTCCTGCTCGGCAACTGGATCACCGCCGCCCGCTCCTGGGGCGCGGACCGGGCCGAGCAGGACAGGTACGAGTACGACGCCCGCTCGATCCTGAGCGTGTGGGGCCGGCGCAGCACCAGCGAGGGCGGTTTCCTGCACGACTACGCGAACCGCGAATGGGGCGGCCTGATCTCGGAGTTGTACGCGCCCCGGTGGGCTGCCTACTTCGAGACGCTCGAAGAGGCACTGGTCCGGCGGGCGGCGCCCCGGGAGATCGACTGGCACGCCTTCGAGGAGGAGTGGGCCCGGCGCACCACCCGACACCCGAGCGGGGCGAACGGCCCGAGCGGCGACCCGCACGCCCTCGCCAGCGCGGTCGCGGCGGCCCTGAACGCCTCCGAGGGGGCGGCGGCCCGGGCCGGCCGCTGACTTCAGACTCCTGACTCCTCACACCACCCGCCGGGGTGACGAGCGGACCAGGCGCCGATCGTCACCCCTCCGCGGGAATCTCGGTACCCGTGGGAGGGAGAACCCCTCCCGTTTGTCCACCGCGCGGGACCGACGCTCGGTTCACTGGCCCGGAAACGATCAGGGGCGGCACCGGTCCATCCGGCAGCCGCCCCTTCCGACGCCACGACGGCCCGACCCGAGCAGGAGAGCACCGAGCATGTCCCCGACCGGACACGAACGGCCCGGGCTGCCCGGGCAGCCCGGGCAGCCCGGGCAGCCCGGGCAGCAGAGCCCCGCGCAGGACGCCCCGCCCGCCGGCGTGCCCGCCGCCCCGCCCGCCGGCGCGGCCGACCTCGTGCACGACCGATTACCACGGTCCGCCGAGCAGGCGCAGGGCGCACCGCGCCGTTCCGACCCACGGGACCTCCTCGCCGACGGGGTGGTGGAACTGCGCAAGCGCGGGGAACTGGCCGCGCGCCGGGCGGGCGCGGGACCGGAGGACCATCTCGAAACCGTGGCCCTGCGGGCCGCCGAGCGGGTCGCCGCCGAGGCCCGCCCCCGTGCATGAGCACACCGGCTTCAAGGGCGGGGCCGTCGTCCCGCGCTGACCCGAACGGATCCGACCGGGCGCGGGGGCGGCCGGGCCGGAGTCACACTGGAACCGGCGGGCGGGAGCCACCCCGGTTTCCCGGAACCCCGGCATCCCGACGCCCGGCGGACGGTGGCTGAGCAAATGAACCGTGTGAAGGCAGAGCTCGGGCGGCGGCGCCGCGTCCTGGGCGGCGCCGTCTGCGGGCTGGTCGCCGCCCTCGCCGGGCTGGCCCTGGCCGAGCTGACCACGGCGGCCGTCCGGCCCGAGGCCTCCCCGATCACCGCGGTCGGCGGGGCCGTCGTCGACGCCACACCGGTGGGGGTCAAGGAATGGGCGGTGCGGGAGTTCGGCACCGCCGACAAGCTGCTGCTGGCCCTCGGGATCGTCGTCGTCCTGGGTGCGGTCGCGGTCGCGGCCGGGGCGCTCGCGGTACGGCACCCGGGCGCCGGGATCGCGCTCGCCGGCGGTTTCGGGCTGGTCGGAGCCGTGGCCGCGCTCAGCCGGCCGGAGGCGACCTGGCGCGATGCGCTGCCGTCGCTGGTGGGCGGGCTGTGCGCGGCCGGGGTGCTGTACCTGCTGGTCGGCGCGCTGACCAGACCCGGCCCGGTGGACGCGCCGCCCGGCGGGGCCTGGTCGATGGACCGGCGCGGCTTCGGCCGGCTGGTCGCCGCGGCCCTCGCCGCCTCGGCCGGCATCGGGTACGCGGGGCGCAGGCTCGGAGCGTACGGCTCGGCCGGGGCCACGGCCTCCCGGGCGGACCTGGTACTGCCCGCGCCTGCGGTGCCCGCACCGCCCGTCCCGCCCGGCGCGGACCTGCGGGTGCCCGGGATCTCCCGCTTCCTCACCCCCAACCGCGATTTCTACCGGGTGGACACCGCCCTGGTCGTTCCGCGGGTGGATGCGCAGACCTGGCGGCTGCGCATCCACGGCGAGGGCGTCACCACTCCCCTGGAGCTCGATCTGCGGCAACTGCTGGACCGCCCGCTGGTCGAGCACGACGTCACCCTCACCTGCGTCTCGAACGAGGTCGGCGGCCCCTATGCGGGCAATGCCCGCTGGTTGGGGGTACGGCTGGCCGACCTGCTGCGTGAGGCGGGGGTCAGGCCGCCCTCGCAGGGCGGGCCGGCCGACCAGCTGGTGGCACGTTCGGTGGACGGCATGACGCTCGGCACGCCCGTCGAGGCCGTCATGGACGGCCGGGAGGCGCTACTGGCCGTCGGGATGAACGGCGAGCCGCTGCCCTTCGCTCACGGCTTCCCCGTACGGATGGTCGTACCGGGACTGTACGGGTACGTGTCGGCGTGCAAGTGGCTGCGCGAACTGCGGCTGACCACGTTCGCGGCGTACGACGCGTACTGGGTGCGCCGGTCCTGGGCTGCGCAGGGGCCGGTCAAGACGCAGTCCCGCATCGACACCCCGCGCCCGTCCGCCGAACCGGAGGCGGGGCGGGTCGCGGTCGCCGGGGTGGCGTGGGCGCAGCACCGGGGCGTCTCCCGGGTGGAGGTCCGCATCGACGGGGGCCCGTGGCAGGAGGCCCGGCTCGGGGACGCGGACGGCAACGACACCTGGCGGCAGTGGGTGTGGCCCTGGCAGGCGACCCCCGGCCGGCACGTCCTGGAGGTCCGCGCGACGGACGGCACGGGCGCCGTCCAGACGGGCGTACGCAGGGGGACCGTGCCGGACGGGGCGACCGGATGGCACTCGGTGGCGGTTCGTGTCCGCCCCGGCTCCCGGAGGAAGGCATGATGCGCACGCACTCGGATACCGACCCCTACGTCAGGAGCCGGCCGTCGTGGAGCTGACCAGCACGGCGTTCCTCGTCACACTGATCGCCGGCACCGCACTCGTGATGCTGGCCGCACTGGTCCTGTGGAACCGGATTCCCGGGCCCGGGTGGGTGCGCTGGCCCGCCCGGGTGCTGATGATCGCGCTGTGCCAGCTGACCGCCGTCGCCGTGATCGCCACCTGGATCAACGGCAGTTACGGGCTCTACTCCTCCTGGGACGACCTGCTCGGCACCGAGGACGTGCAGAACTCCTCCGCGATGACCGGACCGCCGCCGGGCCGGGCCAGGTTCACCCTGGGCGCGGACGGCACCCGCAGCACCTATTTCCGGGGCCCGCACTCGAAGCTCGCCGGGCAGGTGCTCGTATGGACCCCGCCCGCGTACGGGGCCCCGGGAGCGGGTCGGACCCGGTTCCCCGTGGTGATGCTGCTGCACGGGTATCCGGGCTCGCCGCGCACCTGGATCGACACGGGCAACATGCCCGACTCACTGGAGCAGCTGGTCCAGCTGGGCGCGGCCCGTCCGTTCATCCTGGTGATCCCGGAGATCTACCCGGGCGGGGTGAACACCGACTGCAGCAACACGCCGAAGCGGAAGGTGGCTTCCTGGCTCGCGCAGGACGTGCCGGAGCTGGTCGCCAAGAACTTCCGTACCCTGCGCGAGCCCAAGGGTTGGGGCCTGATGGGCGTCTCGACGGGGGGCTTCTGCGCGACCAAGCTGCCGCTCCAGTACCCGAAGGTGTTCCGGGCCGGCGCGGCCCTCGATCCGGACCCGCTCGTCGGGGACCCCGAGGTGCTGTCCGACCCGGCCCTGCGCGAGCGCAACAGCCCCCTGTGGCTGGTCCGGCACACCAAGGGTGGGGACGTCGGGCTGTTCCTGGCCACCTCCGCACAGGACAAGGAGAGTCCGCCGCAGCAGCTGGAGGCCTTCGGCCGGGCCGCGGCGGGCAGCGGGGTCCGGGTCAAGACCCTCGTCCGCCCGGCCGGCGGCCACAACTTCCAGACCTGGGCCGGGATGTACCCGGACGCGCTGGGCTGGCTGAGCACGCAGCTCCCGCCGCCCGGCGACGGCCGATGACTACGGGCGGACCGGACGGACCGGCAGTGAGTCGACGCTGTTGCCTATGAAGCTCCGCTGGTGCGGGAGTTCGGCCTCGGGCACGGCGAGGTCGAGGTCCGGGAAGCGGGTGAAGAGGCGTTCCAGGGCGATGGTGGCCTCCAAGCGGGCGAGCGGGGCACCCACGCAGTAGTGCGCGCCGTGCCCGAAGGAGAGGTTGCGGGCGGCGGTGGGGCGGGTGACGTCGAAGCGGTCGGCGTCCGGGCCGTGGAAGGCTTCGTCGCGGCCGGCCGCGGTGTAGCCGGCGAGGACGGGGGTGCCCTGCGGGATGACGGTCCCGTCGACGGTCAGGTCGCGGGTGGGGTAGCGGAACGGGAACCAGCTGACCGGGCCGTCCCAGCGCAGCGTTTCGTCCACCACGTCCGACCAGGTGACCTTGCCCTCCTGGACCAGCGCCAGCTGGTCGCGGTGGGTGCACAGGGCACGGACGGCGTTGCTGATCAGGTTGAGCGTGGTCTCGTGGCCCGCGACGAGCATCAAGCGCATGGTGCCGATGAGTTCGGCCTCGCTGAGCCGGTCGCCGTCGCCCTCGCGGGCGGCGATCAGCGCACTGGTCAGGTCGTCTCCCGGCTCCGCACGGCGGGCGGCGGCGATCGTGCCCATCAGCTCGACGAGTTCCCGTACGGCGGCCATCGCCTCGGCGGGGGTGGTGTCGGTCGCGATGATCACTGTGTTCGACAGGTGGTGCAGTCGGCCGCGGTGTTCCGGGTCCACACCGAGCAGCTCACAGATGACGCTCATGGGGAGCGGCAGGGCGAAGTGCGTGCGCAGGTCCGCCACGCCGTCCGGGGCCTCGGCCGCGGCCCGGCCGAGGTCGTCGAGCAGGGCCGCGGTCAGCTCCTCGATGCGCGGCCGCAGCCGCTCCACCTGGCGGGCCGTGAAGGCGTTGCCGACCAGGGAGCGCAGCCGGCGGTGGTCGGCGCCGTCGGCGGTGTGCATACCCTGGGCGTTGGCGAACACCCGCAGCGGCCAGTCCGCAGGGACGGTGCCGTCGTGCAGGGCCGGGAAGTGCCGGGCGTCCTTGCCCGCGTCGGGGTGCGCGAGGAACTCCTTCAGTGCCTCGTGCCCCAGGACGATCGCGCCGGGCACCCCGCCGGGCAGGACGACGTCCGCGACGGAGCCCTGAGCGCGCAACCGGGCGTTGAGGGCGTGCGGGCAGCCCCCGGCGGGGTCGATGACGTACGCGGGCGCGTGTGCGTTGTCGGGTGACAAGCCAATTCTCCTGACCGTATGGACGAATCTCGGCCAACAGTGCGGTCTGGGGGGCGGGTTGTACAAGTCCGTTCCCGCCCCTGCGCGTATTCGGCGCGCGAGCCCGTTGCTCTGGGCCCGGCGGGCGGTGCCGGCGTAGGGTCGGGGCATGGCGGATACGAGGCGGACCCTCGAAGGCAGGATCGTTCTGGTGGCCGGGGCGACGCGGGGGGCGGGACGCGGCATCGCCGTCCAGTTGGGCGCGCAGGGCGCCACGGTGTACGTGACGGGGCGCAGTACGCGCGGCAGACGTTCCGAGTACGACCGGCCGGAGACGATCGAGGAGACCGCGGAGTTGGTGACCGCCGCGGGCGGCTGCGGGATCGCGGTGCCCACGGACCATCTGGTCCCCGAGCAGGTGGCGGCTCTGATCGCGCGGATCGACGCCGAGCAGGGGCGCCTGGACGTGCTCGTGAACGACATCTGGGGCGGCGAGCTGCTCTTCGAGTGGGAGAGCACGGTGTGGGAGCACGATCTGGACCGGGGGCTGCGCCTGCTGCGGCTCGCGGTGGACACCCACGCCATCACGAGCCATTTCGCGATGCCGCTCCTGCTGCGCGAGCCGGGCGGGTTGGTGGTGGAGATGACGGACGGCACGGCCGAGTACAACGCGAGCCGCTACCGGGTGTCGTTCTTCTACGACCTCGCCAAATCGGCGGTCCTGCGCATGGCGTTCGCGCTCGGGCACGAGCTGGGGCCGCGCGGGGCGACGGCGGTGGCACTGACGCCGGGCTGGCTGCGCTCGGAGATGATGCTCGACGCCTTCGGCGTGACCGAGTCGCATTGGCGGGACGCGCTGGAGAAGGTTCCGCACTTCGCCATTTCCGAGACCCCGGCGTACGTCGGACGGGCGGTCGCGGCGCTCGCCGCGGACCCGGAGGTGTCGCGCTGGAACGGGCAGTCGCTCTCCAGCGGACAGCTGGCCCGTGTCTACGGCTTCACGGACCTCGACGGTAGCCGCCCCGACGCCTGGCGGTACATGGTCGAGGTCCAGGACCCGGACCGCCCGGCCGACACGACCGGCTACCGCTGACCGGTTCGGCGACGCCGCCCGGGTCTACCCGGACGCTCAGGGCAGTCGCAGTTCGTGGTCGGCGCCGAGCGGGGCGAAGAACCGGGCCACGTCCGCGTCCGTGACGTCGCTGAGTGCGGGTGGGGACCAGCGGGGGTTGCGGTCCTTGTCGACGACCTGGGCCCGGATGCCCTCCACCAGGTCGGGCGAGCGCAGGGCGTGGCAGGACACCCGGTACTCCTGGGCCAGTACCTGCTCCAGCGGGCCCAGGGTGCGCGCCCGGCGGACGGCGACGAGGGTGGTCTTGAGCGCGGTCGGGGACTTGGCGAGGATCGACTCGGCGGTCTCCTTGGCGCCCGGGTCGCCCTCCGCGAGCAGTCGCTCGACGATCTCCTCGACGGTGTCCGCCGCGTAGCAGCGGTCGATCCAGTCGCGCTGCTCGGCCAGTTCACCGGGGAGGGGGGTGCCCGCGTACTGCGGCAGCACCTCGTGGGCGGGCGCTGCGGCGAGCGCGGCGGTCAGTTCGGGCAGCCGGTCGGCGGGGACGAAGTGGTCGGCGAGCCCGCACAGCAGGGCATCGGCGGCTCCCACGGCCGCGCCGGTGAGTGCGAGGTGGGTGCCGAGCAGGCCGGGGGCGCGGCCGAGCAGGTAGGTGCCGCCGACGTCGGGGACGAAGCCGATGCCGGTCTCCGGCATCGCGACGCGGGAACGTTCGGTGACGACGCGGACGCTGCCGTGCGCCGAGACGCCGACGCCGCCGCCCATCACGATGCCGTCCATGAGGGCGACGTACGGCTTGGGGTAGCGGGCGATGAGGGCGTTGAGCCGGTACTCGTCGCGCCAGAAGTCGGCGGAGGCGGCGGTGCCCGCCCTGGCGTCGTCGTGGATGGCGCGGATGTCCCCGCCGGCGCACAGGCCGCGTTCGCCGGCGCCGCGGATGAGGACCTGGGCGACGGCGGGGTCCCGCGCCCAGGAGCGCAGGGCCTCTTCGATACGCCGCACCATGGAGTGGGTCAGGGCGTTGAGGGCCTTGGGGCGGTTGAGGGTGATCAGCCCCGTCCGACCCTCCCGGGCGAACAGGACCGTGTCGTCGACGGCATCTTCGGTCTTCACACCAGCCAGTATGTAGCGTGGACGTTCATGCGAAAGATCGTCCTGATGATGTCGGTGTCCCTCGACGGCTTCATCGAGGGGCCCGAACGGCAGATCGACTGGCATCGCGTCGACGACGAACTGCACCAGCACATGAACGACGAGATCGGGTCCATGGGCGGTTTCCTGCACGGGCGCGTCATGTACGAGCTGATGGCCCGGTACTGGCCGACCGCCGATGCCGACCCGGCGGCTGAGGGCCCGGGGGCCGAGTTCGCGGGCATCTGGCGCAACATGCCGAAGTACGTGTACTCGCGCACGCTGCGGCAAGCCGACGTCGGCTGGAACTCCACGGTCGTACGGGACGTCGTCCCGGCCGAGGTCAACGCGCTCAAGGCGGCCCCGGGCGGCGACCTGTGCCTGGGCGGGGCCGGGCTGGCCGCCTCCTTCCTGCAGCACGACCTGGTGGACGCCTACCGGATCTACGTGCACCCGGTGCGCATCGGCCGCGGTACGCCGCTGTTCCCCCCCGGTCGACGCTCCGGTTCCGCTCCGGCTCGAAGGGACCCGCGCCTTCGGCAGCGGGGTGGTGCTGCTCTCGTACGCGCGCCCGTAGCGTCCGGGCACCGTCTCAGGGCAGTGAGCGGAAATGGGCTCCGGGCCCGGTCTCCGGCGGGCAGCTGAGGGGCCGGGTCAGTCCCTGGGGCGGGCCCGGTGGGACTGCCAGGCGGCGAGGGCCTGGTGCCGGGTGCCATCGGGGTGGTGGGAGTGCCAGTCCCGCAGGAAGCGGTTGAACTCGAACTGGGCACCGACCTGCTGGGGTTCGGCCGCCCGGGCGCGGGTGGCGTGCCAGTGGTCGACGGCCTCGGCGAGGGTGTGCCCGGCGTGCTGGGCGACGTAGTCCCGCATGAAGGCGTCGAAGTGGAACCCGGGCCCGATCTCCCGGACGAAGAACTCCCGGAGCACCTGGCTGCAGCGCTGGCCCTCCGGGATGACGGTGTCGCCGTCGACGGGGGCCCCGAGTTGGCGCCCTCCACGACGGGGGGTTCGTACCGCCTGCGGCGCAGGGAGCCCGTCGAGCGCGGCGGCCAGCCGGGCGGTCAGCTCGATCTTGCCGCCGCCGGCGGACAGGCCCATCTCCCGTGCGAACGCGGCCAGTTCCGACAGCGTCCAGTACCAGCGGGTGAGCTCCGCACCGGTCAGGGCTGGGGTCAGGTCAGGGCGGGACTCCCCCGCGTGCGCACTCACGTTCCCATTCTAAGAGGCAGGCATCCCGGCCCTGCCGACCGCCAGGCCCGCCGACGAGATCCTCGCGCGCGGCATCCTGCTCGCCGAGGTTCCCCGCATCGGCAGGGTCGGCACAGTGGACGAGATCACGTACGCCCCGATCGGCATCTGACGTGACATCAATTAGGCTGAATTGATGCCGTTTCAGCTGTGGTTATGCTCATGAATCGAGCGACTGAGGACTTCTATCGCTCACTCATGGGCAGAGTGGGGCGGCCGATATACACCCCCACATGACAGCAGGACCGGAGAACCGATGGACAGCAACCTTGTCATCCAGCCCCCCACGGGTGGCCAGGCGTTCGACGAGAGCCAAGTACCGCTCTACTACAGCCGTAAGACGGCGGACATCCTCCACAAGTACGGCCCCGGGCCCAGGGTCCACTTCCACATGGGTCTCTTCGCCCCGGGAGCGGCGCCGAACACCACGGTGTCCCAACGCGTGCTCAAGCGCCGCATAGTGGAGTCCCAGGAGGCCATAGTCGAGCATGCGGCCCGCAGTTGGGGCGCGTACACCACCCCTCCCGGCAGCCTCCTCGACATCGGCTGCGGGGTGGGCGGCGGTTCGCTCTACTGGGCGCAGGAACACGGCACCACGGTCACCGGGCTCACCGTCGCGGGCGATCACGTGCCGGTGATCGAGGACTTCGCGCGCCGGGCCGGGGTGGCCGACCTCGTCACCCCGCTCCTCGCCGACGTACATTCCTTCACCACCGACCGGCTCTACGACGCCGCCTACGCCAACGAGAGCTCCGGCTACATGGACCGGGAGCGGCTCTTCCAGGTGGCGGCCAAGTCCTTGAAGCCGGGCGGCTGGTTCGGCATCCAGGAGCACTTCATCTGCCGTCCCGAGTGGACCGAGTTCATCGACGGGTACTACAAGACCCGTCTGGGCACGCTCACCGAGTACATCACCGCCGCCGAGGCCGCCGGCTTCGAACTGGAGCAGGACGAGGACGTCACCGATCGGGTGGCCGAGTTCTGGGTGCAGTCCATGGCCTGGAACACGGCCGAACTGGACCGGGTGGAGCAGTCGGGCGTCCCGTCCGCCTGGTCGCGCGAGCGGCTCCAGGAGTCCACCATCACGCACGGCAAGCTGTTCCGGATCTGGCGCGACCACGCACTGGAGACCCGGCTGCTCCTCTTCCGGCTGGGCGGGGGCAGCTGATCCCATGGCACCCGTGTACCACGAGGGCGGACACCCCTCCCGCATCGGCTGGCAACTTCCGCCGTTCTACTGCCCCTTCGAACGCGAGCTGATCCATCCCAAGGCGGCCGAGCTCGAAGAGCGGGCGATAGCCTGGATCGACGCGCACGACCTGTACCCGGACGCCACCGAGCGAGCCTGGGGGCTGGCCACCCGCGGCGCCGACTTCACCAGCAGGATCATCCCCTACGGTGACATCGAGCCGATGCTGCTCTTCGCCCAGTGGAACTACTGGGCCTTCGCCACCGACGACTGGCAGGACTCCGACACCAGCGCCGCACGGACGGCGGCCGTGGCCGACCACGGTGCCCGACTGCTCCGCACCGTCGAGGCGCCCGGTTCCGCGCTGCTGCCCCCGGGGCCGCACACCGCCGCGCTGGAGGACCTGGTGGGCCGTACCCGGGCCATGCTGACGCCCGTGCAGCTCCGCCGCTTCACCGAGGGCATCCGGGACTGGGTGTTCGGTGCCACCTGGCAGACCGCCAACGCCGAGCGGGGCATCATGCCGAGCCTCAACGACTTCGTGGCGAAGCGGATCTCCAGCAACGGCACCCGGTTCACCCTCACCTGGTGCGACGTGGCGAACGGGATCGACGTACCGGGCAACGTGCTGTACTCCGCGCCGGTCCAGGCGCTCACCGACGCCGCCGGGTTCATCGTCAGCTGCGACAACGACCTGTTCTCGTACAACAAGGACGACCATCAGGAACCGTGGGAGCAGAACGTGGTCAACGTTCTGGCGCAGCACCACGGTTGTACGCCCGCAGAGGCGCTGCCCGCGGCATTCGCCCTGCGGGACCGGACGGTGACCTTGTTCGTCCGGCTCCGCGAGCAGCTCGGCCGGGACGCCGGTGCGGACCTCGCCCGCTATCTCCTGTCATTGGAGCACTGGATCGCGGGGGACACCGAATACCACAATCGGGCGCCGCGCTACGCCAGTCCGCGCAACCGCAACGAACTCCCCGTCGACGGGGCCTCGTTCGACATCGCCTGGAGCGATGTGCCCAGTGACCCGAGCGTCGAGCCGCCGCCGGTACCGGCTCTCGCCTGGTGGTGGCAGCAGCTCGACGGCTCTTCGCACTGAGTTCAGCGGCGCCCCCGCAGACGGGCCCACCAGGAGCTCCGGGCCGCCGGCCACTCCCCCGCGAAGGGGGTGGCCGGCGCAGCGGGCGCCACCCGTGCGGGAGCGGAGGGCGGCCGGCGCCCACCGGGGATGGCGGTGGAGCCGGTGACCGTACTGCCCCTGGGAGCGAACCGGACAGGGAGCGCCACCAGGTGGCGGGACATCAGCGAGGCATTCCACTCCAGGTCGGACTCCGGCACCGCGAGCTCCAGGTCCGGCAGCCGGGTCAGCAGGGTGTCGATGCCGGTGTCGGCGATGGCCCGGCCGATGTCCTGTCCGGGGCACTCGTGCGGCCCGCTGCTGAAGGCCAGGTGTGAGCGGTTGCCGTGGACGGGCACGGTGGCGTCGGGTCGGATCTCCGGGTCGAGGTTCCCGGCCCCGAGGCCGAGCAGCAGCATGTCCCCGGCCTTGATCTGCGCTCCGGCCAGCTCCGTGTCGCCGGTGGCCCAGCGCCCGAGGATCGTCATGAGCGGCGGCTCGTCCCACAGGACCTGCTCCAGCGCGTCCGGGAGGGTCATGTGCCCGCCGGAGAGGTTCGCGCGGAAGCGGCTGTCGGTGAGCACCATGCGCAGGGTGTTCGCGATCAGGTTGGCGGTCGTCTCGAAGGCCGCGATCAGCACCAGGCGCAGGTGTTCCACGATCTCGTCGTCACCGAGCGCGGTGTGGTGCTCCAGCATCCAGGTGGTGAAGTCCCGGCCGGGCACCTCCCGTTTGCGTGCGACGAGTTCCCGCAGGGTGACCGAGACGTACTCGCTGCTCGTGACGGCCGTCTCGGTGCCCCGGGTCATATCGCGGGCGGCTTCGACCAGGCGCGGCCCGTAGGACTCCGGCGCCCCGACGAGCTGGGTCATCACCAGCATCGGCAGCGGCTCGGCGAAGGCCGCGACCAGGTCCGTCTTCCCGGTCTGGGCGAAGGCGTCGATCAGTTGGTCGGCGAAGCGCTTGACGTACCGCCGGATGCCGCGCCGGTCGAAGCGCTCCAGCGACTCCGTGATCGCGCCGCGCAGCCGCTCGTGGTCGACGCCGTCGACGAAGTGGCACACCGGCTGCCACGCGGTCATCGGGGTCAGCGGGTGGTCCGCCGGAACGTTGCCCTCCTGCATGTCGCGCCAGCGGCGCGGGTCCCGCGAGAACCGGGACGGGGTACGTGCCACGTCCAGGTTCTCGCGGTGGCCGAGCACCAGCCAGGCCGGCAGGTCGCCCTGGACCAGTACGGGGGCCACCGCCCCGTGCTGGGCGCGCAGCTTCTCGTACAGACCCATGGGGTCGGCCTCGGCGTCGGGGCCGTAGAGCCGGTGCGCCGGGCAGCCCGGCGGCGGGGCGGCGGGACCCGGCTGGGGGGTTGGGGTGGTGCTCACAATGCCTCCGGGGTCACAGCGAGGGAGTGCAGGTAGCGCATCAACGTCATCAGGACGTCGCGGCTGGAGTCGCGGCGCCTGGCGTCGCAGAAGACCAGCGGTACGGAAGCGGGCAGGTCGAGGGCGGCCCGCAGCTCCTCCAGGGAGTGTTCGGGTGCATCGGGGAAGGAGTTGACGGCGACCACGAACGGCACGCCGCGCTCCTCCAGCCGGCCGAGCACGTCGAAGCTGACTTCGAGCCTTCGGGTGTCGACGAGGACCACCGCACCCAACGCCCCCTCGAACAGTCCGCGCCACAGGAACCAGAAGCGTTCCTGGCCCGGGGTGCCGAAGAGGTACAGCACCAGTTCCTCGTTGATGCTGATGCGGCCGAAGTCCATGGCCACGGTGGTGGAGGTCTTGCGTTCCACCCCTGCGGTGTCGTCGACGCCGACCCCGGCCTGGGTCATCGTCTCCTCGGTGGTCAGCGGCCGGATCTCGCTCACCGAGCCGACCAGGGTCGTCTTACCGACCCCGAAGCCGCCCACGATCACCACCTTGACTGCGGCGGCGGCCGTGGCCGGGAGTGCGTCCTCGCGCCGCGGCGCGGTGGCCCGGTCAGAGCTTTCGAAGTCCATCGATGACTGCCTCTATCAGTGCCAGGTCCGGGAGTTGGGCGGGGGCGACGGGTGGGCGGGAGAGTACGTGCTTGGCGGCGAGCAGGTCACCGAGGAGTACGGTGACCACGCTCACCGGCAGGCCGAGGTACGCGGAGATCTCGGCCACCGAGAGCGGCGACTGACACAGCTGCATGATCGCCGCATGCTCCGGCTGCATCCCCGGCCTGGGCCCCGACTTGGCGATGATCAACGTGACGAGGTCGAGGTGGGCGGGCGTTAACGACCCACTGCGACCTCCGGTGATCACGTAGAGCCGCTCGGGAGTGCCGTCTTCCCAATCCCGGCCCGGGTTGCTCACGCCAGCTGCCCGTCGCGGCGCGGCGGGCTGCTCAGGTGCTCTCCGATCCGGGCGACGAGGTCGCGCATCCGCTGACCCATCAGGCCTGCGTCGACGCCTTCGTCCGCCAGTACGGCGAGGTAGGCGCCGGAGCCGGCCGCCATCAGGTAGAAGAAGCCGCCGTCCATCTCGATCACGACGAGCCTCATCCGCCCCCTGCTGTTGGGGAGTTCGGAGGCGACGGCGCCGGCGAGGCTCTGGAGTCCGGCGCAGGCGGCGGCGAGCCGGTCGGCAGTGTCGGTCTCCGCACCGTACTGCGCCATGCGCAGGCCGTCGGCGGAGAGGACGATGACGTGGCGGGTCTGCGGAACGCTCTCGGCCAGGTCCTTGAGCATCCAGTCCATGTTGGTCTGCTGCTGACTCATGGCTGTTCCCCCTTGCTCGCCGAGTCCGGCGAGGCGTCTGTGTTCTGGCTTGCTGCGCCGCTCCGGCTCGCGGCGGTCTGGCTCGCGGCGGTCTGGTTTTCCCCGGACAGGCCGCCCTGGAAGGCGGCCAGCCACATCCCGGGCTGCACCTCGGGCTGGCGGCCGGGATCCGGATCGGGTACGGCTCCGTATCCGGCGCGGTCCGCGGCCGCGGCGGCCGCGGCCGTGATCCGGTCGGTGGCGCCGGGTAGGTCGGGCCTCTCCGGTGCCAGGGAGCGCGCCTTGCGCCGCCGCTGGGGCAGCCCGTTCGCGGTCCGCTCGGTCACGGCGGGTACCTCGTCGGGGGCTACCGGGATCCGCGGGTCGGCGACCGGGCGCGCCGGCTCCGGCCGGGCGGCCTGCGGGCGGGCGTGCCGCGGGCGCTCGGGCTGCGGGCGGGCGGGCGGTTCCCCTGCCGCCGAGGTGACCCCCGGCGGCAGGGCCGCGCGGGGTCCCGAGGCGGTGCCGATGCCGTGGGCGACACCGGTCGCGGCCGAGGTGGTGGTGATCAGCTGCTGCGGGATGACCAGTACGGCGCGCACGCCCCCGTACGCCGAGGAGCGCAGCGAGACCTGGAAGTCGTACGCCTGCGAGAGCCGGCCCACGACGGCGAGGCCCAGGCGCGGGGTCTCCCCGAGGTCGGTGAGGTCGATGCCCTGCTGTGCCTGGCGGAGCATGCGCTCGGCCCGCCTGCGGGCCTCCTCGCTCATGCTCACGCCGCCGTCCTCGATCTCGACGGCGATGCCCGAGTTCACGTCGACGGCGGTCAGATGGACCTTGGTCTGGGGCGGCGAGTAGCGGGTGGCATTGTCCAGCAGCTCGGCGAGCGCGTGGATGAGCGGCTCGACGGCGGGTCCGACGACGGCGACCTGCGAGACCGAGTGGAGCTCGACGCGCTGGTAGTCGATGATCCGCGACATGGCACCGCGCAGTACGCTGTACAGGGGGACGGCCTTGCTCCACTGGCGGCCGGGCCGCGCACCGCCGAGGACGGCGATGGAGTCGGCGAGCCGGCCGATGAGGGCCGTGCCGTGGTCGATCCGCAGCAGGTCACCGAAGACCTCGGGGCTGTGGCCGTGCCGGTCCTCCATCTCCCGCAGTTCCTGGGCCTGTTGGTGCACGATGGCCTGAACACGACGGGCGATGTTGACAAAGGCCCGCTGCGCGGAGTCGCGCAGGTCCTCCTCGGCGACGACAGCGTCGAGCACGGAGCGCAGTACGGCCTGGTGGGCCGCCCTGAACTCGCTGCTCAGGCCGGGCCCGTGGGTGTCGGGCTCCTCCAGGGAGGCGAGCACCTCTTCGGGGAACTCCCCCTTGCGCAGCCGCTCCACGACGTCGGGCAGCAGCTCCTGGGCGAGCCGTACAGTCTCGGTCTGCTGCCGGAACAGGGCAGCCTCCTGCTCGGCGGCCTTGCGCCGCAGTGCGGCCACCACCTTGCCGCGTCGGGCGGCTTCACCGCAGGAGAGGGCGACAGCGACGAAGGCCACGGCGCCGATCCAGGCGACGGGGGTGCGGGCAGGTGCGGACACCAGCGCCACGGCGACGGCCGCGACGGCGGCGGTCAGCAAGGCGGGCAGTGCCCAAACAACGGGTGAGGTGGGCCCTGGACTTCCGGGCGACGATCCCACGCGAACCATCAGAACCCTCAAACGATCGAAAGCGAATGATCATAGGACAACGGCCCGGAATCTTAGCGTCTATCAGCGCGCCCCCTTGACAGCAGGTCATGATCCGGACACAGCAAGCGGGTTGGCGATGTGGGATGTGGCCGAAACACATAGGGGCACTGTGCCGACCGCACACCGCGCCCCGCACCGGACCGCACGGCCCGCGCACGCCCGCCGCCTGCGCAGCAACCCTCTCGACGGTGTCACGCCCTTCCCCACGGATCGGCTAATTCCCGCCACCTGTCCTCCGCACCCCGAGCACCTCCGGACCCGCGCCCCGGGGGGACAATCGCCTTCGGTCGGACACGGCCGGCGGCCCAACGGTCCCACGACGGAACGGATGCACACGCGGTGAACCAGGAAAGACGCGACCAGGCCCGGCAGTTCCTGCACCCGGGCGAGCAACTCGTCGCCGCCTGCGCCTACGAGCTCGGTCCCGGCGTTCCGCAGCCACCCGAGTCCCTGATCGCCCCGCCGGCCCCCTCACCGCTCGTCCGGCAGATCGCAGAACGGGCCCCCCGCTCCCTGCGGCCACTGCTCGAAGGCGGCGGGGTGCTCGACCCCCGCCGCTCGAAGCCCGCCGCCGTCGCGGACGCGATCGACCGCGCACCGGACCTGGTGGACCGTCTCGGCACACGGCTGATGCACGGCAAGAGCATGGAGGGCGACTGGCAGAGCGCGGCTGCACGGTTCCTCATCGCCCGCGCGAGCGCCCGCGGCTCGGCCACCGGGGTACTCGCCGTCACCGACCGGCGCTGGTTCGGCCTGAGCGACGTCTCGCCGCTGTGGCGGATGACGCCCGCGCTGGAGCAGTGCTGGGAAGCGCCGCGTTCGGCCGTGGCCGCATTGCGCGCCAACCCCACGAGGGTACTCCAGAAGGGGCGCATGGACATCGTGTTCACCGACGGCTCCTGGGTGGCCGTCCTCGCCACCCACCGGCCCCACGCGGCCCTCTTCGCGGAGGCTGCGGCCCGCCCCCGCTGACAGGAACCGCCCGCACGCCCTCCTCCGCCACCGCCGGACCGCAGGCCCCGGGACGGCACCCCGGGGGCGGGCGGCGCACCTCGCCGAGGGAAAAGACCGAGGGGCCGTTTCAGATCTCTCTGAAACGGCCCCTCGCTACGACTCCGTAAAGTCGGGACGACAGGATTTGAACCTGCGACCCCTTGACCCCCAGATAGCTACTCCAGTATCAGAATCAGGACAGGTGGCCCTATTTGAGGGCGCCCAGCGTGCACAGATGCCCGTTCCGTGCACCCGCGGGCAGCGGCACTGGTCCCCAAGTGGTCCCCAACCAGCTGCCGCCCCGAGGTGCCACCCGGCAGGCCCGAACGTCCGGGCTCGCGCTGCATGGCTCGGACTTCCGGACCGGTCCTCCAAGTCCGGCTGGAGGCTCATCCAGCCCAATTATGACGCTTCTCACTCTCGCGGGCGACCTGGCATCGTGATGCGACAGGCGGCGCAGGCAGTCCGGTCTCGGTGTACGCAGGTTTCCGTTACTCGATCGACGAAAGCCACGCCGCAGCCCTCGGGCCTACGACAGGCCGGTGTGGCACACATTCGACGTCCCAAGGGCAGGAGCGCACGTACGTGTCCGCGAGCGTTACAGCACAGGACGAGGTACCCCTTCCAACCGCACGCGACGTTCCACTCGGCCCCTCTGGCCGGCATGGACGTACCGCTGTGGCAGGGAGCGAGCGGCTCGGTGCTCCACCCCGGGGGGCTGCCTGCAGTGCCCCAACCCGTTCCCGACTACTACACGCAGGCCCGCCGTCTGATCTCTCTCGTGACTCCTCCCCGCCATAAGTGACGGGGCTTCCTGTTACGCCGGGTCGGCGTCGCAGCGGACCAGCCCGGCCCGGTTCAAAACGTTGATCGCGCCCACCGTGTCAGCGTGCGCCGGGTGGCCGCAGGCGACGCAGTGGAACTTCTCCTGAATGGTGCGGTTCTCCGCTGAGACGCGCCCACAGGCGGGGCAGGTCCGGGATGGAGTGACCCCCGAAATTCCGACACCTGGACGCTGGATGTTTCGTCATTCAGGGGAAGTGATCCAAGGTGGCAGAGCGGAAGAACTATCCCGAAGGGTTCAAGCGGGACGCGGTGGACCTCGTGCGTTCCTCGCCGGACCGTTCCCTAACCGATATCGCCCACGGCCTGGGCATTCATCTGGAGACCCTGCGCAAGTGGGTCCGCGAGGACCGGGCCCGCACTCAGGCGAGGACGGCGGGGCCGACGCCGGCATGCCCCCTGACGAGAAAGAAGAGCTCAAGCGTCTGCGGCGGGAGAACGCCCGGCTGAAGGAGGACAACGAGATCCGCCGGAAGGCCGCCGCCTGTTTCGCACGGGAGACGACACGGTGATCCGCTTCCGTTTCGTCGACGAGCACCGGAACGCCCACAGGGTCAAGCAGATCAATTCCGTGCCCTGCTAAGCGGGTTGAACATTCGGCAGAGCACCGGACGCACCGGTTTATGCTTCGACAACGCCGCTGCGGAGAGCTTCTTCGCCGTCCTGAAAGCAGAGATCGGTACGACCGTCTGGGGAACCCGAGCGCAGGCTCGACAGGACGTTTTCCGGTGGATCGCTGAACATTACAACCGGGAGCGGATCCACTCGACCATCGGCTACACCATGCCGTACCAGGCGAGGGTCCGCTGCCATCAACGGCTGGACCTCGCGGCATAAAACGGAAGTGTCGGGACCTGAGGGGTCACTCCAGGTGCCGGGCCGCCGCGGCTGGCCGGGGCCGCGGTCGGCGGGGGTGGGCACGCAAGAGTTTCGCGAGCCGGGACACCTTGGTGAAGCGGCCGGTGCGATAAGTCCCGGCGACCGCGCCGGGTTATTGCTGCTGTTGCTGTTGCTGTTGCTGTTGCTGTTGCTGCTGTTGCTGCTGCTGCTGTTGCTGCTGTTGCTGCTGTTGCTGCTGCTGCTGCTGTTGCTGCTGCTGTTGTTGCTGCTGCTGCTGCTGCTGCTGTTGCTGTTGCTGCTGTTGCGGGTTCTGCTGCTGCTGTTGCTGTTGCTGTTGCTGTTGCTGTTGCTGCTGCTGTTGCTGTTGCTGCTGTTGCTGTTGCTGTTGCTGCTGTTGCTGTTGCTGTTGCTGCTGTTGCTGCTGCTGCTGCTGCTGCTGTTGCGGGTTCTGCTGCTGTTGCTGCTGCTGCTGGCTAATTTGATTGACGATTTGAATTATGGTCGTTTGCGACACGCCGAGGCGTTTCCCCGCGGCTTCTGTCGCTGCTCTTGCCTCTGCCTTCACCACCTGCGGGGGGGCACCTCTCTGCACCGCCGCTTGCGCTGCGGCCGTTCCGGCCTTTAGGGCAGCGGCTGCTTTTGCCGAGTTCGACGCCGCAGAGCCGATGCAAGCCACAGAACCTACGGAGAACGGGCCCGGGCCCGTAACGGTGATCGGTCCGATGCGACCGGCAGAAGAGGAGTGCACAGACGTTCCGCCAGGCGAGACGGTGAACGTCCGACTCGCAGCGAAGTTCTCTCCCGTCAGCGTGCTTCCGCTCACCCGACACTTCGGGTCGGAGACGGCGGAAGCTGAGGTGACGGTGGCCCCAGCCATTCCTCCTCCTAGCGCGACTATCACGGCGACACTCAATGCGATCTTGCCTTTCATGGACGTCTCCTCTCGAAACTGCGCCATCACCCAACCGGTCAGGCAAGGCAGCACTTGAGGCCCCTTCAGGCAGTCGACGGAAAAGCCTGCTCGGCTGGAACTCGTCTGATCTGAGCCTCAGTAACCGGGTGCCCTCGTCGAGAATTCTCCACCCCGCATTGAGAGGTTCAAGTAGCACTAAACCTACTCGACTCCCGCTCTGGTCACTTTGCCTGACGATTGAGCGGCTGCTGGTGTCTGCGCAGGAAGTTGGCAGGGCCTTCGAGAGCGGAATTTCCTGGTGGGCCCAGTACGCCGTACTTCCACGGCGGTGGCACCTTCTTCTCTGTTGTTGCATAGAGGCGGTGCAGTTGCGGCGCTGTGTTGCTGTCCGGCTCGCCCTCAATGGTCTGATGGCTGTGCATCCGCTTACTACCACCACGACCACCACGGCCCCAAGGCGATATCATCTCGAACCAGCTTGAGGGCAGCACATGCCTCTCTTCCACCATGCCCGCCATCCCGTTGAATCGCATCCCGAATGCGAGGGTGCTGCGGGTGGCGGTGGCCCGGCCCATGGCTTCGGCGAAGCCGGGATCGCGGCGGCCCGCTGGTAGACCGTCGCTGTCGTAATGCCGACCTCGGCCGCGGCCTTCGTGGTCGCCATCCCGGCCCGCAGGTACTCCAGAAACTGCCGGCGCCGCTCCGGCGTGAAACGGGAGACGGCGCTCCGCCCGCTTCACGGTCGCGACGGCCACCGCGTCGCACGCGGCGGCGAAAGTCGGCTGCTCGCTGCGCCACGTGTTGGCCTGCCCGGCACCATCGAACAGGACCTGGGACGCCAGACTGGGAGATGCACCCAGGGCCAGCAGCCTCAGGTAGTCGGCCCGGCCGTCGTCCCACCCTTACTCCGTCCAGGAGAGCGTGACCGACCTGCCTCTTGCAGAGACTCTCCCAAGCGGCATTATGTGCCGCCGCAAGGACCTCATGTCACTCCAGGAATCCGCGAATAGCGGACGAAGTGTTTCACCCGAACTGGTCACCGGCCAATGGCTCACGACTGACGAGCTCGCGGGCATCTTGAATGTCGCCCCCTCCACGCTCCGGCGCTGGCGCACAGCTCGCCCTCCACAAGGGCCGCCGTACGTCCCTGTGTCCGATCGCGTCACCCTCTACAGCGCGATTGACGTCGAACACTGGCTGCGCAGTCGCCGTGTCGATCCCGAACAGGCGGCCCGACATGGCCATAGCGACACCCACCGCCGCTGTCGAAGCCGTTCCGATCGGGGTCCGTCTCACCGCTGATGTCGAGTACCGGCCCAATCGTCCTTCGCCCTACCGGCACGCGTGCGCTGGTGGGACCCCGAGACCAAGTCCCGCAAGTCCATCTCCGAGGCCAAGGAGACCGAGGACGAAGCTCAGCAGTGGATCTCGGCCCTGGTCGAGGCCGCCCAGGCCGGCATCAACCCGTCGCTTGCCACCATGCCGCTGGCCGACTACGGCACCGCGAACATGGACCTCGCGCTTCGAGGGCTGGAACTCAAGACGCTCGACCCCTATATGGCCGGTTGGCGTCTGCGCGTCGTACCCGTCGTACCCTCCCTCGGGCACCTGCCGGTTCGGGTGATCACCAACGGT
The DNA here is from genome assembly GCF_040612395.1 of Streptomyces sp. NPDC006430. Taxonomy (NCBI): domain Bacteria; kingdom Bacillati; phylum Actinomycetota; class Actinomycetes; order Kitasatosporales; family Streptomycetaceae; genus Streptomyces; species Streptomyces sp. NPDC006430. The sequence continues at coordinate 424,703 of NZ_JBEXQA010000004.1, forward strand.
GCCGTGGACCGCACCGTCTACCGGTGGATCGCAGACGAGCTCAGCCGCTCCACCGTGAAGAACACCATCGCCGTCCTCGTGCGTGTCATGGAGCAGGCCGTTCGCGACGGGCTCATCAAGGTCAACCCCGCCCGGGTCAGCGGCTGGCAGCGCCAGTACCAGCAGGTCGAGGACGAACTGAACGACCCACGTGCGCTGGCCCTGCCGGACTGGGAGACCCTCCAGGCCCTCGCCAAAGCCCTGGTCGCTCGCTCATACGGCCAATACCAGGGCTGGGGCGACGTCGTCACCTTCGCCGCATCCACAGCAGCACGCATCGGCGAAGTCTCCGGAGTCCGCGTCAAGGACATCGACACCGACAACTGGATCTGGACCGTACGACGGCAGACCACCCCCGCCCAAGGCGGGCTCGTCGACAAGGCCACCAAGGGAAAGCGCGCCCGCAAGGTACCCCTCATCGAAGAAGTACGGCCGATGGTTGCCCAGCGGCTGCTGGTCGTCGGCAAGGACCCCGATGCCCGGATCTTCTTCGGACCGCGTGGCGGTCGCATCTCCACCGCGGTCCTGCGCGACGCCACTCACTGGGACGACGTCGTCACGGAACTCGGCTTCGAACACCTCCGACGGCACGACCTGCGCCACACCGGACTGACCTGGTTCGCCGACGCCGGCGTGCCACTTCACGTCCTACGCAAGATCGCCGGGCACGACTCGCTGACCACCACTCAGCGCTACCTGCACCCCGACGCCGGCCAGATCACCGCAGCTGGTGCCGCGCTGTCTGCGCACCTCATGGTGCTCCGTGCACCTCGTTCGCTGCCAGTCACGGCCGTCACCGCAATCTGACCCGCACTGACCGTCCTGGTCCCCAACTGGTCCCCAAAAACGATCAAGGGGCCGTTTTGGATTGCTCCAAAACGGCCCCTGATCTTCGACTCTTTCGAGTCGGGACGACAGGATTTGAACCTGCGACCCCTTGACCCCCAGTCAAGTGCGCTACCAAGCTGCGCCACGTCCCGTTGTGCTCGCGATCTGGGGTTTTCCCCGTCCCGCCGGCACATGCAGAACATTACCCCACGTCGAGGGGTGCGCATGCACCGGTTTCCGTCGGGAGGGAGGATGGCGGGGTGAACGTACGGGATCGGGACGGTGAGGGGCGGGCGCGCAGCGCGCGGCCCAGGGACGGGTTGGGGCGGCCCCTGCCCTACGGGGAGCCCGGCGTGGAGCGGCAGCCCGAAGGGGTCGTGCGGACGCCCGCGGAGACGGTGGCTGAGGCGCAGCGGCTGCTGGCCGCGGGGATGCCGTTTCACGCGCACGAGGTGTTCGAGGACGCCTGGAAGTCCGGGCCCCCGGCCGAGGCCGCCCTGTGGCGCGCCCTCGCGCAGCTGGCTGTCGGGCTCACGCACGCAGCGCGCGGGAATGCCGTCGGCGGGGCCCGCCTGTTGCGGCGCGGGGCCGATGCCCTGGCCGGGCCGGATCCGGCGGGCGGGCCGTGGTCCCCGCACGGGATCGACGTGCCGGGCCTGGTCCGCTGGGCCCGGGAGTTGGCCCGGCGGGTGGAGGACGGTGCGGCGGTCGACGCGGCGGCCGAAGCCCCGCGGCTCGTCTCCCCGCCAGACCCTCCGGGCCCCGCCTGACCGGCGGGCGGGAGCGACCGCCCGAGCCGTCCTAGCAGGCAGCGGCCTATGCGGGCTATGCGGGCTATGCGGGCTGGAGGAGGTCCCAGCGGTTGCCGTAGAGGTCCTCGAAGACCGCCACCGAGCCGTATGCCTCGTGGCGCGGCTCCTCCAGGAAGCGCACCCCCTCGGCGGTCATCCGGGCGTGGTCCCGGGTGAAGTCGTCGGTGTACAGGAAGAAGCCGACCCGGCCGCCCGTCTGGTCTCCGACCCGGGCGCGCTGGGCCGCGTCCTTGGCGCGGGCCAGCAGCAGCGCGGACTCGGTGGCGCCCCGCGGGCGGACCACGACCCAGCGGGAGCCGTCGGGGCGCGGGGTGTCCTCGACGAGGTCGAAGCCGAGGGCGCGGGTGTAGAAGTCGATGGCCTCGTCGTACTCGTGGACGACCAGTGCGGTGAGGGCGATGTGTGCGGACATGACCCTCATTGTGCGGGTCCGCTCAGTAGGACCACCTCTAGGGTGCGGGGGCCGTGCACGCCTTCCACCCGGTCGAGTTCGATGTCGCTGGTGGCGGAGGGACCGGAGATCCAGGTCAGCGGCCGGGTCGGGTCGAGCAGGGGCAGCGCCTGCGGAACCGAGCCGACCACCTGGTCCGGGACCCGGACCACGCAGACGTGGTGGTCCGGCACCAGGGTGATGCGGCGACGGCCCTGCGCGGGGCCGCCGTCGAGGACGAGGGTTCCCGTCTCGGCGATGGCCAGGGCGCAGCCGGTCACCACGCTGTCCACGGCGTCCAGTTCGTACGGGGTGGACTCGATGCGGTCCTGGATCGGGGTGGCGTCCGTCCGGCCGAGCCAGTGCGCGGGCAGGCCGGGCGGTACGAGTACCGTCCGTGCGCCCCGGGCGGCCAGCAGCCGCATCAGGAGCGCTGCGATGCCGGCCTCGTCGGTGCGGTGGACCTTCGCCCGGTACTCGGCGAGGTGGGCGGCCAGCATGTCGACGGTTTCGGTGGGTGTGCGATCGCCGTGTACGGCGAGGTAGTCCCGGGGGACGTCCCTGACGGCGACATCCCGGGGGACGTCCGCCTCGGGGCCCGCCGCCACCGCCCGGCGGATGCGGCCCAGGATGCGGTCCTTGCTGCTCATGCCCGTGCCCCTCCTTCCCGCTCGCGGGCCCACCAGTCGCGGAACGGCTCCGCCGGGAACTCCGGCAGCTCCCGTCCGTCGGTCCAGGCCCGTCCCGGCCCCGGCAGTCCGCGCGGTCGCAACCGGCGGGCCCGGGCCAGCAGCCGCTCCCCCGCGCGCAGCGCGCCCGGGTGGTCCAGCAGCAGCCGGGCCGCGCGCAGGGCAGCCCGTTCGGCGGCGTGGCCGCGGGCGGGGCGGATCCGTACGCGGATGCCCTCGCGGGTGACCGGGCCGCCCTGCGCCACCCGTTCGCGCAGGTGGACGAGGACCTCGGGGATGTCGATGGCGACCGGGCAGACCTCGTAGCAGGCCCCGCACAGGGTGGACGCGTAGGGCAGCGAGGCGTCGATCTCGCTGCCGGTTCCCCGTAGTTGGGGGCTCAGGATGGCGCCGATCGGTCCGGGGTAGACGGAGCCGTAGGCGTGGCCTCCAGCGCGTTCGTAGACCGGGCAGACGTTGAGGCAGGCGGAGCAGCGGATGCAGCGCAGGGCCTGGCGGCCCACCTCGTCGGCGAGGGTGTCGGTGCGGCCGTTGTCGAGGAGGACGAGGTGGAATGCGGAGGGTCCGTCGCCTTCGGTGATGCCGGTCCACATCGTCGTGTACGGATTCATCCGCTCGGCCGTGGAGGAGCGCGGCAGCGTTTGGAGGAAGATTTCGAGGTCCCGGAAGGTCGGCACCACCTTCTCGATGCCCACGACCGAGATCAGGGTTTCGGGCAGCGTCAGGCACATCCGGCCGTTGCCCTCCGATTCGAGGACGACCATCGTGCCGGTCTCCGCGACCATGAAGTTGGCGCCGGACACGGCGACTTTGGCGCGCAGGAACTTCTCGCGCAGGTGGAGGCGGGCGGCTTCGGCGAGCTCGCGGGGGTCGTCGCCGAGCCCGTCCGGCGCGGGTCGGCCCCAGCGGCCCATCTCCTCGGCGAAGACCTCCCGGATCTCGGCCCGGTTGCGGTGGATGGCCGGGACGAGGATGTGGGACGGGCGGTCGTGACCGAGTTGGACGATCAGTTCGGCGAGGTCCGTCTCGTACGCGGCGATCCCCGCTGCTTCGAGGGCCTCGTTGAGGCCGATCTCCTGGGTGGCCATGGACTTGACCTTGACCACCTCGCGCTCGCCCGTGGCCAGGACCAGATCGGTGACGATCCGATTGGCCTCCTGTGCGTCGACCGCCCAGTGGACCGTGCCGCCCGCGGCGGTCACGGATTGCTCCAGCTGGAGCAGGTGGTGGTCGAGGTGGCGCAGCGTGTGGTCCTTGACGGCCTTGCCCGCCGCGCGCAGCCGGTCCCAGTCGGCCAGCTCGGTGACCGCCCGGGCCCGTTTGTCGCGGATGGTGTGGGTGGCGTGGCGGAGGTTGGCGCGCAGCACCTCGTCGCCCAGGGCCTTGCGCGCCGCCTCCGGGAAGGCCGGCATTCCGATGAACGTGCCCGTCATCGCAGGGGTTCCTCCTCCGTCGAGGCCAAGATCTCCGCGAGGTGCAGGGCCCGCAGCGGGGTGCCGGCGCGGCGCAGGATGCCGTCGAGGTGGGCCAGGCAGGAATTGTCGGCTCCGCAGAGCACGTCCGCGCCCGTCCTCACTGCGTCGGCGACCTTGTCTGTGCCCATGGCCGTCGATACGTCCGGGTTCTTCACGGCGAAGGTGCCCCCGAAGCCGCAGCACTCCTGCGCGCCGGGCAGCTCGACGAGGTCCAGGCCCTTGACCGCGGTGAGCAGCCGCCGCGGGCGGTCCCCGAGCCCGAGCCCGCGCAGACCGTGGCAGGAGGGGTGGTAGGTGACGGTGTGCGGGAAGTAGGCGCCCACATCGGTCACTCCGAGGACGTCCACCAGGAATTCGGTGAGCTCGTAGACGCGCGGTGCGAGCTCCTCGGCCAGCGCCGCCAGCTCGGGCCCCCGCCCCTCGCGCTCCGCCTGCCGGCCGATGCGCGGATAGTGGGAGCGGATCATCGCGGCGCAGGAACCCGACGGGGTGACCACGTACGGGTGGCCCGCGAAGGCCTCTGCCGTACGCCGCAGCAGCGGTTCGCTCTCGCGCCGGTAGCCGGTGTTGTACTGCGGCTGACCGCAGCAGCTCTGGGCCGCCGGAAAGTCCACGCCGACACCGAGCCGCTCCAGCAGGCGCACGACGGCGATGCCGGTCCGGGGGTACAGGGCGTCGTTGACGCAGGTGACGAACAGGGCTGCGCGCATGACGGGCAGAATAGCCGGGTGAAGAAGTTCTCAGTGATCGGCATAGGCGCGGGCGACCCTGACCACCTGACCCTCCAGGCGGTCAGGGCGATCGGCGCGGCGGACGCATTCCTCATCCTGGAGAAGGGCGAGGAGAAGGCGGATCTGACCGGGCTGCGGCGCGCGATGCTCGACGAGCACGCCCGCCCCGGCCACCGGCTCGTGGAGGGCCGCGACCCGGACCGGGACCGCACCCCGGACCGGTACGCACCGACGGTGGACGGCTGGCGCAGCGCGCGGGCCGAGATCTTCGAGCGGTTCATCGCCGAGGATCTGGCGGACGGCGAGACCGGCGCCTTCCTGGTGTGGGGCGACCCCTCGCTGTACGACTCCACCCTCGCCATCCTCGACGAGGTGCTGGAGCGGGGCCGGGTGGCGTTCGAGCACGAGGTGGTGCCGGGCATCAGCAGCATCTCCTCGCTGCTGGCCCGGCACCGGACCAACCTGAACCGGGTCGGTCGGCCCGTCCAGATCACCACCGGGCGGCGGCTGGCCGAGGGCTGGCCGCAGGACGTGGACGACGTGGTGGTGATGCTGGACGCGCGGCACGCCTTCACCGCCCACCTGGACCAGGACCTGTTCATCTACTGGGGCGCCTACGTTGGCACCCCGGACGAGATCCTGGTCTCGGGGAAGCTGGCGGAGGTCGCCGGCCGGATCGAGGAGCTGCGGACCGAGGCCCGCGCACGCAAGGGTTGGATCATGGACACGTACCTGCTCAGGCGCCCGTGAGGTGGGCCGGGAGCCGGGCGGCGAGGCGTTCGTACTCCTCGGGTCGGTTGTAGATCTGCCCGCAGACGCGGATGCCGCCACCTCCCGGCCAGGGCCAGACCAGTACCCGGATGCCCTCCTGCGCGGCGATCCGCTCGCGCAGCACGCGGGCGTCCCCGGGGGTCTCGGCGGTGCCGGGCGGCAGTCGCAGGGCGCGCATGGCGAGACCCTCGCTGTACGGGAGCGGGGTGAGCCCGGGGACCTCGGCGAGCAGGGCGGCGCCGTAGGCCGCGAGGGTGCTGTTGTGGGCCCGCACCTTGGCGGCGTCGAGCCGGTCGAGGAGGTCCAGGCCTTCGGGGGCGGCGAGCCAGCCGGTGTAGTCGGCGGTGGCGCGGTTCTCGACGGAGCGCGGGAAGCCGTGCGCATCCTCCCAGGAGGGGACCAGTGCCCGGACCCGGCCGCGGTGTTCCGGGGCGACGGCGAGGACGGCGCTGCCAGAGGGGGCGTAGCCCCATTTGTGCAGGTTCCCGAACCAGAAGTCGGCGCCCCCGGCGAGGGGGTCGGCGACCATGCCGGGGGCGTGGGCCCCGTCGACCACGGTGGTGATCCCGCGCTCGGCCAGGTCGGCGAGCAACTGCGGCGTGGCGATCGGTCGGGCGGTGGGCGAGCTGATGTGGTCGAGCACCGCCACCCTCGTACGGGGCGTCAGACCGGCGAGCACGGCCTCGCGCACGGCCTCCTCGTCGGGGAGGTTCGGGTCCAGCGACACGGTGGTGATCCGGGCGCGCCGGGCGGCGGCCGCGACGACGGTGCCGTAGCCGTGGTCGGTGACGAGGATCTCGTCACCGTCGGCGAGCGGGAGGGCGTCGAGGGCGAGGTTGGCACCCTCGGTGGCGTTGGAGATGAAGGCGATGCCTTCGGGTGCGGCGCCGAGGTGTCCGGCGATCCGGGCGCGGGCCGCCTCGATCCGCTCCGCCACGCCGACGAAGAAGGCGTCCGGATCCTCGTGGACCTCCGCCCGCACCGCGGCCTGGACCTCCTGGACCGGAATTGGTACCGCCCCGAAGGAACCGTGGTTCAGATGGGCAACAGCGGGATCGAGCCGGAACAGGGCCCGCCCGCCGGGGAACTCGACGGGGCGTATCGGCATCGACTGGGTCACGGGACCTCCGTGGGTGCGGCGCGGCTGTCCTGCGCATCATCGCGCGAAGCGCCGCCGCGGCCTAGCCCCGCCCGCTGGTGACGGCGTAATACTGCAGGTCCTGGATCGCCATCTTGTGGTCCACCGGGTAGGGCAGTTCCACCTCCGCGCCGGTCCGTCCGTCGCGCACCACCACCGCAGAGCTGGTGCCCGGTCGCAGCGGCAACAGTTCGCTGTGGACGCCGGCCGGCGCCTGGTGCGTGTCCTCGGCCGGGCCCACCGTCGTACGGACGGCCGCCGGGGCCGTCAGGAAGCTGAGCACTTCCACCGTGTCGCGGGGCGCGGCGCTGCCCTTGCGCGGGGACATCAGTAGCGACTGCTCGGTGGGGTCGGCGGCGGCGAACTGGGTGCGGGCGGAGACGTACAGCGTGTCGCGGACGATCTTCGGCCAGCTGCCCGTCTTGAACTTGGTCAGGTAGTAGGAGGTCAGGTCCAGGTAGGCGTAGCCGTTGTGCAGGGAGGGTGCGAACTGGCTGCCCTCGGAGTAGTCGTTCCAGGTGGTGAGTTGCACCCAGTCGGCGCCGTCGTCGATGGCGTGGGTCCAGGTGGAGCGCAGGGTGGCGGTGTTCCCGGCCTCGTCGTAGATGCCCTGGTTGGGGCGGGCGTCCTGGACGGAGACCGGCTGCATCCAGATCTTGCCCATGCCGTGGGCCCGCTGCACGTCGCGCGTGGCGCCCTCCTGGCCGACGTAGCTGCGGCTGCCCCACTCTGAGAACCCGTGGCTGATCGGCGCGAACCGTGCGCTGTTGGCGTCGAAGTCGAGGAACGTCGGGACGAAGGCGGTCCGGATGCCGTACCGGGACTTCAGCAGGTCGAGGACCCGTGTCCACCAGGCGACGTCCTTGGCCTCCGCCTTGAACGGGGAGACGACGAGCCGACCGTCGCCGAGCCGGTGCGCCGCGGGGGCCTTGCCGAGGGCCGCGAGGGCTTCGGCGAGGGTGCCGGGGTCGTCGGTCTTCAGCGAGGTCATGTCCGGCATCAGCATGATCTTGAAGGCCGGGTCGACCGAACGGGCGGCCTCCATCAGGAGGTTGGCCCGGTCCCAGTTCTGCCCGGAGAGGGAGAGCAGGTCGAGCGTGAACCCGTCGAGACCGGCGGCACGGGCGGTGCGCACCTCTTGGCGGAGGTTGGCGAGTTCCCAGTTTCCGTCCTTGGGTCGGACGGGTAGCGGCCGGTCGCGCAGCAGGCCGCCGTACCGTTCGTGCTTGCCGTTCTCGCCGTCCGGGTTGAGGTAGTTGCGGGTGTAGTAGTCGGCGTCCGCACTCGCGTTGTCGAGCGAGAGGGGGTACGGGGTGAAGTAGTGCGCGAACACGAGCTTCTTGCCCGCGCTGCCGGTGTGCAGGGCGGCTGGCTGGGGCATGTCGAAGGGCAGGGCGCCCGCGGACCGTTGGTCGCCGGGGTCCCCCGCGCCCGGGGCGTCGTCCTTGCCCCGGACCGCACCGCTCGGGCTGGTGGCGGGGCTCTGTTCGGGGGTGCCGGAGGCACTGGGTACGGGGCCGGCGTCGGGGCCGGCCGACCAGGGCGCACCGATCTGGGGAGCCGCGTCGTTCCGGCGGGAGCCTGCGGTGAAGGGGTCCCAGGCGATGCCGGTGGCGGCGCAGACGCCGACGAGCAGGAAGCCGGCGAGCAGCAGCGTCAGCAGCGGCCGGCCGCGGAAGCCCGCGCGGCGGCGGTGCGAACTCATCGTGGATGCCCTCCCCGGAACGTGCCCCGAGTGCGGGGCTGCACAGCAGTAGAGCCGATTACCGGGTCCCGGACAACCGTTCGCAGGAGCGGGGTGGGACACGTACACCGGGGAGACCAGGCGAGCTACGTCAACCGCACCGGGCCGGTGCGGCGGGCGTCGCGTTCGCCCCCGGCGCACGCCGGGAGTAACGGTCACAGCACACATCGAATGGGACGAATCCGAGGTTCCGTCAAATCGGGCCCGGTGGGCCGGGGCGGCTCCAACCACGGCGCGTCAGCGCAGAGTTGACCGCCGCACCTTCGAGTGGTTCCGGCCCGGTCTACGCGCGTCCGGTCCGCGGCCCCGTCCCGGGGCCCCGAGGGTAGAACCATGATCATTGAACCCCCCTCCCCCGGTACGCCCACGCGACGCACCCTCCTCGCCGGAGCCGGTGCGGGTGCCCTCGCCGCGGTCGGCGCGGTGGCCACCGCCGGCCCGGCCTCCTCCGCGACCGCGCCCGCCCTCGCACCGGACCTCGCGCCCGCCGCGGCTCCCTCCGCCGACTGGGAGACCTGCCTGTCGGTGGCACGTGCCGTCCTGGTCCGGGACGACAACGACCAGTCCCTGGTGCCCCGCTACACCGACGTCCTGCTCACGTCCGGCCTGCCCCGGTCCCGCAGGCCCCCCAAGAAGGTCCTCGTCATCGGTGCCGGGCCGGCCGGCCTGACCGCCGCCCACCTGCTGCGTTCGGCCGGCCACCGGGTCACCGTGATCGAGGCCAACGGCAACCGCGTCGGCGGCCGGATCAAGACCTTCCGTGCGGGCGGCCACGAGCGCGCGGCAGCGCCCTTCGCCGATCCCAAGCAGTACGCGGAAGCCGGCGCCATGCGGATCCCGGACAGTCACCCGCTGGTGACCGGGCTCATGGACAGCCTGGGGCTGCGGCGCCGCCGCTTCCACCTCGTCGATGTGGACGGCTCGGGCCGCCCCGCGTACCGCACGTGGATCCTCGTCAACGGCACCCGGGTGCGGCGCGCCGACTACGCCCGCGACCCGCGCGCCGTCAACCGCTCTTTCGGGGTTCCGGCCGCCTACGAGTCCGTCCCCGCCGCGCAGATCGTGCGTGGCGCGCTCGCTCCCGTACGCACACTGGTCGACGGCAAGGAGGGCCGAGCACTCGTCGAGGGCTGGGCCCAGGTGATCCAGCGCTACGGACACATGTCGATGTACCGCTACCTCACCGACGAGGCCAAGCTCGACGAGCGGACCGTCGATCTCATCGGGACGGTCGAGAACCTGACCTCCCGGCTCCACCTCACCTTCCTGCACTCCTTCATCTCCTCCGCCCTGATCAGCCCGGACACCGCCTTCTTCGAACTCCCCGGCGGAACCGGCACGTTGGCCGACGCCATGTACGAACGGGTCAAGGACCTGGTGCGGCTCGACCGGCGCGTCACCCGGATCACCCAGGATGCGGCGAAGAAGTCGGTCGCCGTGGAGACGGTCTCCGAGGGCCGCGGCGGCCGTCCGGTGGTGCGGCAGACCTTCACCGGTGACATCGCCATCATCACCGTGCCCTTCTCCGGGCTCCGGCACATCCCGGTCACGCCGGCCCTCTCGTACGGCAAGCGGCGCGCGGTCACCGAACTGCACTACGACGCGGCGACCAAGGTGCTGCTCGAATTTAGCCGCCGCTGGTGGGAGTTCACCGAGGCGGACTGGAAGCGCGAGCTGGAGGCCGTGCGCAAGGGCCTGTACGCCGACTACCAGCTGGGCCGGACCCCCGGCGACGGCTCGCTGCTGGGCGCCCACCCGGCCACCCCGAAGGGTCACGTCACGCAGGCGCAGCGCGTGCACTACGCGGCCAGCCGGGCCGTCGCCAGGGACCAGCCGGAGGCCGCGGGCGTGGTCGGCGGCGGTTCCACCACCGACAACGCGAACCGGTTCATGTTCCAGCCCTCGCACCCCGTGGAGGGCAGCGCGGGCGGAGTGGTGCTGGCCTCCTACAGCTGGGCGGACGACGCCCTGAAGTGGGATGCCTTCGAGGACGCCGAGCGGTACCCGAGGGCCCTGGCCGGTCTGCAGGAGGTGTACGGGCAGCGGATCGAGGTCTTCTACACGGGCGTCGGCGCGACCCAGTCCTGGATGCGCGACCCGTACGCGTACGGCGAGGCCTCGGTGCTGCTGCCCGGCCAGCACACCGAGCTCTTCCCGCACGTACGCCGCCCCGAGGGCCGGCTGCACTTCGCCGGCTGCCACACGTCCGTCAAGCCTGCCTGGATCGAGGGGGCGTTGGAGTCGGCCGTGCGGACTGCGCTGGAGGTCCACCTGGCCGAGTGAGGGACGCCCCCCGGCGCGGCCGGTCGATCGCGGGCCGGGCGCACGCCAGGCGCAGACCGGGCACAAGCTGGGCGCGCCGGGAGCCGCCGCGGGCTCAGCCGCGGTACGCGCCGAGGATCCGCTTCAGCAGCCGTGGAACGGACGCCCTCGGCGCCCGCCCGGGGGTTGCCAGCGCCCCCGCGGGGCGACGGGCCCGGAGCTGGGCCCAGACCCCTGCCGGGCACCGGCCCTGCGGACGGGACTTGAGGAACTCGCGGTAGGGCACCACACGCGGCTCGCGGCCGATCTCCACCCAGTGGGGACGGCCCGAGAGCTCGTCCCACCCGTGGTTGGGGATCCGGATGTGGTCGCGCCGACCGTCCTTGTCCTTGCTGGTGATCTGGGCGACCCGGGCGCCGCCTGGGCCGGTCTCCAGCACCACGCAGTAGTGCCGCAGCTGCTCCTGCGGGTCCTCCCGCAGCGGCACCATCGCCAGCCAGACCTCGCCCGGCCGGGGCCGCGCCCCGTGTGACCGGTCCCACCGGCGCACGCCCAGGTGGACGACGAGGGCCGCCAGCCCGGCGGCCCCGCCCTCGGCCGCGGCCCGTACGTTCCAGGGCTGATCGGCCACCTGCCCCTGTACGGACTGCACGGCGACGGCCACGGCGGCGAGCAGTACCGCCGTCCTCACCAGGATCAACCACCACACGAAGCGCCCGCCCCGCCCGGCGATCGCGACGAGCGCCAGCGCGACGGCGACCGGGACGCCGTACATCACGGCCCATTGGCCGGCGCCCGCCACCTCCAGCGGCGGCGTCTGCTCGGCCATCAGGTCGGGCAGCAGCACCGGGAGCGCGAGCAGGCATCCGACGAGTCCGACGACATTGAGCAGCAGGTACCCGACGCAGCCGGTTCCCGCGCAGGACGTGTTGTGACGACGCGCCACCGCTTCTCCCGTTGCTTCGAGTCTCGGTGACTCTCAGTATTCCGGGCGTTTCCGCCCGGAAGGTTCGTGACGGTGTCACCAGAGCGCGAGTTGCTCGCGCCTGGTGTCCTGTCGACGATCTCTCGCATCCGTCCCCTGGTGGGGTGTTGCGCCAGCCGCCCGCGTGCCCGTCCCCTTGCAGGCTCGGGCGGTGCGGGTCTTCTGCTTGGCTCCACGAGGCTTCGGCACCACCACCAGTGCGGGGCCCGGGTCTCCGGCCACTCCGGTACCCGTTGTACGGTTGGCCGCCGCGAGGGCGGCCAGGTTGTGGCCTGCGTTCGCGTCCCGGTCCAGGACGAGTCCGCAGGCGTCGCACTCGAAGACACGCACGCCGAGGGGCAGCTTGGCTTTCACCACACCGCAGCGGGAGCAGGTCTTCGAGGAGGGCATCCAGCGGTCGGCGACGATCAGACGTCCACCGTGGCGCTGGGTCTTGTA